>NZ_CAJMZC010000004.1:0-432465 GCF_905220215.1 Paraburkholderia sp. J12
GCTCGGGAGGCTCGGGAGGCTCAGGCCAGGGTGGCCACGGCGGTTGGGGCGGTTCAGGTGAAGGTGGCCACGGCGGCTGGGGCGGCGGTTCGGGAGGCTCCGGCGGGTCCGGCGGTCAGGGAGGCCAAGGCGGTCAGGGCGGCTCCGGCACCGGTGGCCACAGCGGAGGCACGACGGGTTCCGGCAACGGCAACCAGACCTCGAGCGGCCTGCTGAGCCCGATCGTCGACCTCGTCCTCAACGTGGGCGCGATCAGCGTGCCGATCGTACCGATCACCATCGGCAACAACAGCGGCAGCGGCAATGGGAACGGCGTCGGCAACGGCTCGACGGGCGGTTCGAAGGGCACTGGCGTTTCGTCGGGCAGCCACAGCTCGGGCGGCCTGCTGGCGCCCGTGACGGCATTGCTGGGCGGCACGTCCCTCGGCTCGGTGAGCACCGGTGGCTCGAAGGGCGGTTCGAAGGGTGGTTCGAGCGCTTCGTCCAGCCCGACGGCACCGTTGACCGGCCTCGTGACCACGCTCACCAGCGCGGTCAGCGGATCGAGTAGCGGTTCGTCGCCGCTTGCGCCGGTGACCAGCCTGCTCGGCGGCCTCGCGGGGGCAACCGGCGGCGCGGCGTCGGGCGGTTCGTCGAAGGGCAGCACCGGTTCGGCCGCGAGCCCGGCGGCACCGCTGACGACCCTCGTCAGCACGCTCACCGGCGCGCTCAGCAGCGCGGGCGGCAGTTCGTCGCCGCTCTCGCCGGTGACGAGCCTCCTTGGCGGACTCACGGGTGCGACGGGCGCAACGGGCAGCGGCAGCAACCCGCTGACTTCGCTGCTTCCCAAGCACTAAGCCGCAAGACGGGGTGCCTGCCAGGCAGACTGGCGGGCACCCCGACGGCTACCCCCATGACCATGTGCCGGACCGCGATGAACACAGGGCATTGCAGTCAAGTCCGGCACGAGCATCCCGCGCGGGAACGCAATGGCGAAATCGCCTCGCAATCCTGTTCTTCTGCACTCCAGATCAATTACCTGGCGCCGGGCAGCCGTTCAGCCAATGCTCCGGCTATCCACAGCCTGATAAAGCTCGCGCAGCGACTGTCCGAAGGCCGCATCGACCTCGCGCGAAACGCCGGCGCGCGTGAACATCGCGATAGGCGGCAGGGTCCAGTCGAGCGTATAAGGCACGATCGCCACGCCCGCGAAATGCACGAGTTCCTCCGCGATATCGGCGGGCACGATCGATACTGCATTCTCGTTCGCCACGATCATTTCGCCGATCAGCCGCGAGGTGTAGCTCTCCACGATCGGCACGGGCGGCGCAACGCCGGCCTGCAGGAAGAGGTCGGCGATCTGCTCGCGCATGGGCGTGTGCGGCGCGCCGAGAATCCAGTCGAGCTCCCCCAGTTTGTCCCAGCTGAGGCGCACCCGCGCGAGCCGCGCGGCAAGCCGCCGGCTCGCGATCAGCCGCGGCTTCTGCTGGTACAGCACCTCGAAGCGCAACTGCGCGAGATCGACCGTGGCCGAAGCGCGCCCGATCACGATGTCGAGCGTGTGATCGCGCAGGAGCGGCATGAGCGCGTCGCTCGTGCCTTCGTGAATCGTCATCGTGACGCGCTGGGGCAGGCGCGCCTGCGTGAGTTGGATCGCCGAAGCGAGCGTGCGCCCCGAGATGAACGGAATCACGCCCACGTGCAGCCGCGTGGCGTGCCCCGCGACCACGGCTTCGATGTCGCGGGCGAGGTGGTCGAGGTCGTGCAGCATGGCCTGGGCACGCGTGAGCACGACCTTGCCGAGCGCCGTGGGCGTCATGCCGCGCGACGAACGCTCGAAGAGCGGGCCGCCGAACATGCTCTCCATTTCGGCGAGCGCGTTGGTCACCGCCGGCTGGCTCGTGGCGACGTGCTCGGCCACGCGCGTGAGCGACCCGTACTGGCGGATCTGCAGAAGCAGCACGAGGTGGCGCATCTTCAGGCGCGTGGTCAGGCGCCGGGCGACTTCGTCGGGGTTGATCGTAGACAAAGGGACGGATCATGAGGCCGATTGACCTCAAGGGTATAAGAGAAAAGTGATGGTGCCATACTAAATCAAAATGGGCAGATTATGGCGTCTGCCTAAAATCGCCTCATTCGAACACCGCCGGGCTCTTCCCGGCGCCAAAAGAGGACGAGTGAGGAAACATGAACAAGACCGATCGCGAGGCAGCTCTCGAGTATCACCAGTACCCCACCCCCGGAAAAATCTCGGTGACGGCGAGCAAGCCGCTCGTCACGCAGCGCGATCTGGCGCTCGCCTACACGCCGGGCGTGGCGGTGGCCTGCGAGGAGATCGCTGCCGACCCGCAGAACTCGTTCAAGTACACGAGCCGCGGCAACCTGGTGGGCGTCATCACGAACGGCTCGGCGGTGCTGGGCCTCGGCAACATCGGCGCGCTGGCGTCCAAGCCGGTGATGGAAGGCAAGGCGGTCCTGTTCAAGAAGTTCGCCGGCATCGACGTGTTCGACATCGAAATCACCGAATCCGACCCGGACAAACTCGTCGAGATCATCGCGAGCCTCGAAGCGACCTTCGGCGGCATCAACCTCGAAGACATCAAGGCGCCGGACTGCTTCACGGTCGAGCGCAAGCTGCGCGAGCGCATGAAGATCCCCGTCTTCCACGACGACCAGCATGGCACGGCGATCACGGTCTCGGCCGCGTTCCTCAACGGCCTGAAGGTGGTGGGCAAGGACATCCGCGAGGTGAAGGTCGTGACTTCGGGTGCCGGCGCGGCGGCGCTCGCGTGTCTGGACCTGATCGTCGATCTGGGGCTGCCGCTCGAAAACATCTGGGTGACGGACATCGAAGGCGTGGTCTACAAGGGCCGCAAGGAACTGATGGATCCGGACAAGGCGCGCTTCGCCCAGGATACGTCGGCGCGCACGCTCTCCGACGTGATCGACGGTGCCGACGTGTTCCTCGGCCTTTCCGCGGGCGGCGTGCTCAAGGCCGAGATGGTCAAGACGATGGCCGCGAAGCCGCTGATTCTCGCGCTCGCGAACCCCACGCCCGAAATCTTCCCGGAAGTGGCGCTCGAAGCGCGCGACGACGTAGTGATGGCCACGGGCCGCTCGGATTTCCCGAACCAGGTGAACAACGTCCTGTGTTTCCCGTATATCTTCCGCGGGGCGCTGGACGTGGGCGCGACCACCATCACGCGCAACATGGAAATTGCCGCGGTGCGCGCGATCGCGAAGCTCGCCGAAGAAGAGCCGAACGACTCGGTGGCGGCCGCCTACGGCGCCTATGACCTGCGCTTCGGCCCGAAGTACCTGATTCCGAAGCCCTTCGATTCGCGCCTGATTCTGCGCATCGCGCCGGCGGTGGCGAAGGCCGCAATGGAAGACGGCGTGGCCACACGCGTCATCGACGACTTCGAAGCCTATACGAACGAACTCCAGCAGTTCGTCTATCACTCGGGCGCCTTTATGAAGCCGGTCTTCGCGACGGCCAAGCAATACGTGCGCGAAGGCGGCAAGTCGCGCATCGTGTTCGCCGAGGGCGAAGAAGAGCGCGTGCTGCGCGCGGTGCAGGTGATCGTCGACGAGAAACTCGCGCGCCCCATCCTGATCGGCCGCCCCGAGGTGCTGCTCGCACGCATCGAGAAGTTCGGCCTGCGCCTGCGTCTGGGCGAAGACGTGGAAGTCACGAACCCCGAGTACGACGAGCGCTTTCACCAGTACTGGACCACCTACTGGGAACTGCGTTGCCGCGACGGCATTTCGAAGGAGATGGCGCGCGTGGAAATGCGCCGCCGCCTCACGCTGATCGGCGCGATGATGGTGCGCCTCGGCGACGCGGACGGCATGGTGTGCGGCACCGTGGGCGCGTACCACGACCATCTGCGCTTTGTCGACGAGGCGATCGGCAAGTTGCCGGGCGCGAACCTCTATGCGGCGATGAACATCCTGCTGCTCGACAAGCGCACGGTCGCGCTCGTCGACACGCACGTGAACGACAACCCGGACGCCGGACAGATTGCCGAATTCACGATTGCCGCCGCGAAGCAGATGGCGTGGCTCAATCTTTCGCCGAAGGTGGCGCTGCTCTCGCGTTCGAACTTCGGCTCGGGCAGCTCGGCTTCGGGCACGAAGATGCGCGAGGTGCTCAAGCTCGTTTCGGCGCAGGCGCCGGACCTGGAAATCGACGGTGAAATGCACGGCGACTGCGCGCTCGACGAATCGCTGCGCGAGCGCATCCTGCCGCACTCGCGCCTGAAGGGCGCCGCGAACCTGCTGGTGTGCCCGAACGTGGACGCGGGCAACATTGCCTACAACCTGCTCAAGACGGGCGCGGGCAGCAACGTGGCGGTGGGGCCGTTCCTGCTCGGCGTGAATGCGCCGGTGAACATTCTCACGTCGAGCTCGACGGTGCGCCGGATCGTCAACATGGCCGCGCTGACCGTGCTGCAGGCCAATCGCGACTGATTCAGATTTAACCAGTAGTCTTAACGAAAAAACGGCGGTCCGCGCAAGCGGCCGCCGTTTTTCTATTGCGTGCCCCCGGAGGGCGGCAACGCAGTCAGGGAATCAGTTGGGTACGTAGCCCGCGGGCAGCGTGGAATTCGCGCTGGCGACCGAGGCATTGTGCGAAATCACGTACACCGGCGATTCGGTCAGGCCCAGTGCCACCGTCCCGTTGCTGTAGTTCAGCGTCGAGGGATTGCCCATCTCGTCGAGCATGGTCACCGTGCCGCTCGTGCCCGGCGCATCCACGGCGAGGCTGTACGGCACGCTATACGTCGAGCTGAAGCCGCTGCTCGTGCTCCACACGCTGTTGTTGTGCGTCCACAGCGCGGTAATCACGGCGCCGTTGTTCAACTGCTGGAATGCGTAGGCATAGACGCCGGTGGGCGTGCCGTTCACCGGGCCGAGCGTGTTGGTGCCGTCCAGAATGCGCGTCATCGCGGCGACGGCCATGGCGGCCGGCTTCGGGCTGATGTTCGTGGCGCCGTAGGCGCCCTGCGGATCGGCGAGGTCGAAGAACGTGCCGTAGCCCACCTTGCCGGGGAAGTCCGCGCCATAGAACACCCACGTCTGGTCGGCGCCTTCGCCCAGAATGATCAGGTGAGAGCGCGCGACCACGGCGCCCTGCGCATACAGCACATTGGCCGTGGGGTAAGTGGCGCTATAGGACGTGCCGTTGTCGTACATGATGCCCACTTCGGTCTGGAACAGCTTCATGCCGGGCTTGTACTGCGAGGCCATTTCGCTGCGCAGGCCGCGCATTTCGCCGATCAGCGATTGCGAAATCGTGGACGGATCGCTTGCGAGGCGTTCGGGCGGATACGAAGGCGAGGTCCCGTTGATGTCGTAGTAGCCGTGCGTCGTCACGCCGTCGATGTACTGCCCGTAGCCGAGCGGCTGGAGCGTGGCGAGCTGGCTCGCGGTCGTGTCCGGGCCGGAGTCGGTCGGACCCATCACCACGGCGTCCGGATCGGTCGAATGCAGGCCTTGATAGACGGTCTGATAGAGCTGCACGAACTGCGCGTTGGTGCCGGCCCATTGCGCGTCCGGCTCCCACGTGACCTGGTAGTAGTTGGCCGACTGGTTCGGGAAATACGTGGTGCGAATGAGGTTCGACTCGGTGCCTACGCGGCCCATATATCCCTGGTAGTACGTGAGATTGGTCGGCGGCAGCGTTTCGTCTTCGAACGCGTTCGTCGGGCTGGCCCACGCGGGAATGCCGTCGAGACGGATGAAGCGCATCACGTTGCCCGACGTATAGAACGGGTCGAGGTTGTTGGCGTTCGGGTTGAAGCTGTTGGCGGCATTCGGCTCCATCGTCGCCATCGAGCGGTCGTCGAGCGTCCACGCAATGCCGAGTGCCGAGAGCACGGGTCCGTTGTCGTTCTCGCCCTGCATGCCGAAGCGGTGCAGGTCCTGACGCGCGTAGGCGACGGCAGGCACGATGCCAGCAAGATTCGGTAGTACTCCGAAAGTTGCGTTGCCGGCGGGACGCGTGCCGGCTTCGGGAATCTGTCCGCCGTTGTTCGAGAGCGTGGCGGAGAGCCCGAAATAGCCCGCGAGCGTCGAGGCGCAAGTGAGCGTGGTGGTGACGGCACCCGCTGCGACGGGCAGGCTGCCGCCGGCCACCGCATGGCCGAATTGGTCGGTGATCGACCAGTTCAGCGTATCGGGCGAAGGGGCGTTGGTGACGAAGGCGACAGGGAAGGCGGCGCCCGAGGCGTAGATGCGGCCGCTCGATGCGTTCGGTGTATCGGCCGAGACGAGCATGCTGCTGGCCGTGGCGCTAGAGGTGACCGGGGCATTGCAGGTCAGGGTGCCTGCGAGGGCTGCCGTGTTCGGCGGTGTGCCGTTGCTGTTCGTCGAACCGGGGCTTGCGGAGTTCGACCCCGTGGCGCCGGGCGTGTTGCCGCCCGCATTTTGTGCGGTGGCGGGACTGTTGCCGTTGGCGGCCTCGGTGCCGGCGCTGCCGCTGCTGGAACCACCGCCGCCACAGCCCGCGAGGATCAACAACGAGGACAGTAATAAGGGAATGAGTTTCATCGATCTGGAAAGACAAAGCGACGCCCTGCCGCGGGGCGCCTGGAGCGCCGCCGGCGGGCAGGAAGACGTGAATGTGGGTGACCGGCTGGCGTCGCGCACCGATGCGATGCGTAAAAAGGGTTGACGTCAGAATTGCCGGATCTGTCACTGGAATTGCGATGGGCCGATCGCGAGACCCGGTGCAGTTGACGGCTATAACGGCGAGGCTCGCGCCGTCTGAAGGCCGTCAGGCTGACTTTAATTTCGGGTCGAAGCGCAATGGGTTTCCTCGCGAGACGCGCAATTTTACCGGCTCCGTTTGACCGCTAACTGGGACCGATCCGTTTTCGTTATCGGCTCATGCGTCTTTCGGATTGTTCGGGTATCGGGGCGCACCTATATATAGTCGGCGGGCAGGGCTCGATTCGAAGAAACCAGGAGACACGCCGTATCCGGCGAGGAGGCGCGATGAATCAGCTCGATCTCAGGAACCGCGTGATGGCGGTCACGGGCGGCGCACGCGGCTACCTCGCGGCCCACGCGGCGGCGAATCTGGTCTCGGGGACGGCCGCCGACCACGTTCGGGCGACGATCGATGTTGCGGAAGACCGGACTGCCCATGATATTATTCGCATGCGAAATAAATACTGCGGCATGCCAAAGGCCAAAAATGAACCATCGTCTCGTCTATCTCCTGAACGTCGGGCAGCGCCGGCTGCAGCGCTGGACCCAGGCGCGTACCGCGGTCGGGGGCGTGACCGCGTCGCAGGCCGGGCTGCTGTTTTTCCTGGCGAAGCACGACGGCGCGCTCATGAGCGAGGCGGCTGCGGCGCTCGACGTCGGCGCGTCCGGCATGAGCGGACTCGCGGACCGCACCGAGCGTGCCGGCCTGATCGAACGTTACGCCGACGAAACCGACCGCCGCGCGTCGCGGCTCTGGCTGACCGCCGAAGGGCGCGCCGCAATGAAGCGCTCGCGCTCCGGCCTCACCGAGTTGAACGCACGGCTGACCGAAGGCTTTAGCGAAGAAGAGATCGAAGTGGTCGCCCGCTGGCTGGAGAGCCTGCAGGAGAAGTTCCCGGCGGTGGACGAGGCTTGACATTGCCTCGCCCAGCCCGATAGTGCGACCAGGCGACCAGACGATCAAGCGATCTTCGAGAAGTCCGGCTTGCGCTTTTGCGCGAAAGCCAGAAATGCTTCGCGTGCTTCGGCGCTGGTCAGACGTTGCGCGAAGCTCACGCCTTCGCGGTCCATCTGTGCGGAGAGCGTTTCCGCGTCCCGCATCAGCCGCTTCGTTGCCGTTAACGCCCCGCGCGGTTTCGCGGCGATGGCTTCGGCTATCTGGCGAGCCTGTGCGTGCAACTGCGCGACCGGCACGATCGCGTTGGCGAGTCCCCATGCCAGCGCGGTCTGGGCGGGGAGCGGCTCGCCGAGCGCAAACATCGAAAACGCCCTCACGTAGCCGATGCGCGCAGGCAGCAGCAGGCTGGACGCCGCTTCGGGCACCAGGGCGAGATTCACGAATGGTGTGACGAGTTGCGCATCCTCGCCCAGAATCACGTGGTCGCAGTGCAGCAGCAGCGTGGTGCCGATGCCTACGGCCTTGCCTTGCACGGCGGCCACGATCGGTACCGTCGCTTGCGCGAGGGCTTTGAGAAAGCGCACCACGTGGCGTTCGGCAGGACCGTTGCCGCTGCCTTGCGCAGCGAATTCGCCCATGTCGTTGCCGGCCGTGAACATGTCTCCATCGCCTTGCACCAGCACGACGCGAATCTCGGTGTCGGTCTCGGCGCGCTCGATTGCATCGGCAAGGACGCCGTACATCTCGTTGCTCAGTGCGTTCTTCTTGTCGGGGCGGGATAGCGTGAGGGTCAACACGCCGCCGGTAAGGTCAACCTTGACTTCGGAAATCACGGGTTTGTCTCCTGTATGAGGAAAAGCGAGGTTTTCGCTGACGAAAATTAAGTTCGCATGTGAAGTATATAGATGATTCGCGTGCGAAGTAAACGGTGGTTGTGGAGGAGACTGTCGGTATGGCATGGGGACGGAGCTGCCACCGACGTTGCGTGTGCAGCGGTGCGGTGAGACACTGCCGGGGTCGTGGAATAGCGTGTACACAGCGCCGTGAACAAAACCAAAGGAAGACCCGGCATGGCATGCCTTGAATCGAATCGAGAGAACGTGGACACGAGGGCGCGTTGGCGTATTGCGATTGGCCTGCTTGGTGCCGCTGGGCTAATCATTTCCTCGGTGGCGGCAACGGCGCCCACAGCCACCGCTGCCACCATTAAGAGGCCCTGGTCTTACTACCGCTCGTTCAAGGATTGGGAAGTCGCCTGCGACAACGTCAAGCGCTGTATCGCAGTGGGTGCGCTCGACACCGACACGAATCTCGTGGTCTGGCTGACACGCGAGGCCGGGCCCGACGGTGGCATGAGCTTGCGGATGGCGACGGCCAGGCCGGCGGCTGCGGCGCAAATGCGCATCGACGGGCGGCCGTTCGATGCGACGCCCGCGAAATGGAAGGCACTGCCGAACCAGCCGGATTCGGCCTATCCGTCGCGATTCGCCACCGACGATGTCGCCGTGGTGAGCGCATGGGTCGAGGCCGCGAGGAATGCCACGACCTTGAGCTTCGGCGACCCTGCCGGGGCCGATACGCCGAAGACGTCGCTCGCGGGACTGAGCGCCGCGCTACTTGCGATCGATGCGGCACAGGGCAGGGTGGGCACGGTAACGGCGTGGGTGCGCAAGGGGACTGCGAGCGCCACATCGGTACCGGCGGCGCAGCCCTTGCCGGTTGCGCCGCGTGCGGCGGCGGCTTCGCCGGCTTTGCCGGCTGCGGAAGCGCGGCGCCTCATCGCTGCGACCCGCACCCAGTTTCGCGCCGACATCAAGAAATGCGCGTCCGATGACGATAGCGACCCGGACGCGAAGGCGCAGCGAAGCCGCGACAACTCGGCAGAGGCGCTCTCGGACAAGGAAGCGCTGGTGGCGCTGGCGTGCGACGAGAGTGGCGCGTACAACCACACGTCGCTCTGGTATCGCGTGCAACGGGCCGCGCCGTATAAGGCTGTGCCCGTCGATTTCGGCGCCAATGCGAGTGCCGGTATCGGATCGTCCGATTCGCCAGCGCCCGCGAAGAACGAACTGTCTGATGCGGCCTTCGATTCCAGGTCGGGGCAACTCGAAAGCCTCACGCGCGTGCGCAGTCTTGGCGATTGCGGCGACATTACGCGCTGGATTTTCGACAGTTCGGCATTCGTGCTCAAGGAGGAGCGGACCGAGGGATCGTGTATCGGCCTCGATAACGACGAGTGGCCGTGGTTGTATCGGACGAAGCCGCGATAGTGGCGCAGGATAATGGCGATGTCGAATCGGCCGATTATTGAAATGTCCGTTGCCGGTGCGGCTTTGCGATTTGGGCCGGTGGCAATGGGTTTTGTGGCATCCGATCGGTTTAATATTTGATATATCGCAAGCGGACAGGTCGTATTACCCGCCTTCGTCGTATTCATCCGACAAGTTTACAATCCTTGACTTTATAAAATCCGGTTTGCTAAGAGAATCGGCGGCAGTAAATTCTGCTGACCGAAAAAATGAATAACCGGATGTATCGGCTGGTGTTCAGCCGTGTCAGGGGCATGCTCGTTGCCGTCGAGGAAACTGCCGCCGGCACGGGCAAGGCAGGCCAGGGAGAAACGTCTGCGGCCGGGGGTGCGAGGGGGGTAGGGCGTATCGCGACGCCGACCCTCCGGCTTGCGGCGTTTGCCGCCATGCTGCTGTTCGGGGCGATGCCGGTGCTGGCCGAGGCACAGGTGGTCGCCGGCGGTGCCCACGCGCCCTCCGTCATCCAGACGCCCAATGGCCTCCAGCAGGTGAACATCAACGCGCCGTCGGGCGCGGGCGTTTCGCAAAACACCTATTCCCAGTTCAACGTTCCGGGTTCTGGGGTTGTCCTGAACAATTCGCCGACGATGGTCAGCACGCAGCAGGCGGGCTACATCAACGGCAATCCGAACCTGGGCCCCGGCCAGTCGGCGAAGATCATCGTCAACCAGGTCAATAGTCCCACGGCAAGTTCGATCAACGGCTACATCGAGGTGGCCGGCCCGAGGGCCGAGGTGGTGGTGGCCAACCCCTCCGGGATCTCGGTCAATGGCGGCGGGTTCATCAATACATCGCGTGCGGTTCTGACGACCGGGACACCTAACTATAATCCGGACGGCAGCCTCGCGAACTTCAGTGTCAACGGCGGCGCCATCACGGTCCAGGGCGCGGGCTTCAATGCTGCGAATGTCGACGAGGTCGATCTCCTCGCGCGCGCCGTACAGATCAACGCGGCGCTGTACGCCAATAACCTCAACGTCGTCACCGGCGCAAACCAGGTGGACCACAACACGCTGGCCGCCACGCCGATCGCGGGCAACGGGCCGGCTCCCGGCTACTCGATCGATGTGAGCCAGCTGGGTGGCATGTACGCGGGCAAGATCGTCCTGGTGGGCACCGAGCAGGGCGTCGGCGTGTCGAACGCCGGGGTCGTCGAGGCTCAGGCGGGGGACCTGACGCTGACGAGTTCGGGCCAGCTCGTGCAGAGCGGCCGGATGACGGCGAGCGGCAACCTCGGCATCAACGCGGGCAGCGTGGCGAACAGCGGCACCGTCTACGCGAAGCAGAATACGTCGATCGGTACGTCGGGTGCGCTTACGAACAGCGGCACGCTTGCCGCACAGCAAAATACCAGCGTCACCGCAGCGAGCGTGGCTTCGACCGGCACGCTTGCCGCCGGGGTGAACAACAGCGGCTCGGTCGGTGCTGGCGGCGATCTGTCGGTCGGGGCATCCGGTCAGATCGAGGCGACGGGGGAAAACGTCGCGGGCGGCAACGCGACGCTTTCGGGCAGCGGAGTCAATCTCTCGGGCAGCGAGACCGCGGCTAACGGGAATCTGTCGCTGACGGCGACCGCGGGCAACCTGAATCTCGCGAGTGCGACGACGAGCGCGCACGGGACCCTCAACGCGCAGGCGGCGGGCGCGCTGGTCAACGACCGAGGCACAGTGTCCGGCGGCAACGCCGTCACCCTCACGGGCGCGAGCATTTCGAATCAGGGCGGTAGGATTTCCGCCCAGGGGCCGCTTGTGGCGCAAGCTTCGGGGCAGATCGCGAACCAGGGCGGCGAGGTGGTTTCGCAGGGCTCGATGCAGGTCAACGGCGGTGCCATCGCGAACAACCAGGGCACGCTGCAGAGCGCTGCCGGCATGACGGTGACGGGAGCGTCGCTGGACAATACGGCGGGCCGCATTACGTCGCTCAACGCCGATGGACTCACGGTGAGCACGAGCGGCCAGCTCACGAACGCCGCGGGAACCACCGCGGCCGGCGGGCAGGGCGGCGTGATTGGCGGCAACGGCGCCGTCGCGTTGCAGGGCGGGAGCATCGCCAACCATGGCACGGTCACGGCACAGACGAACCTGCAGGTGACGGGACAATCGGTCGACAACAGTGGCGGATCGCTGAAGGCGGCGGACACGGCAACGATCCATGCCGGCACGCAACTGACCAACAGCGGCGGGACGATTGCGGCGGGCCAGAATGCCACCGTGAGCGCCGCGACGCTCGACAACAGCGGCGGCACGACCCAGGCTGCCCAGCTGTCGCTCAACGCGACGAACCTCGTCAACCACGCGGGAACCATCACGCAGACAGGCAGCGGCCCGATGAACGTGGCGGTGTCGGGCACACTCGACAACTCGGCCGGCGGCACGCTGCAGTCCAATAGCACCAACCTGACGCTTTCCCCCGTTACGCTCGACAACGACGGCGGGACGATCACGCACGCCGGGACCGGCACCCTGACGCTGGCTCCGGGCAGCGGCGCAGGATCGCTGTCGAACGTTGGCGGCACGATTGTCAGCAACGGGCAGATCGTCGCCCACGCCGGCACGTTCGATAACGCGGCGGGTTCCGTGACCGGGCAGGCCGGCTTGACGGCCAGCGTGGCGGGTGCCGTGGACAATGCGAACGGCAAGCTGCTTTCGAATGCGGCCCTGAGCCTGGCCGGCGGTACGCTGAACAACGACGGCGGCCAGCTGGGCGCCGGCTCGAACGAGACCATCCAGACGGGATCGCTGACGAATAGCGGCGGATCGATCGTTGCCCCGAACCTCTCGGTGACGGCCGGCACCACACTCGACAACAGCGGGGGCAAGCTCGAAGCCAACCAGCTCGCGCTGAGCGCATCGAACCTGCTGAACCGCGGCGGCACGATCACGCAGTATGGCGCGGCGCCGATGAGCATCGATGTCGGCGGCATGCTCGACAATTCGGCGGGCGGCACGCTGCAGACGAACAGCACCGACCTGACTCTTGCGCCCGAGACGCTGGACAACGACGGCGGCACGATCACGCACGCCGGAACCGGCACCCTGACGCTGGCTCCGGGCAACGGCGCAGGATCGCTGTCGAATGCCGGCGGCACGATCATCACCGCCGGCCAGCTGGCGGCGCAGGCCGGCAGCCTGAACAACGCGAGCGGCGTGCTCGCGGCGAAGGGCAACCTCAACGCCGCCGTTTCCGGCGATATCGACAATACGCAGGGGGCGATCCGCTCCCTCGCGTCCCTGTCGCTGACGGCCGGTGGCGCACTGACCACGACGAACGGCCAGATCCAGTCGGGCACGGGTACCGTCGGGGGCAATGCCAGCGACACCAGCACGCTCGCCATCCAGGCCGCCTCCATCGACAACACGGGCGGCCTCGTCAGCAACCTCGGCACGGGCAGCGAAACCGTGCAGGGCGCAGGCCAGGTCGTCAACAGCGGCGGCGCGATCACGGGCAACGGCAGCGTGACCGTCAATACCGCTGCGCTCGCGAATACCCAGGGCGCCCAGCTGAGCGGCGCCGACGTTACGGTTCAGGCGGGCACGGTCGATAACACGGGCGGCAAGATCGGCAACCTCGCCGGGTCGAACGGCGACGTCACGATCACTGCGACGGGCGCCGTGACCAGCACGAACGGCGAGATCGGCGCAACGCACGACCTGAGCGTGAGTGCGGCAACGCTCACCGGCGGCGGCGCGTATAGCGCGGCCGACAACGTGACGGTAGCCGTGCAGGGCGATTTTGCGCCGACGCCCGCGTTGCAGTTCAGCGCCGGGAACAACCTGACCTTTACGCTGCCCGGCACGTTCACCAATACCGCCACCCTCGACGCCGCCAACAACCTCAGTGTGAACGCGGGCGACATCGCCAACAGCGGCACGATGATGGCGGGCGGCACGCTCGCCACGCACTCGAATACGCTGGAAAACACGGGCACGATGGTCGGCGGCAGTGTCTCGCTCAACGCCACGCAGACGCTGTCGAACGTGGGCCCGACCGCGCTGATCGGCGCGACCGACAGCAGCGGCACGCTGGAACTGCTCGCGCCCGACATCGAGAACCGCGACGACACCACGGCCACCGACACGCAGGCGACCACCGCGATCTACGGGCTTGGCGCCGTCGTGCTCGCGGGCGGCAAGGATGCGAACGGCAACTACACGAATGCGAACCTGATCGACAACCGGTCGGCGCTGATCCAGTCGGCGGGCAACATGACGCTCGACGCGAATCAGGTCACGAATACGCGCACAACGATGACCACGACCGGCCTGAACCAGCCGGTCGATCCGTCGCTGCTGACGCAGCTCGGCATCAGCCTGTCCGGGTGTACGGCCATCGACATGGCCGCCTGCGGCCCGGGCAATCCGTATGTCGGCTGGACCACGCCGGATAACCCGGCTTTCCTGACCATGATTGGCGGCGTGTACACCACGCCGCCCAGCGGGGGCCAGTGGAACAGCGGTTACCAGTACACGACCTATACGGGCGTGGCGCTGGCGAACCTGATCGCGTCGATCAGCCCGCAGGCGCAGATCATTGCGGGCGGCAACCTGGATGCGTCGAAAGTGGGCCTGTTCCAGAACGACTGGAGCGCGGTCGCGGCGGCGGGCAACATTGCCGCGCCCACGACGCTCGACCAGAACAGCTGGCAGGGGCAGACCGCGCCCGAAGTGCAGGTGACGTACTCCGGCTACTACCACTACACGAACTACGATCACAGCATTGGCGACTGGACGCTGCCGTTCGGCAATGCCACGTTCAGTGGCTCAAATCCGGGCGGCTACACGCAGGCGGCGCCGGCTGATATCCGCACCTACACGCTGCCCAGCTATGAATCGACCTTCGTGGCGGGCGGCACGCTCTCGGGTACGGGCGTCAACATCGAGAACACGGCGGGCAATGCGGGCATTCCATCGCTCGGTCTGGTGCCCGGCCAGTCGCTGGGCGGCGTGACGGTCGGCGGCCTGAACGGCAACGCGAGCGGTGCGAAGTCGGGTGCGGCTTCGGTCAACGGCAGCGCGGGACTGGTCAATCCGGTGATTGCGAGCGCAACGGCGGTCAACGTCCTCAGCAACCTGACGATTCCCCAGGGCGGCCTGTTCAAACCGGACACCGCACCGAATGCGTCGTACCTGATCGAGACGAACCCGGCCTTTACAAGCCAGACATCGTTCATTTCGAGCAACTACTATTTGCAGCAGCTCGGGCTGAATCCGCAGACGGTCGAAAAGCGCCTGGGCGATGGCCTGTACGAACAGCAGCTCGTGCAGAACCAGATTACGTCGTTGACCGGCAAAGCCGTGCTTGGGCCCTATACCGACACCCAGTCGATGTACGAGGCACTGATGGCCGCGGGCGCGTCGCTGGCGCAGTCGCTGGATCTGCCGCTCGGCATGAGCTTGTCGCCGGCCCAGGTGGCGGCGCTCACGACCAACGTCGTCATCATGCAGACGGAGGTGGTCGACGGGCAGTCGGTGCTGGTGCCGGTGGTCTATCTCGCGAAGGCCAGCCAGCAGGACATGAACGGACCGCTGATCGCGGCAAACAATGTCGACCTGCAGAACGCCCAGACCTTCAACAACAGCGGCACGGTGCAGGCGAGCAATACGCTGTCGATCCAGGGGCAGCAGATCGACAATGCGTTCGGCGCGCTGAAGAGCGGCGGACTGATGTCGCTGACGACGACGGGCAATGTCGACCTGACCTCGGCCACGGTGAACGCGGGCAGCCTCGCGCTGAACGCAGGCGGCGACCTGATTCTCAACACGGCGGTCAACACCGTCAATCAGGTCAGCGCGACGGGCGCAACCCGCACCACGACCACGCTCGGGCCCATCGCGAACCTGAACGTGGCCGGTAACGCCTCGATCGCGACGGGCGGCAACGTCGAGCAGAACGGGGCCAATCTCAATGTCGGCGGCAACCTGGGCCTGTCGGTGGGCGGTAACTACGACATCGGTTCCGTGCAGAGCGGCGAGCACAAGGTGGTCGAGCGCGCCAACGGCATTTCGAACACCAATATCAACCAGGCGAGCGGCAGCACGGTGAGTGTCGGCGGGGTGTCGGCAATCGGCGTGGGCGGCAACCTGACGGCGACGGGTGCGAATATCGACCTGGGTGGCGGGGGCGTGATCGCCGCGAAGGGCGACGTCACGCTGCAGGCAGCCACCACGACCTCGACTGTCGACAGCAGCAGCTCGGGCAGCGATCACCACGGCAGTTATTCGGAGTCGTCGCACACGTCCGACGATGTGCTGACTGCGACCACGCTGAACGCCGGGAACTCGCTGACCGTGGCATCGGGCAACGATATTAACATTATCGGCAGCACGGTCAATCTGGATAAAGGGACGGCGACGCTTGCGGCCACGAACGACGTCAATATCGGTGCGGCCACTGCGACTTCGGTCGATAACTCGCAGGAGCAGCATAGCCATAGCAATGTGGTGAGCGGCAAGGAGGTCAGGAGTTCGAGCGATACGACGACCACCGTGAGCCAGGGCAGCACGGTTTCCGCCGATACCGTGTCGATTTCGGGCGGCAACGACATCAACGTGGCGGGCAGCACGATTGTAGGGACGAACGATGTGTCCTTGAGCGCCGGGCACGATGTCAACATCACGACGACGCAGAACACCATGCAGTCGTCGGGCACGTATCAGGAGAAGGATTCGGGCCTGGGGACGAGCGGCCTGAGTGTCACGATCGGCAGCAGCAAGCTTGCGACGACCAGCAACGAATCGAGCGTCACGAACAACGCCAGCACGGTCGGGTCGCTCGACGGCAACCTGTCGATCCAGGCGGGCAACACGCTGCACGTGACGGGCAGCGATCTCGTTGCCGCCCAGAACGTGACGGGTACGGCGGCGAACGTCGTCATCGATTCGGCGACCGATACCAGTTATACGAGCCAGACCCAGCAGACCAGCAGTAGCGGTTTGACGATTGGTTTGTCGGGGAGTTTGGGGGATGCGATCAACGGTGCCTATGCGCAGTCCCAGGCGCTTGCAAGCGGCAACAGCAATGGCCGGGCGGAGGCGTTGCATGCGATTGCGGCGGGGGGCGATGCGGCGATGGCGGGATACGGCGCGTACCAGATGGCGACGGGCGCGGCAACGACTCCGTCAAGTGCGCCGAGCATCGGCGTACAGGTGAGCGTTGGGTCGAGCCACAGCCAGAGCCAGTCGTCCGAGGACCAGACGACCCAGCGCGGCTCGACTGTTCAGGCGGGTGGTACCGCAACTTTCGCGGCGACGGGCGACGGGACGGCGGGCAGCGGCAATCTGACGATTGCGGGCTCGACCGTGAGCGCGAACGATGTCGTGCTGGCTGCGAAGAATCAGGTCAATATCGTCAACACGACGAACACCGATGTTACGCAGAGTTCGAACAGTTCGAGCAGCGCGAGTGTCGGCGTTTCGCTGACCACAAACGGTTTCGGTGTGTCGGCCTCGATGCAGAACGCACACGGCGACGGCAACAGCAGCGCTGCGATCCAGAACGCCTCGAACGTGAACGGCACGAACAGCGTCACCGTGATTTCAGGCGGCGATACGAATATTATTGGCTCGCAGGTCAACGGCGGTCAGGTGAGTGCGAGCGTCGGCGGGGACCTGAATATTGCGAGCGTGCAGGATACGACAGTCAGTACTGCGCATCAGAGTAGTGCGGGCGGAGGTTTCAGCATCAGCGAGGCAGGCGGTAGCGCGAGTTTCAGCGCGCAGAACGGCCATGCTGACGGCACCTATGCGCAGGTCAATGAGCAGGCGGGTATCAATGCTGGCAATGGCGGCTTCGATGTGAGCGTCAAGGGCAATACGGGCCTGACGGGAGCGGTGGTTTCCAGCACGGCGGATGCGTCGAAGAACAGTTTGACAACGGGCACGCTGACCTACTCCGATGTCCAGAACCAGTCACACTACGACGCGACTAGCAACGGGATCAGTGCGGGTGTCGGCGTGGGAAATACCGGCAAGGCTATTGGCCCGGGCTCGGTGAGCGGTACGGGTGGCGTATCGCCGATGATTTCGCAGAACGAGAGCGGCGACCAGAGCTCGACGACGCGTAGTGCGGTCAGCGCAGGCACGATTACTATTACCAAGCCGGACGCGCAGACGCAGGACATGGCGAACCTGAGCCGCGACACGACGAACACCAACGGTACGGTGTCGAATACGCCGGACGTGGACAACCTGCTGTCGCAGCAGGCCGACACGATGCAGGCGGCGCAGGCAGCGGGCCAGGTTGTGGCGCAGGGCATCGGCGCATACGCGACCATGAAGCAGCAGCAAGCCGAAGCTGCAGGCGATACTGCGACGGCTGACGCATGGGATGAGGGTGGGACGGACCGCACCTTGCTGCATATCGCGGGCGGTGCGCTGGTAGCGGGGCTGGGTGGTGGGAGCATAGGCAATGCGGCAGCGGGCGCGGCGGGGGCGGGATTTGCGTCGGCGTTCGCCGGGAAGCTGAACGGATTGGCTGACCAGATCGGTGACGCAACGGGCTCGATGACGCTGGGTAACGTGGTGTCGAACGTGCTGGCGGGAACTGGCGGTGCGCTGGTTGGCGGCAGCGCCGGCGCGTTCACGGCGTCGAATGCCGATCTGTACAATCGCAGCACGGGCAACGGCGATGGCAAGGGCGGCACGGGCAGCGACTTCCTGGATCGTCTGGGCGATGCGCTCGTATCCACGGCGACAGACCCGCTCGGCGCGTTGAATCACGCGCTGAACAGCATCGTTCCTGCGCCGGGACAGCAGCCGGACGCCGACCCCAATCCTCTGGTACAGGCCAATGACAACGGCAAGCCGCCGGCTACGGGCGGGGCGGTCGTGACGCCACCTGCGGTGGTTTGTACGCCGAATGCTGGCTGTGTCATGACGCCTGCTGTGGCGGCGCCGGGAATGCCGGGGTATGCGCCCGGTAATGCGACGCTCAATAGCGGTGGGAACGATGACGGCAACGGACAGGCATCGAGTGGTGGCATGTCAGAGGGTGCTGCTAATGCTGTCAGCGGTCTAAATCTAAATAAATCGCTGGCGAGCCAGCAGCAACTCTCGGATCTGGCTGCAGGAAATGGCACCAATATCGCTGGCAATGGAACAAGTGTTCCTTTGCGTGACGCTTCCCGTTTGGTATCTGAGTATGGGGGCCAGCCAAGTGATTGGAGTAAGGTTAGTAGCTCAAGCTATACAGCTGCCGATGGAACGCAGTTTGAAATCCACGCCTATCGCAACACGGCGACTGGTCAGGTTGTGGAGCCAAAGTCAATTCCCCTGAAATAAGGGTTTCTGAAATGAGCGAAATAGAGATTCGGGCGCGTCACCATCTTGTGGCGGTGGCGCAAGACATGCTGGATGGCAAGTTGTTCTTCCTCGAAGGCGCGGCTCAGGTGCTTGCCATTCGGAGCCAGTTGAGTGAAATAGCAGATCGTGACCCAGACTTCGATGTATTCGTGGTCATTCGATCGGAGACAGATCATCTTCCACTCGAAGAGCAGAGGCCGCTATGGTCGCCAGAGGCGCTTGCTCGTCTTGAACCAGAGCTTACGAATGCAGAAGAATGGGCTGGATCATTTGCGCAGCAAGCGTGTAGGAACCTGATAGACCGATTTGGTAATCGGAAGACATGAAAAACCAAACAACAACAAACCCGGCGTGCCGGGTTTGTTGTTTGTAGAGTTGTTCAGTCCGGCGTGATGACGAGTCTGCCGTGCTGGACCTCGATTCTCACGCGCTGTCCGGGTGGGAAGCCGGCGTGCTCAAGCCACTTGCCGGCAATGCGAAGCCAGGGAAAGAACGTGGGTGTATGCCAGTCCCTGCCGGGTTTGGGCCGAAGGGGGCGATAACTGTGCGATGTTGCATGCTGCGGGCGGTGCAATAATTGGCGGGCTAGGCGGTGGGAGCGTACTTACGGCGATCGGTGGTGCGGCTGGCACGGGCTTTGCCTCGAAAATGGCGAACCAACTGGACAGTCTTTCGAAGAACGTAGCGTCGGGAACGGGCTCGGCCCTACTGGGCAACCTGGCCGCGAACGTAGCGGCAGGTGTGAGCGGTGCGTTGGTTGGCGGGACGACGGGAACTGCCACGGCATCCAATGTCGAGCTCTATAACCAGCAGGTACATTGGGGGCATGGAGATCGTCATGTTTCTGATCCTGCTGCGGCTCGCGCAGAGATTTTGGGAAATTTGCCGCCGCTAAACATTATTTGTAGGCTGTTTTGGGGGCAAACTCAGAATTATCTTTATAGAGCGTATTTGTTACCCAACGGCGACGTGAACATTGGCACGTACTTCTACAAGTAGGCGGATTTTATGTTAGAAAAAAATTTCAGACCTCTTGCCACAATAGAGAAAAATATTGTGATGAAGCTAATTTCGGTGGTGGATGATAGCGAGAATTTAACAAGGCAAGTCGAGTCTGCTTATGTGAAAAAAATTGACGAATACGGTTCCCTTGAGTTTTATGTTTCTGAGGCAGTCTCGTATGGCAACGTTAGCGGCCCGCTGGTAACTGGACAACAAGAAGACATCGACACTGCTGCGATTTCAGGGCCATATATTAATTTCATCCTAATTCTAAAAGCTGGCATGATATCCGAGCTTGATATTTACAAGGATGACGGAGAAAAGGCTGTGGCAACGTACGATCCGGAAAAATTCTTTCTTAGTCGAGGGTTTCCACCTAACAATCAGAAAGACGCGATGGACTAGCAATAAACCCGGCCGTAGCCGGGTTTATCGTTTGTGGTGGACTATCCGTGGTCAGGCGAAATGGTGAGGCGGCGAGTGCGGTAAGCCCTGGCGCACTACAATAATGTCGATCCAAAGAATTGATGGTGATAAAAATGCAGATGAAAGAATCGACTATCGTTGGTTGGCTGTCCGAATCTCAGGTTGCTGAAGATGTAGAGTTTCGGCTCTCCGGTGCATTGTCTGAGTGGCTGTTTGCGACACATTTCTGGCGTGATTTCAATTCGTCACACGGCACGATGTTCGACCAATTTGAAGAGGATGAAGTTGGTCAGAATGTTTTAAAAGAAATCGCCGCATCGATCAATGTAAGGATCGACCAGCTTCGAAGCGGTCACGAACAATCAATCGAGTTCGTTTATCGGCGCTTACGTGACGGTTCTCCGGTTACTGCTACGGTAACCAGGAGTGACGTGATTGAAGAATTGACCAAGCTACATGGATTTTTGCTCGATGTATCGAGAAAATGTACTGTCGTTTCCGTCAATCTATGAGTGCTTAGAGATTGCCGGAGCAGCGGGCGCTAGTCACTTCAACGTCGGCTACGCTGGATCTCGGAACTCGCACGCTCAACAACCTGAGCATGTCGATCAATCTGGCCAATACCAACTATACGTTGACAAATACGCAGGCTCCGCTGAACGGTGTTTCGACCACTGGACAACTGACGATTCAGTCGGTTGTCGTCGGACATGACGCGACGCAGCCTCTTGTGGCGCTCGGCTATTCGGCAACGCTATCGAACGCGCTGGCCATTGGCGGTGTCGTGGTGCTGTCGTGCAAATAGGCACGTAGCGTAGACATAGGCGAGACCGCCGGCAGGGCCGCTTCCATAATGCTTGCGCTTCGTATGAGCAGAGTATTGGTCGGTGATTTGTTACGGCGTTTCTGGCTATTGAATAATATTCAAAACATAAAATATGAGATATAGAACCGGAAACGCCATATTAAATTTAAATAATTCAATATCAATTGTTTGGCGCAAAGCAATAGGAGGAACCATATTCTCCGCATTTGTCGCATTCCCCCGACAACTTCACAATCCTTGACTTTCCCAAACCTGTTTTGCCAAGAAAATCGTCGGCAGTAAATTCTGCTGACCGAAAAAGATGAATAACGGACAAGGCCTGTTTGTAGCGCAGGGCTCCGGGGAAAACGCGAACCAGGGTGGCGAAGCGGTCTCGCAGGTTGCAATGCCAACACCGACGGCGCTCACTAAACGGTCTTCACCTCCAACCAGGGACGGTGCGTGCGATGGGTACGCACAAACCGGCAATACGCTTTCGCACTCAAAAGATTTGCACTTGCCGAAACAGCAAGTGCATCGTGATCTGGCGCCGTACAGACCCAAGCGCCTCACAAAACAGTCCGCATTGGAAAACAAAAAGAGATTTGCCGCATTACCTCTCGCCGTTCTTGCCCCGCTCGTCGTCCACGCGCAGGCCTCGCCCGACATTGCCGCAGCCGCCCGCACAAACGCCGAGCAGCAACAGCAGGTTCAACAGCAACGCGACGCGCAGCAGCGTGCGGCCACCATTGCCGCACCGGTTGTCCGCTCGAGCGTTCCCCAAGTCTCTGGCTGGCCGGTGTTGCCCGCCGAGCAACCGTGTTTCCCGATCCACTCGTTTGCGCTCGACGTCCCGGCCACGTTGCCCGACGTAGCTCGCAAACAAGGCGCATCGGCATTGCCGCAGGATCGCTTTGCGTTCGCGCGGGAATGGCTCGATCACTATCAGGGCGAATGTATCGGCAAGCAGGGGCTCGATATCATCGTCAAGGGCTTGCAGCAGGAAATCCTGAGCCGGGGCTACATCACCACACGCGTGTTATTGCCGCAGCAGGACCTCTCGTCGGGCACGCTGAAGCTGGCGCTGGTCCCGGGCGTGATCCGCCAGTTGAAGTTCGCCGATCCGTCGACACGCGGCACCTGGAAAACAGCGTTTCCCGCCCGCGACGGCGACGTGCTCAACCTGCGGGATCTCGAACAGGGCCTCGACCAGATGAAGCGCGTCAGCAATCAGGATGCCGAAATGAAGGTGGTGCCAGCCGATGTCCCCGGCGAGAGCGACGTCGTGATCACCGTGAAGCGCACGAAGCCGTGGAGTCTCGTCGCTTCGATCGACAACGCCGGCACGCGCGCCACCGGCAAGCTGCAGGGCAATCTGAGCCTCGGCCTCAACAACGCGCTCGGCCTGAATGACATTCTCACCCTCGGCGCGAACCAGGACCTGGAATTCGGCGACAAGGATCTCGGCTCGCACGGCTTCAACGGTTCCTGGTCCGTGCCGTGGGGGTATTGGACAGCAACGCTCTATGGCAATACCAATACGTATTACCAGCAGATCGCCGGCGTGAACCAGACCTTCGTGTCGAGCGGTAATCAGCAGACGGCCGGCATCAAGCTGCAGCGGGTGCTCCGGCGCAGCCAGGACGACATATTCGGGATGGAGTTCCAGCTGTCCAAACGCTGGGGAGCCAGCTTCATTGACGACACGACCATTCCCACGCAGAACTACAACAACACCTTCATCGAGGGCGGCTTCACGGATCGCCATTATTTCGGCACTGCGCAGTTCGACGGTACGCTGGCTTACCGCCAGGGCATCGGCGGTCTGGGTGCGACACCGGATCCGTATAGCACCGGTCCGACCTATCGATTCCACATGGGGGTTCTGGACGCCAACCTGTCCGTGCCTTTTGCGATCGGCACGCAGCCCCTGCAATACGTGACGACGCTGCATGGCCAGTACACCGGCGACACGTTGTTCTACATCGACGACCTCGCTATCGGAGGCCGCTACACGGTACGTGGTTTCGATGGCGAAAAGATGCTTGCTGCCGAGCGCGGGTTCTACTGGCGCAATGAACTGCAATTACCGGTCGGGCATACAGGGCAGACGCTTTATGCCGGGGTCGATTACGGCCACGTGTTTGGGCCGAACACGGCCGCCCTCGCGGGCACGCAACTGGCCGGCGCCGTGATCGGGGTTCGTGGCGGCATTCCTGCGCGCATCGCGGGCCTGTCGTATGACCTGTTTGCCGGCACGCCCATCTACAAACCGGCTGGACTCGATACGTCGCGCGTGACGCTGGGTTTCCAGGTGATGGCGCAATTCTGAGTAGTCTGGTTTGACGAACGTATCCGTGCTTGAAAACAAGAAACGACATATTGGCTCGGCTTTTCGTCTTATCGGAGCCTCATCACGATCTGTAGCGGTCATAGCAAGGCTCAGTTGTATCTGCCAATGCGAATTCAAGTGCTTTATCGTTGCGCTACGCGAGGCACAACGAGGTGGCGGCAATGCAGCTTTCGGGCTTTCCCTTCGGCATAACCGATTGGGACACGATAGAAGAAACGGAGCACCGCGGCGAACAAGGTGTGGCGCGCTGGAAGACGCGCTGCTTCGGCTCGGTCCGCGTCCGGCAGGTGATCTACTCCGCCGGCTATCTGGCGGACCACTGGTGCGTGAAGGGGCACATCCTGCTATGCCTCGAAGGCGAACTGCGCACGGAGCTTCAGGACGGACGCGAGTTCGTCCTGAAGCCCGGCATGAGCTACCAGGTTGCCGACGACGCCGAACCGCATCGCTCGTCCACGCGGACGGGCGCGACGCTCTTCATCGTCGACTAGCGGCACGCTCACGCCCGCTCACTGCCCCGCCGCATTCTTCACGGCACATTGCGCATCGATCTTCTCGCCGTCGCCGAACTTGAACGTGACGGGAATCGTCGAGCCGATGGTGAGCGGTTTCTTCGCCTTTTCGAACATGACGTGATAGCCGCCTGGCGCGAAGGCGAGCGTGCCGTTCGCCGGCACCGTCGCCTTGTCGACCATCACCATCTTCGAGGTGCTGCCGCTGCTCTGCGTTTGATGCAGCATGGCCATGCCGAAGGCTTCCGTGTCGATGCTATCGAGATCGATGGACTTGTTGCTGGCGTTCGCGAGCTTGAAGTAGCCGCCCGAGGGGGTGTCGCCCGGCATCGAGCGGATCCAGCAGTCGGACACCGTGATCGCGCCCGACGAGGCAGCGAAGGCGGACAGCGAGGCGAGGGCGAACGGCGCGGCAACGGCCAGGTGGCGGAAGGTACGGCGCATGAGGTGATCTCCTGGGTTCAGGGTAATGAATGTCGCCTGCGGCGGCGGTCCATACGAGGCCGCGCCGCGAAGTGCGAATACATGACGGTTGCGTATCCGGCGTGTTTCCGGATGCGTGGATCGAGAGGGGCTTGGAGCCGAAAGACCGGTTTGCGCTCAGACCGGCGGGGCCCGCGGGCGCCCCGACGCGAAGGCGCCGAACGGCACGAACCGGGAGAGGAGCGGCGCGACGGCGCTGGGTGCCGTCACGGCGAAGAACAGGAACGGGACCGCCGGCGCGGGCGGCATGACCGCATGATTGATCAGCAGGTCGCAATATCCGCACGCCTGGTCGAGGCCGGCCGCGTCATGCTTGTAATGCCGGTTTTGCAGAAGCGCGCTTGCCGGCTGCTGGATTGCCGAGCACAGCACATCTTCGGCAGGGTTGTCGCGATGCGCCGCTGCGACCGATTGACTCACGAGCGGCGCGAGCACGATCAGCCACATGGCGACGAGGCCAAGCCATGCGGTGAAGTGCTTGCGGGTGTGAGCGGACATGATCGGAGCGGTAACTTGCGCCGTCAGTCTATCACTCGTTGCGGGAAGCGTCGCCGTTCGGCGGCGGGACCTCCGGCCGCGCCGCCATCGGCACGCTCAGAACGTATAGCTGACCTTACCGAACGCCGTCCGCCCGAGGCTGTTATATCCGTACGCCGTCATGTATTGCCGGTTGAACAGGTTCGAAAGCGTCGCCGAAAGCGTGACATGCGGATTGACCTTGTACGCAGCCCGCAGATTCACCGTCGTCCACGAAGGCAGATAGATGGTGTTGAACTGGTCGTCGAAGGTCGAGCCGTTGTAAAGCACCGAAATACCCGTGCTCAGCGCGTGCAGGTGGAATTCGTCCCACGTGTGATCGACACTCAGATTGACGGTCTGACGCGGGCGGCGGTTGAGCCACGTATCGTCGGTTACGTCCTTCGGGTTGATGAGGCCGATTGTCAGGCTGACCGGCGTGGACTGCCCGATCGTGCCTTTATACGAGAGGTCGATCCCCTGGATATGCGCTTCGCCCACGTTCACGGGCAGGAAGGTCTGCGAATCGTAGGTGATCAGATCGTGAACGCGCGTGTCGTAGATCGCCGCGGAGAACGTGCCGTACGAGGTCGTCGCATCGAACGCTGCTTCGATGGAGTCGCTGCGCTCCGGCTGCAGATTCGGGTTCGAGTAGCCGGGATAGTAGAGGTCGTTGAACGTCGGCAGCCGGAATGCGTTGCCGTAAGACACGCGTGCCGTGTAGATCGGCGTGATCGCCCATGCGAGCGCGGCATTGCCTGTGTTGACCGACTGCCCCTGCACGATTTCGTGGCGCCCGGCGAGGAACAGCGTCCAGGGTCCGAGCGTAGCCGATTGATGCATCGACACGGCCGAGTCGTTGCGCGTGGGCACGCCGCTCGGGATGTCGACGGGCAGGAAGGCCTGCTCGCGCGTGAAGTCGTAGGCGAGCTTCGTTTCGCCGTTGAGCGGCATGCCGAACAGCGTGTGCCCTGTCTCCTGATGCGTGAGCGAGGTGGACGTGCTAAAGCGCGTCGAGTCGATTTCGTCGGTGGGAATCGTCGGGTCGTTTGCGTAGAGGAACTGACGATCGTTCGCGTAGCCCACCGACTGGTCGAACTGCGTGGTCGGCGTGATGTCCAGGTGAAACGCAATGCCCGTGGTCAGCTGATGGTCGAGCTGCCGGTCGGCGCCGCCCAGATTGTCGTACGAGAGATCGGCGCGGTGGTACAGCACGAAGGTCGAAATCGACCAGTTGTCGCGCGCGTAGCCGAGGCGTCCGTCCACGTCCTGCGCGTGGTACGGGTTGCGGCCGTCTTCGTGGCCGTAGGCCCACGGCTGGGTCGCGTCGATGCCGGCCGTGTTGTAGTCGTGCAGCCCGAGCGAATAGGTCAGGCCGCCCAGCGCGGCGAGCGGCCCGGTGGAGGGCACCGTGCCCGAGGTGCGCAACTGCGTGTCGAAGGTCTTGTTCGAGCCGCCGCCGAACGATGCCGTGGTCTGGTTCGGCAGGTTGGACGCGTGGCGCGTGAAGAGCTGCACGACGCCGCCCACCGCATCCGCGCCGAACGAGGCCGCAGCCGGTCCCGAGATCACTTCCACGCGGTCGAAGGCTTCGGTGGGCAGGTCGGCCCATTCGGCTTCGCCGGTCGTCGCCGAGCCCACGCGAATGCCGTCGATGAAAACCGCTACCTGGTTGCTCGCCGAGCCGCGAATGCTGACCGAGGCCGAGGTGCCCGGCCCGCCGTTCTGCGAAATGGTGACGCCGGGCAGGGTGGCGAGCGCCTGGGTGATGCTGGGGTCGGCGGGAGAGAGGCGATCGAGATCGGCGCGCGTGAGGACCTGGGTGGTCGCGTAACGCTGGTCGAACGATTGCGGCAGGTGCTGCGTGTCGCCCACCACGAGGATGTTGGGCAGCGCGTTGTCCGGCTGAGCCTGGGACTGCGTTTCCGGTTGAGCCGGGTCTTGCTGGGCGAGCGCGCTGTCGTCGGCGGCTTGTGCGCCATGCCATGCGCAGGCCGTCATGGCCGACGCGACGAGGATAGGTTTGAGTTTCATAGGCGGGGCTGAGGTCGGGGCTGTCCCTGCAACGAGCGGCCGCTTCAGGAAGCGGCGCTGGCGCATCGGGACACCCCGCCCGTTGCGGCTGCATGGACCTCGGTCGATGGCAGGTCTCCTGGCTCGCGGGTTGTCGCCCGTGCCTGCCTTCCCGGATTGACCAGTGGCTTCGTTAGGCACGGACTCGCCGCTCACAGTTGCGGGGGCAGCCGCAGACTCGAGGCGCGTTCGCCTCTTTCACTGCGTTCCCTTTTGATCCCGTTGCCGGGAACCATCAGCGCGAGAGCGTAATGGGCCATGCTCGGCCACGTCAATTGTCCCGTGGCGTTTGATGCAAAAAAGGCACGAAAGAGGGCTTCCGGAGCGGCGCGCGGCCGTCTGTAATGGCGGCGAAAGCCGGCCGATGTTTCGTCTGAGCGATGCCGGACATAACCAGCACGCAGCGTACTTTCGGCGAGCCTTTGCTAGCATGGCCCTCCCTGAAATTCACGTTACGGCCCGAACCGGCCATGGACGCGTCCTGCGCGTCACGCGCCGGCGCAATGCAAAGTTCCTCCATGTCTTTCGTCGTTGCCGGTTCCCTTCGTCTTGCGCAGCCCGCAAAAGCCGGGTTGCAGGCCGGCCTGCGCGCAGGGCGTCGGGCTGTCTCGACACGCGGGCAGCAGGTCGCGGGCCGTCACGGCGGTGCAGGGCGAACCATGAAGCAGGGCGGCTCGCTCTTCAGGCAGTTCACGTGGCTCGCGCTGTTCGGCCTCGTATTCGGTTGCTTCGCGCCGGCCATTTCGGGGCTGCTCGCCTCGGCCGAAGCGGCGCCTTCCGCGGTGATCTGCGGCGCGGGCGGCACGGCCGGCTCGCGCCTTGCCGCGGCGCAGCCGGAAACGAAGCGTTCGCCGATCCCGGCTCCGGCCGATGGCGTGCGCTGCGGCTATTGCCTGCTCGCGCATCACGGGCCCGCACTGCCTTCGATCGCCGCGGCATGGGTCGTTCCCGATGCGGCCGGTGTGTCGGCGTCCGGGGCCGGTTTCGAGCGCGGCTTCATCCAGCCGGTGCACCGGTATGCCCACGGCAGCCGCGCGCCGCCGTTCTCGTTGTCCGCCATCGCCTGAGCGGCGCAACGCAGCGCATGTGTTTCCGTCACAGGCGTTCTGCCGCAGTCATCCGCCAGTCCGGCCGTCCCTTGGGGGATGGCGGGCGCGCGTTCGTTCGTGCCGCGAGGCGCGCGGGCCGCGCTCGTCCGGGCTCGATCCGTAGAAAGTAAAAGAAGGGGGAGACGTATGGACATGCTCGGCATGTATCCGACGTTTTACGTCCCGGGCATCGGCACGGCCTGGGTGATGGGGATCATCGGCGTGATACACGTCGTCGCGTCCCATACATCGGTGGGCGCATCGTTTCTGTTCGCGCTGCTCGAAACGCGCGCGTATCGCGAGAACAAGCCGGAGCTGATGGCGTTCATCAAACGCTATGGCATGTTCCTGCTGGTGTTCTCGTACATCATCGGTTCGATCACCGGGCCGGGGATCTGGTATGCGATCACCGTGGCGAGTCCCCGCGGCGTGAGCGGGCTCATTCATAACTTCGTCTGGATCTGGGCGAGCGAGTGGGTGTACTTCACGGTCGAAGTGATCGGCGTGTATGCACTCGTGTATCTGATCGGCAAAGTGGACGCCCGCACCCATCTGAAGCTCACCTGGTCGTTCGCGCTCGCTTCATGGGCCACGATGCTGCTGATCGTGGGCGTGCTGTCCTTCATGATGTGGCCGGGCCACGACAGCTGGTATCAGACCGGCTCGACGAGCGAGGCCTTCTATAACGTCAACTTCTTCGCGCAGCTCGGCACGCGCACGGGCGGGATGCTCGTGATGGCCGCACTCGTGGGCCTGCTGGTGGCGAGCCGCGTGAAGGACCTCGCGCTGCGCCGCAGCGTCGTGCGCTTCATCGCGCCCGTGGGGCTGATTGGCGGCGCCGTGGCCGTGGTGATGTTCTTCTACTACCTGCGCACGCTGCCGCCCAACGCACTCGTGATGCTCGACACGCATCTGCTGCCGGTCTACGCGAAGGGCATGGTGGCGGTGTTCCTCGTCTCCACGCTCTGGCTCCTGTTCGCGTGGGCCTTTCCGCAGCGCGTGTACACGTCGCTTGCCATTTCGCTCTTTACGTTCATCGCGATCGTGGGCGTATGGCCCGAAGAGCGCATGCGCGAGTCGATGCGCAAGCCGTATGTGGCGGGCCAATACATCTACGGCAATCAGGTGATCGCGCGCGACGTGCCGGGCAAGGGCATTCATTCGGAAGTCGAGCGCATTGCCGAACACGGTCTGCTGCAACTGCATCCGTTCGTGCCCGAGCAACTGAGGACCGTGACCGACGCGAACGAACTGGAAGTGGGGCGTCTGCTCACCAAGGTGGCGTGCGCGAACTGCCACTCGCTCGAACCGGGCGGCCCGTTGCGCAGCCTGCCGGACAAGCTGCACCTCTCCACCGACGAGGACATGATTGCCGCCTTCCTGCGCGGACCGCTCAAGTACGGCACGCAGCCGTACATGCCGCGTATCGACCTGCCCGACAACGAGATCCGCGCGATTGCGCATTACCTCGCGGCCGTTGACAGCGGCAAGAACGTCGATCATCTGATCGCCGAACAGCACGCGGCAGCACAGCAGGCACAAGCCGCCGCGAACGAGGGCAAAGGGGGCAACGACGGCGCCGGCAAGAGCGCCGATCCGCTGATCGCAGAACAACACACGGCGGGGCAACCGGCGCCGTCGAGGAACTAGCCATGGATATTGGTGCCGTGATGAACACGATGCGCGACCCCGCCGGGGTTCCCGCGTATCCCGTAGTGTTTCAGATCCTGATGGTGATCACGTGGGTGGTGCACATCGCCTTCGTGCATCTCGCGCTCGGCTCGGCGGGCCTTGCGATTGTCGCGTTTCATCGGCGCGGGGCGGGGCCTTACTGGGAGCGTCTGTCGATGGCGATGACCAAGGTGGCGAAGGTCTCGGTTTCGCTGCTGATCGTGCTGGGCGTGGCGCCGCTGCTCTTCACCCAGGTGATCTACGACCCGCAGTGGTACACGTCGAACGTGCTGTCCGGGCGTTGGGCCATCGCCTTCATCTTCACGCTGATCGTGGCCTACTGCTGCTGGTTCGCCTTCTATCACGCGAATCACGAAGGCGCGAAGAAGCACGTGGGGCTCTACGCGTGGGTGGCGTTCGGACTTTTCTGTCTCGATGGGCTGATCATGCACGCGCTCTCGTATCAGGCGCTTCTGCCCGGGCAATGGATGAACTGGTACGCGCCCGGCGGTATGGTCGACACGCGCGGCGCGGCGCTGCACGCAATCCAGTGGCCGCGCTATGCCTTCATCATGGGTCTTGCCGTGCCGGCCGTGGGTGTCTTTTTGCTGGCCTATGCCCATTACTTTGCCGGCCGCGAAGACCGCGAGCCCGCCTACCGTGCCTTCGTGGGCGCGCTCGGCAGACGGATCGCACAGTGGGGCTACGGCCTCGCGCTCGTGCCGATGCTCGTCTGGCAATTCGACTTCCCTGCGGGATCGGGCCTCGTGCTGCATCCCGTGGGCTGGTTCATCGTGGGCGCGCTGGCCACCCTGGCGCTGTGGATGCGCCAGCTCGGCGACGATACGCACGGCTATCTGCCCGCTACCTGTGGCTTCGGCTTGCTGGCGGTGCTCGCGGTATGGCGCGAAGTCATACGCATTCACTATCTGCGCCCGTTCGGCTACACCATCCAGACCTACACCGTTCACGCGGACTGGCCTTCGACCGTCCTGTTCTTCGCGACGCTGCTGGGCATCGGCGGCCTGGTTGGCGGTTTCTACCTGACGCTGCTCTACCGCGCAGGCCGCACGCGCGGCGTGTATCAGGCGGACCGCACGGTGTCGCGTCTGGGCACCGGCGCGGTATCGGTGCTGGGCGTGTGGATCGCCGTGTTCTTCGTGTACGGGATTGCGATCTCGATGCACGACAGCTTCAACTTCAACTGATAGAAGAGGACTCCCGATGAATTTCATCATCCGGATCGGACTGGCGATGCTGGCGTTGTTCTATACGGCGGCGCATGCGCAAAGCACGGGACTCGCGCCCGATACCGGCGCGGGCAAGCGGCGCGCGGCTGTCTGTTTCGCATGCCATAACGTGGACGGCGTGGCGAAGATCCCCGGCGTGCCGAATCTGGCCGGGCAGCATCAAGCCTACCTGGAGAATGCGCTGCATGCTTACCGCGACGGCAAGACGCGCCAGAACGCAGCGATGAACGCGATGGCGGCGCCGCTTTCGGATCGCGACATCACCAACATCGCCGCGTACTTCAGCACGCTGAATGGCGTGAACGGTGTGAGCGCGGGCGCGGTGGCGGCGAACGAGGGCGGAGCGACTCCGATTCCTTCGGGCACCGCAGGCGCCGAGCACCAGACGGTGGCGGCCGCCGCGCCCGCGGCACCGGCTGCGGCCAGTCCGGCGCGCTCCGGCGAATCGGTCTATGGTTCGGTCTGCTTCGCCTGTCACGGCACGGGCGCGGCGGGGGCGCCGAAGCTCGGCGACAAGGCGGCCTGGCTGCCCCGGATCTCCGAAGGCGACGCCACGCTGCTCCATCACGCGCTGCTGGGCTTCAAGGCCATGCCGCCGCGCGGCGGCTGTTCGGACTGCTCCGATGCCGATATCAAGGCGGCCGTGGCGTACATGACGGCGAAATCGAAGTAGCCGGTTGCACGAGGGGTTTGTCCGCTGAAAGCGGCTGGCCCCTCGGCTATCATTGACGGCTTCACAGTTCGCCTCACAGACCGCGCTACCTTGCGACAAAGGAGTCTTCGATGACCATTCAGCGATCGGGCCACCGATACAGCGACACGGAAACGGGCAAGACGCTCGATGTCTGGTTTCCCGCCTCCGGTGCCGGCAAGAAGCGCAGTTGCCTTGCCGAGAAAGTCGGCCTCATTCGCGGGGACTTCGTCGAAGTTACGATCGATTCGCTCGATGCGCCGCCGGTTTCCACCGAAGAGGCGTATCTGCGTTTGCATCTGCTCTCCGAACGATCGGTCCAACCGAACGCAATCAATCTCGAAGGCATCTTCGGCCTGCTGCCCAATATCGCGTGGACGTCGGCGGGGCCCGTGCTGCCCGGCAACGTCGATACGCTGAGAGACCGGTTGGCCGCCGAATACCATCACCTCACGGTCTCGTCGGTCGACCGCTTCCCCCGCATGACGGACTACGTGGTGCCCGAGGGCGTGCGTGTGGCCGACGCGGATCGCGTTCGACTCGGCGCGCATCTGGCCGCCGGGACCACCGTGATGCACGAGGGCTTCGTCAACTTCAACGCAGGCACGCTGGGCGAATCGATGGTCGAAGGGCGCGTGACGCCCGGCGTCACGGTCGGCCGGAATTCGGACGTCGGCGCGGGCGCCTCGATCATGGGGACGCTCTCGGGCGGCGGCAAGACCCGCAACGCCATTGGCGAGCGCAGCCTGCTGGGCGCCAATGCGGGCATCGGCATTTCGCTCGGCGACGAGTGCATCGTGGAAGCCGGTCTTTACGTCACGGCGGGCACCAAGGTCAAGCTGCCGGACGGCACTGTCGTGGCGGCCCGGCAGTTGTCCGGCCGCTCCGGCCTCCTGTTTCGCCGCAACAGCCAGACCGGCGCCGTGGAAGTGCTGCCCACCGACGCATCCCGCTGGGGCGGCCTGAACACGAACCTCCACAGCAACGACTGACGTACCCGCAGGTCCCCTGGACCGGCCGCCCGGCCGGTCTGTCCGCCTTCCCGTCTTCCCGCCTTCCCGTCGTAACCCGCCCCATGCAGGCCGCATGACCCTCCAGAACCTTTCGGTTCGTAATGGGAGTCGTGCATAAAACAGTACCTTGCATAAAACAATACCGGCTGCTACAGTTCGCACCATGACGTGACGGCACAAGGTGCGTCCCTCATTCGTGCATAGCAAGGTACTGTGCCATGCATATTAGATAGAACGGATTGGCATGAAAACCCAGCTCAAGAAGGGAACCCTCGATATGTGCGTGCTCGCCGTGCTGGCGCGCGGGGACAGCTACGCCTACGAACTCGTTTCAACACTCTCTGAAACGATGGAGATCAGTGAAGGAACAATCTATCCGCTGATGCGCCGCCTGCAGGCCGAGGCATGGGTCTCGACCTATTTCGTCGAATCGAGCTCGGGGCCGCCGCGCAAGTACTACTCGCTCACGTCGGCGGGGCGGGCGAGTCTCGCGGAGATGGAAGAGGAATGGCGCAGTTTCGTCGATGAAGTCAACGGCGTGCTGGGATTGCCCGGCATGCCCTCCACAGGGGACAAGCAATGACGCAGGACGCATTCATCCAGCAGTTGCGGCATGAACTGCGAAGTTTGCCGAAGCAGGTTGTCGATGAAATCGTGGCCGACTACCGCGAGTACATCGGCGACGCACTGGCGGCCGGCCGCAGCGAGGCCGAGGTGGTCGCCGCGCTGGGCGACCCGGTGCGGCTCGCACGCGAACTGAAGGCGCAGGCCACGTTCCGCCAGTGGGAGACGCGCCGCTCGTTCGGCAACCTGATGCGCGTGTTCCTCTCGATCGCGGGGCTCGGGCTTATGCAATTGCTGCTGCTCGTGCCGTTCATGTTCTATCTGCTGTTCCTCACCATGGGCTACGTGATTTCGGGCGCGCTGGTGGTGACGGGGCTCGCGACCGTGGTGCTGCTCGGCAGCCATCAGCTGTTCGGCTGGCCGTCGGTCGAGCAGATCCCGTTCAGCTTCGAGCACAGCAGCGGACACGGCGTGAGCGCCCAGGCCGGCAGCCGTCCCGACGCCGATAGCGACGATGACGACGACGATGATGACGACGACGGCAAGGCGAAGAAGCCCGCCGCTGCCGCGAACAATCAAGCCGCAAGCGATCAAGCCGCAAGCGACCAGGCCGCCGGCAAGCCGACCCAGCCGGCCCAGGCGGACAGCCAGCTCGCCCAGGTGCACATCCCCGACTTCCGGGTCGACGGCGAACGCTTCGAACTGCGGCCCCAGCCCGGCACGCGCATTTCGATCGTGACTGCGGCGGGCCCGCTCGAAATCCGCAACCGCGACGGCAAGCTGAAGATCGAGTCCGTGGGCGGCGCGCGCGAGCTCTTCACGGTGACGGGCGATACGTGGTCGATCCGGCGTGCCGACGTGGTGGCGCTCGACCTGAAGACGGACAACGGCGACAAGGTGTCGGCGGCCCGCGTCGGCAGCGCGCCGAACGCCATGGCATGGGACATCTCGGACGGCGGCGATCGTCTCTCGTTCGTCGAGGGCGGCAGCGGCGGTCCGCATCTGGCAGTGCACAGCGGCGAGGATTCGGTCGAAGTGGACCGCAACCACGTGTCGATCGCCAGCGGCTCCGACAAGATGCTGATCGTCGGTCCGCACGGTTCGAACATCGGCACGCTGCTGTACGGATTTGCCATGCTGGTGGGAGGCGCGTTCGGCCTGTGGCTGTGCGTGAGGCTCACCTGCATGACGTGGCGTGGGCTCGTGCGCTACGTGCGTCGACAAGCTGAACGGCTCACCGAAAAACTCGAGCTGGGCGGCCTCGGCTGACGCGGTACTCACGAGGCAAATGCAAGGCAAATACAGGACTTTTTCGCGGTTTCGATCGTGGTTTTCACAGTAAGGAAACGGCCATGAATCTGCATCTTCTTTCCACCTCGTCGCCGGCGGCGCGCGGTTTCGAACATACCCAATCCGGCGAGGGCCGCCGCGCGAGTCTTGCGCGACTGCCTGGCTGGCTGGCCGACGGCGTGGCCGTGGCAAGGCTGCACCCGCTGTGGTGGCTCGCCGCGCTGCTCGTGTGCGCCGACTTCGCCACGCTGCTGGAACTCGTGCCGCGTTTTGCGGTGCTGGCGCCGCTTGCCGTGCCCTTTGCGGCAGGCCTGCTCGTGCTGATGCAGGAGCGCGCGAACCGGGCGCGGCCCTGGTCGGCGGGCGAAGCGCTGGCCGCCGTCCAGAGCCATCGCAATGCGCTCGCGGCCATTGGCCTCGGCGCCTGCGCGCTGATGGGGCTCGGCTATCTGGTGCAGGTCGCGGCGTTTCATCTGAGCGTGACGCCGGTGGGCGCGCCGGGCGAACTGCGCGGCGTATGGATCGTTTTCGACGCGCATCGCGAGGCATGGGCCGGGTTCGAGCCGCTCGTCGCCGTGCCGTTCTATGCACTCGGCGTCGCGGCGCTCTGGTTTGCACCGGCGCTCGTCGTCCTGCGCGGTCTCCCGGCGCTCGATGCCATGCTGACGAGTCTGCGCGCCGTGCTGCGCAACTGGCGCGTGGCGCTCGTGTACGCCGTGGCGATTGCGGCCGATCTGCTGCTCGCGCCCGTCGTGCCGATGCTGGTGCGCGGTCTCGTTGTCACGCCGCTCGTCAGCGCGCTGATCGTGCTCTCGATGTACGGCAGCTATCGCGATGTGTTCGGCGAGCGTTGAAGTCTTTTTTGCTGAATCCAGCGATCAGGACTGCAGAGGATAGGCGCCGGTGCCGATTCAGCAGTGCCCGGTGCGTAGCGCGACCGCCCACTCCGGGCGGCCGTTCGCGGCAGCCAGGTTGGCGGCGGTGCTCCAGTCGTAGGCCACGGAGCGAAACTCGACGTCCCAGCCCAGCGCGGTTCGGGTGACGTTGGCATAACGGGCGTGCGGCGAGCCCATTTCCATGCGGTGAGGGAACGGGCGTTCGTCTTCATAGGCCTGCAACCCGACGCTGCCGGGATTGACGACGAGGCGCCCATCGGCCAGTTTCATCGAGCGCTGCAGATGCGTATGGCCGCAGAGGATCAGCGCGGCATCGGTATCGCCGGCACGCCGTCTGACCTCGTCGTGCGTGGCTGTCCGGCATCCGTTCGAGGTGACGGTGTCGAGGAAGTAGGTGAGGTCGTCTTGCGGCGTGCCGTGCACGAGCAACACGTCGTCGTCGAGCTGCAAGGTGGCGGGCAGGGCGTGCAGCCATGCGAACTGGTCGCTGCGCAGCGTGGCATGGGCGAAGCGATCGGATGCGCCCATGCGGGTGGGATCGGTATCGAGCAGTTGCCGTTCGTGATTGCCTTTGATGGTCGGCCATGCGAGCGGGATGAGCAGGTCGGCGGTTTCGGACGCGTGAAGCGGGCCGGAGAGGATATCGCCCAGGTTGACGATGACGTCCGCCCCCTGCCGGCGGATGTCGTCGAGCACCGCGTTCAGCGCGGCCAGATTGCCGTGAATATCGGAGAGGGCTGCGATTTTCATGTCGATGGCGTCCCGCGGGTCTTCAGGTCATGCCGTATTCTGCTTCAGAAACGGCACGACCACACGGGCGACGGCTTCGGCGCGCTCGATATGGCAAAGATGACCTGCTTCGGGGATCACGCTGAGCGGAATGGCGGGCAGCAAACGTGCGAGTCGATGCGCGAGTTCGACGGGGGCAACGCCATCGCGCTCGCCCCACACGAATTGCATGGGTACGCGGGTATCGGGCAATCGCTTGTCGATCATGAAGGCCGCTCGCGCTGCTTCGTCGCGGGCGCGCGCATTGAGCGCAGCGACGAAGGCTTCGGTCGCTTCGCGCACGCCGGGCCGCTGCGCCGCGAGGACGCGCGCTTCCAGCAGGGCTTGCGGCAACGCCGCCGGATCGTTGAATTGCGTGAGCAGGTGTTGCCTAATGCCTTCGCGATGCCAGTCCTCTTCGTCCGGCATCCGCGGCGCGGGCGTGGGCACGAGCCCCAGCGCTGCCGCGAGCGTTCTGCTGCCGATCAGCGTGGCGGCGCGCACCCTGTCCGGATGATCGAGCGCGAGGCGCGCGCTCAGGTACGCGCCCATCGAATTGCCGATGAGCAGCGCCTGATCGATTCGCATCGCGTCGAGAAAGGCGAGCAGGTGCGCGAGCAGGCTCTCGTAGCCCTCGGTGGGCCAGGCGTGCGGCCGCAGATCGGTCCAGCCCATCGAAAGATGGTCGGGCGCATAGGTCCGAAAGCCGGCTGCGGCGAGGCGCGGCAGGAGCCCGTGCCACTCGGTCGCGCCGGACGCGCCGATGCTGCGCCCATGCACGAGAAGCACCGCCGGGCCCTGCGTGCCGGCAGTGGCGTAACGCGTGACGATGCCGCCGGCCAGCACCTCGGCTTCGCGGACCGGCGACTCGTTCGCGCTTGCGCTCGTGCTCACGCGGTGCGGCCCGAAGCGAGCGCCGTGGGCTGCTGCGAGCGCATGAGCGTGTGCAGCAGCAGGAAACACACCGCGGCCACGGCCAGCGCGACGTTCATGAAGATGAAGCCGCCGGTAAACGATGCGGTCTTGCCGACGATCCAGCCCACCACGATCGGCGCGAAGAAGCCGCCGATCTGGCCGCCGCAGTTCACGAAGCCCGAGAACGCGCCGCGGCTCGTTTCGGGCGTGAGATCGAGCACCACGGACCAGAGCGGGCCGAATCCGCCGTACAGGAAGAACCCGGCCGCCGAAAGGCCGATGATGCTGTTGAACGCGCTATCCACGTTGTAGGTCACGTAGAGGCAGACGGCGGTGCACAGATAGATGGCCGCGATCAGCACGCAACGCTGGCGGTACAGCACGGTGCTGCCGAGCCAGCCGAACACGAACATGCCCACGGTGCCCGCGAAGTACGGAATCGAGGCCGCGAAGCCGAGCGTCTTGATGTCGATGTGGCGCGCCATCGAAAGATAGCTCGGCATCCAGCCCAGGTAACCCCAGAACGCGATGTTGAAGGCGAGGTAGGCCGTGAAGATGATCCACGAGCGCGGCAGACGCATGACTTCGCCGAATCCCGATCCCGATCCCGAATGCGAGGCGCTCTCTGCGGAGTCTGCGGCGGCAAAGGGGCGCGGCGCTTTGGCCGAGGGGATCAGGAACACCACGAGGACCGCCATGGCGAGGCCCGGCAGCGCGAGCCAGCGGAACATGCCTTGCCAGCCCGTATGAATCAGGAACCAGACGGCGATCGGTGCCACGAAGGCCGGCCCGAGCGCCAGCGCGGAAAGATAGGCGCCGTTGGCCGTGGAGCGTTCCTGCGGCGGGAAATAGTCGCCGATCGACTTGAAGCTCGCGCCGTTCGAGAGGCCTTCGGAGAAGCCGAACAGCACGCGCACCACGATCAGCGCGAGCACGGTGGAGACGAAACCGGTCGCGCCGGTGAAGAAGCTCCAGAGCACCGGGCTCACGATCAGCATGCATTTCGCGCCGAAGCGGTCGGCCAGTGCGCCGCCCGGAATCTGGGCGACCGCGTAGCCGAAGGTGAAGGCCGCGAGCACGAAGCCGAAGAGACCGGGGCTGATCGACAGCTCCTTCATCATCGTCGGCGCTGCGATCGAGAGGTTGATGCGATCGAGGTAGTTGACGAACTGGAGCAACCAGACCATCAACAGCACCCGGTATTTGTCGGGGAAATTCATCTGTCTCCTCGTTGCCGGTTATTTTTTTGCGGGAAGGGTGCCAGTCTAGCAAAAGCGCGGCACGGCTCCCCGCCGCTCCGGCAACTTAGCGCAGCATGAACGACATCGCGGAGAGACAGTTCAGCATCCGGACCGTGTGCTCCGCGCTGGCGGCCTCGAAACGCAGCGTCACGGCGTCGATCCGTTCGAGTGCCGGCCATTGGCAGAAGAGGTCGGCATAGGCCGGCGTCGTGGTACGGAGCTCGCATAGCACGGGAGAGGGTTTGCCCTGGGAGGCGGGATGGGATGCATCGGCAGCGCGCTGCATGGCTTCCTGCGCGGCATGGCGAATGGCGGCGCAGGCCCGCTCGGGCGAGTCCGAAATGCCGCTCGTCTGCCCCGTGGCCTCCTTGACGACGACGAAGCGCGCGTCGGGAAAGCGCGGCTGCGTTTGCGCGGCGAACACGTCGTCGCCGGAGAGCAGCGCCACGCGTGCGCCGTACTGCCCGGCGACGGCGCCATACAGTTCGGCTTCGCCCACCTCGGCGCCGTCGATGCGTATCTGTGCGAACGCCCCGCTATTGATGGTATGCGCGAGGATGCCGCGGCTCTGCGCTCTCGCGTGATAGCCGATCATGAACACGAGGGCGGCTCCGCATTCGAGGCCCGCCATCATGCCGAGCGTGCGCGGTTTGCCGAGCACGACCCGGGCGCGGGCATCGAGCCGGTCGGGCAGCAGGTTGCGAAAGCCGCCGTGCGAGTCGTTGACCCAGACTTCGCTTGCGCCGCCCGCGAATGCGCCTTCGATGGCGGCGTTGGCTTCGGCCGTCATCCAGCGGCGCGCGCGTTCGTATTCGGCGTTGCCCACGCGTGTCTGCTCGGGGTGGAACACGCCCGCCACGCCTTCGATATCCGTCGAAACGAGGACTTTCATGATTGCCCCGGCGCCAGCCGTTGCGCGAGATCGGGTACGGCTTCGTGCAGCGCGAGACGGGTATGGCCGTCGCGGCCCACAACCGATGTCGCGCGCCATAACGCGTCGAGAACGCTCTGCTCCACACAGTCCGCACAGGCCGCGAACAGGGGATCGAGCCGCGCGTCGGCAAGACGCGGCGGCGCCGCGATGCGCTCGGCGTCGTGCGGGACGAACGAGGCTGTCGAGAAGGCGAGCGCGATATCGCCGCTGCCGTGGCCGTACACCGAGCCCGTGCGTGCGAGTCCGGCGGCCGCGCGCAGTGCGCAGCGTTTGAGCTGGCGCGCATCGAGCGGCGCATCGGTCGCGAGAATCATGATGATGGAGCCTTGCTCCGGGGGCGATTCGTGGCCCGCTTCGTGGTCCGCTTCGTGGCCCGTTTCCCGGTCCACTTCCCGGTTTGCCTGAAAGCGCCTCGCGAGCATGCGCCCGATCGGCCTGCCCGCAATCGTCAGCATCGGCAGGCGGCCGAAGTTGGCCAGCACCAGCGCGCCCACCGTATGGCTTTGCCCGGCGGCCATGACGACGCGCGAGGCAGAGCCGATGCCGCCCTTGAGATCGAACGAGGCCATGCCGCGCCCTGCGCCGATCGATCCGCGCGCGACCTCGGCGCCGGCATCGGCACAGGCGCTGAAGTAATGCGCGTCTTCGACTGCCAGCGCCTGAATGTCGTTCAGGTAGCCGTCGTTGCACTCGAAAACCAGCGGATTCACCGTAGGCCATTCGCGGCCGATCTGCAGATTGGCGGCCACGGCCCCGCGAATCTGCGCACGGGCGACCGCGCTCACGGCGAAAGTATTCGTCAAGGCGATGGGCGTTTCGAGCACGCCAAGTTCTTCGACCTGAACGAGCCCGATGCTCTTGCCGAAGCCGTTGATCACGGCGGCCGCGGCAGGCACCTTGCGGCGGTAGAGGTCGTCGCCGTGCGGCAGGATCGCGGTGACGCCGGTCTGCACCGGCCCGCGGTCGAGTGTGCAATGCCCCACGCGCACGCCGTCCACGTCGGCGATCGTTCCTTTGGGGCCCGAGGGCAGCACGCCGACGTGCGGCATGGGAAATCGTGCGGGAGGCAGGGTCATGGGCGGTCGAGTTTCGGGTCGAGCGCGTCGCGCAGGCCGTCGCCGAGCAGGTTGAAGGCCAGCACGGTGAGGAAGATGGCGAGGCTCGGGAACAGGGCGATGTGCGGCGCCGTCACCATGTCCGCGCGCGCCTCGTTGAGCATGGCGCCCCATTCGGGCGTGGGCGGCTGCGCGCCGAGCCCGAGAAACGACAGGCTCGCCGCCGTAATGATGGAGGTGCCGATGCGCATGGTCAGATAGACGACGACCGAGGACACGGTGCCCGGCAGGATATGACGCATGATGATGGTCCAGTCCGAAGCGCCGATGCTGCGCGCCGCTTCGACGTAGGTGAGATGCTTGAGCATCAGCGTGTTGCCGCGCACGAGCCGGGCGAAGGCCGGGATGCTGAAGATCGCCACGGCGCAGATCACGTTGATCATGCCGTTGCCCAGTATCGCCACCACGCCGATGGCGAGCAGGATGCCGGGAAAGGCGAAGAGCACGTCGGCCACGCGCATGGTGATGCGGTCCCACCCGCCTTCGTAATAGCCCGCGAGCAGGCCGAAGAACGTGCCCACCACGGCGCCGAGCGCGACCGAGAGAAAGCCCGCGGCGAGCGAGATGCGCGTGCCCGCGAGGATGCGGCTGAAGATGTCGCGGCCGAGCGCATCGACACCGAACCAGTGGGCGGCGGAGGGGCCGGCATTGAGCGCATCGTAGTCGAAGTAGTTCTCCGGATCGTAGGGAACGATGTGCGGCGCGAGCAGCGCGAGAATAACGAGCAGGAGTACGAAGAGACCGGCGGCGAGTGCCACGTGCTGCTTGCGGAACTTGCGCCAGAACTCGCTCCAGGGCGAGCGAACCGCTTGCTCGCCGCGCACGGGCGAAGCGGCGCCCGGGTGGCCGGTGGTCGTGTTCATGCGGTCCTCACTTGAAACGGATGGTGGGGTTGATGACGGCATAAAGCACGTCGACGATGAGATTGATGACGATGAATTCCAGCGAGAACAGCAACACTTCCGCCTGGATCACCGGGTAGTCGCGCATCGACACCGAGTCCACGAGCAGCCGCCCGAGCCCCGGCCAGTTGAACACGACCTCGACCACGATCGAGCCGCCGAGCAGGAAGCCGAACTGCAGGCCCATCATCGTGACCACGGGAATCATGGCGTTGCGCAGGCAGTGGCGCAGCACGACGAGCGGTTCCGCCACGCCCTTGGCGCGCGCCGTGCGCACGAAGTTTTCGCCCAGCACCTCGACGAAGGACGCCCGCGTGAAGCGCGCCATCACGGCAGCCACCGCGGCGCCCAGCGTGAGCGAAGGCAGCACGTAACTGCGCCAGGTGCCGTCGCTCACCACCGGCAGCCAGCCGAGCTCGACGGAGAACACCTCCATGAGCACCATGCCGAGCGCAAAAGCCGGAAACGAGATGCCGGACACGGCAATTGCCATGCCGAGACGATCGGGCCAGCGATTGCGCCACACCGCAGAGACGATGCCGATCGTCATTCCGAACACCACGGCCCATGCCATGCTCACGAGCGTCAGCATGAGCGTGGGCATGAAGCGCTCGCCGATTTCGACGGCAACGGGGCGCTTGCTGCGCATCGAGGTGCCGAAGTCGCCTTCGAGAACGCGCGTGAAGAAATGCACGAACTGTTCGGGCAACGGTTTGTCGAGACCGAGGTCCGCCCGCACGAGCGCGACCGTGGCGTCGTCCGCCTCGGGCCCCGCAGCGAGGCGCGCGGGATCGCCCGGCAGCAGATGCACGAACAGAAACACCAGCACCGCGACGATCAGGAGAGTCGGCAGGAGGCCCAGCAGGCGTCTGAGCAGAAAATTCAGCATGGCAGGAAAGTCCGCTTGGTGGCGCAGGGTCCGGTTCGCACTGCTTACGGCTGGGGCGGATCGGACCGGCGCCGTTACTGGAGGGCGATATCGTCGAAGTTGAACGAACCGTCCGGCGCCACGTAGGCGCCGGAAAGACGCTTGCTGTGCGCATAAACGACCTTCTCTTTCACGAGGAAGATCCACGGCGCGTCGGCCCAGACGCGTTTTTGCGCATCGGCATAGAGCGCGGCCTTCTGGGCGCGGTCCGTCGTTTCGAGCGCCTTCGAGAGATCGGTGTCCACGGCGGGGTTCGAGTAGTAGGCCGTATTCATCTGTTTGGGCGGCTGCGAGACCGTCGCCAGCAGCGGGCTGATGCCCCAGTCCGCTTCGCCGGTCGAAGAGGACCAGCCGATGTAGTACATCCGCACGGGCGCCGTGGCCGGATCCTGGGCGCTCTCCACGCGGGCCACGCTCTGGCCCGTTTCGAGCGCTTCGACATTCGCCTTCACGCCCACCTGCGCGAGCTGCTGCTGGACGAACTGGATGACCTTCTGCGAAGTCGAGTTGTTATAGGCCGACCACAAGGTGGTTTCGAAGCCGTTCGGGTAGCCCGCCGCCTTCAGCAGTTCGCGGGCCTTGGCGGGGTCGTAGGGCCATGGGCCGAGCTTGACCGAATAATCGACGCCCTGCGGCAGCACACCGTCGCTCGGGATGGCGTAGCCGGAGAAGGCGACCTTCGCGAGCGCGTCCTTGTTGATGGCGTAGTTCAGCGCTTCGCGTACTCGCAGATCGTCGAACGGCTTCTTCGACATGTTGAGGCTCACGTAGCGCTGGATGATCGACGGCGTGGCCACCACGTCGACTTTCGGGCTCGACTGCAACGCGGCCGCCTGTTCGAACGGAATGCGGAAGGCAAAGTCGGCCTCGCCGGTGCGCATCAGCGCCGAGCGCGTGTTGTTGTCCACCACGGGCTTCCAGTCGATGGCGTCGATCTTCGGATAGCCCTTCTTCCAGTAGCCCGCGAACTTCTTCACGACCAGGTCGCCGGCCGGGTCCCATTTGACGAACGTGAACGGCCCGGTTCCCACCGGATGAAAGCCGATGTCCTTGCCCCAGGTTTTCATGGCGGTGGGCGATATCATCACGGCCGACGGGTGCGCGAGCACGTTGACGAAGGCCGAAAACGGCGTTTTCAGCGTGACCTTCACGGTGTATGGGTCGATCACTTCCGTCTTGTCGATCCGGCTGAACATGTTGTAGCGCTTGAGGTGGTTCGCCGGATTGGTGATGCGGTCGAAGTTGGCCTTGACGGCGGCCGCGTTGAAGTCGGTGCCGTCCTGGAACTTGACGCCGGGGCGCAGCTTGAACGTGTAGACGCGCGCATCGGGGCTGGCTTCGTAGCTCGTGGCCAGCACGTTCACGAGCTTCATGTCCTTGTCGAAACCGAAGAGCCCTTGATAGAACGACTTCGACACCGCCTGCGAAAGCGTGTCGTTGGCGTCGTACGGGTCGAGCGTGGAGAAGGTGGCATCGACGGCCATTACCGCCGTTTGATCGGCGTGCGCCGTGCCGCTCGCGAGCGTGGCGAATACCATGGCGCTGCCGGCGATCCATGTGCGCAGGCCGGGTGGGGAAGACAGCCAAAGCGGGTTCATCATTCAGGACTCCTGGTTGATTGAGCGAAGCTTAAGTTCGAATTTCCGTCGATACGTCAGTAGATGCCGCCTACGCGGTGCCGGGCCACGAAATGCTGCGGGCCGACGGCGACGAGGGGCGCCAGTTCGGGCTCGTCGCCCAGCGCGCGGATCGGGCTGGGCAACTCGTCCACGGCGATCGTGCGCTGCACGTGGCGCCGCGCGGGATCGGCAACCGGCACCGCGCCCATGAGCTTTTTCGTGTAGGGATGCTGCGGCGATTCGAAGATCGAGCGGCGCGGGCCGATCTCGACGATCTGGCCGAGATACATCACGGCCACGCGATGACTCACGCGCTCGACCACGGCCATGTCGTGCGAAATGAACAGATACGCCACCCCCAGTTCGCGTTGCAGATCGAGCATGAGGTTGACGATTTGCGCCTGCACGGAAACGTCGAGCGCGGAGACCGATTCGTCGGCAATCACCACTTTGGGATTCAGTGCGAGGGCGCGCGCAATCGCAATGCGCTGGCGTTGACCGCCGGAAAATTCGTGCGGATAGCGGCGCGCCGCCTCGGCGGGCAGTCCGACTCGCTCGAGCAGCCACCTCACGCGGGCCTGGGCCTGCTCGCCGCTCGCGACACCGTGCACGAGCAGCGGTTCCATGATCGAAAACCCGACGGTCAGCCGCGGATTGAGCGAGGCGAACGGATCCTGGAAGATGAACTGGATATCGCGCCGCAGCGCCTGCAGCGCGCTGCCTTGCAAGGTGCCGATGTCCTTGCCGGCGAACTCGATCGAGCCGCTCTGGCTTTCGACGAGGCGCAGCAGCGAGCGGCCGGTGGTGGACTTGCCGCAACCGGATTCGCCGACGAGGGCGAGCGTTTCGCCCGGATACAGATCGAAGCTCACGCGTTCGACGGCATGCACCTGGCCCGTGACCTTGCCGAACGGGCCGCTCTTGACGGGAAAGCGCGTGATGAGATCGCGCACGCGCAGGACGGGGGTGTCCAATGTGCGCGGTTCGGGGTCCGTGCCGGCGGGGGCGTCGTCATGCGTGGCTTCGTTGGCAACGGGTGCGGCGCCTGCCTGGGTCGCGCCATACGCGAGCACCGGGAATTTCGCGGGAGCGTCGGTGCCCGTCATCGAGCCGAGTCGCGGCACCGCGGCAAGGAGTGCGCGCGTATAAGGATGGGCCGGCGTGTCGAAAATCTGCGCGGAAATGCCTTCCTCGACCTTCTCGCCGCGATACATCACGAGCACACGGTCGGCGACTTCGGCCACCACGCCCATGTCGTGCGTGATGAAGATCACGGCCATGTTCATTTCGTTTTGCAGGCTGCGAATCAATTGAAGAATCTGTGCCTGGATCGTGACGTCGAGGGCGGTGGTCGGCTCGTCGGCGATCAGCAAAGCGGGCTTGCACGAGAGCGCCATGGCGATCATGACCCGCTGCCGCATACCGCCCGAGAGCTGGTGAGGATGGCGCGCCGCCACGCGCCGCGCTTCGGGAATGCGCACGAGATCGAGCAGGCGCAGCGTTTCCGCGTGCGCTTCGCTGCGGCTCTTGCCCTGATGAAGTGCGATGGCTTCGGCAATCTGGTCGCCGACCGTGAACACCGGATTCAGCGAGGTCATCGGCTCCTGGAATATCATTGCGATGTCCGCGCCGCGAATCGAGCGCATCGCGGCAGACGGCGCGCGCACGAGATCGACGACCTGGCCGTTGCGGCGCCGGAAGTCGATGCGGCCGCCTGCGATCGTGCCGCCGCCGTGCTCGACGAGGCGCATCAATGCCAGCGATGTCACGGATTTGCCGGAGCCCGATTCGCCTACGATGGCCAGCGTTTCGCCGCGATCCACCGCGAACGACAGGTTGCGCACCGCTTCGAAGGTCGCACCGGCGCGACGAAAAGACACCGAGAGGCTATCGACGGCCACGATGCGCTGCGCGGGAAGTGTCTCTCCGGAGTTTTTTAAGGATAACTGAGAAATTTGCACGGTGCGGCACTCCTTCCAGTTCGTCCGGCGGCGTATCGCTACCGGTAAATGTCCGTGATGCAGGTTTCGCCGACCCGGGCGTAACCGCGATACATCCCTTCCGTATTGAAGGGCAGGGCGACGTTGCCTTCGCGATCCACGGCGATGAGTCCGCCGCGCCCGTCGATGCGCAACAGCTGGTTCATGACGACGTCGTTGGCGGCGGCTTCGAGCGTCGCGCCGCGATAAGCCATCTGGGCGGAGACGTCGTAGGCGGCCACCATGCGCATGAACATTTCGCCCGCGCCGGTTGCTGCAACGGCGCAGGTGGCGTCGTTGGCGTAGCAGCCCGCGCCGATGAGCGGGGTGTCGCCCACGCGGCCCGGTTGCTTGTAGGTGATGCCGCCCGTCGAGGCGGCCGCGGCCAGGTGGCCCTGCGCATCGAGCGCGACGGCACCGACCGTGCCGAACTTGCGGTTGGGGTCGAGCGGTTCCTGAGGCGTGGGCTCCTGCGCGTCGGCTGCAACTGCGACTGCGACTGCGACTGCGGCTGCGTCAGCGGGGAGCGACGCGCGCGAGGCGCCGTCGTGATCGAGCATGGTTTGCTGCCGGTCGTGGGCAAGCTGCCACTGGCGATAACGGGCGTCGGTGTGGAAGTAATCCGGGTCGACGAGTGCCAGCCCCTGGGCTGCCGCGAAGGCTTCTGCGCCTTCGCCCGTGAACAGGACGTGTTCGCTGCATTCCAGCACGCGGCGGGCCGCGAGAACCGGATTGCGCAGGCGCTTCACGCAACACACCGCGCCGGCTTCGAGCGTGCGCCCATCCATGATCGAGGCGTCGAGTTCGTGCGTCGCATCGGCCGTGAACACCGAGCCGCGCCCGGCATTGAAGAGCGGACAGTCTTCGAGCAGGCGCACGGCTTCGGTCACGGCGTCGAGCGCGTGGCCGCCATCCGCGAGAATGCGCTGGCCAGCCAGCAGTACGTCGTGCAGCGCGGCATGGTACTGGGCTTCGGCTTGCGCCGACATCGACGTGCGCAGGATCGTGCCGGCGCCGCCATGGATTGCAATCACTGCGTTGGACTTCATGAGGTTTTCTTTGCTCGTTTCGATGGGGACGCAGGCCTGGGCGCGGCAGCGGGCCGCTCGGCCGTGAGCCAGGGCAGGACGAATTCGGTCATTTCGGTTGCGGCCTGCACCGAGCGCTTCGTGCGATGCGCGACGGCATCGCACAGGGCTTCGATCACGGTGAGCACGGCGGCATCCGAATTGGCGGCGAGGCGGCGTTCGGAGCGGATGTAGAGCGCGAGGTCGGCGAACTGCGCGAGCGGCGACGCGGGGCTGTCGGTGAGCGCGAGCACGCGTGCGCCGAGGCTCGAGGCGCGGCGCGACAGTTCGATCGTGTCGTCGACGTAGCGGGGAAACGCAATGCCGATCACGAGATCGTCCCTGCCGGCGCTGAACAGGCGTCGCGCGGCATGCGTGGGGCCGCCGACGAGCGCGAGCGATTGCACATTGTCGTGGTAGGGCAGCAAGCCGTGCTCCATCAGGCTCGCCAGGAACGCGCTCGCGCCCGAGCCGATCACGAACACGCGGCGCGCTGCGACGATCGCCTCGACCGCGGCTTCCGCGGCCGCATTGTCGATGGATGCTCGCGTGTGCTGGAGATTGATCTCGGCCTGGGCCAGCGAGGCGCCGAGCAGTTCCCCGCCGCTGGCGGGCGACGCCTGGGCGGAGCGCAGGCGCTCGACCGGCGCAAGCGTTGCCTCGAACCCGCGCACGAGGGCTTCGCGGAAGGTCGGATAGCCGTCGAAGCCGAGGGCGCGCGCAAACCGGTTGGCGGTGGCCACCGAGGTGTCGACGGCCTGGGCCAGTTCGTCGATGCGCATGGTCGCGGCGTGAAAGAGGTTGGCCAGCACGTATTCGGCCATGCGCCGGTGGATGGGCGTCAGCGTGGGCATGGCCGCGGCGATGCGCTCCACGATGAGGGGTCCGGCAGGCGGCGAAGCGGCGGAGTGTCGAGCCATGGTTCGGTTGGGCAACGGGGGGCTGAGTGATGAAAAAATAATTACACGAGGAAATTTACTCGAAAATAAATTTTCACGCCTACAGGGTTTCCCCTGGGCGAGCTAAGAATAACGCGCTTCCACGCGCCGGGACGAGCGACGGCAAATGGACGGGAGGCAGAACCGGCTTCGATTTCGGGGGGTGTCCGCCAAGATGGTCGGTCCGAAACGAGGCGGTACTCGTTTCATCGACCCGATGAGGCAAGATGTCCACTGAACTACCGGTTGCCGATGCCGCAACCTTCCCCGTCCAGCAACAACTCGAGGCCTACAACGCTCGCGACATCGAAGCCTTCATGCAGTGGTGGGCCGATGATTGCGAGTACTACGAATTTCCCGATCGCCTGCTCGCCAGCGGTGCGCAGCAGATTCGCGAACGGCATGTGGCGCGCTTTCGCGAGCCGGATCTGTTCGGGATGTTGCTGCACCGTTGCACGGTCGGCAGCATGGTGGTCGATCATGAACGGGTCACGCGCAACTTTCCCGAAGGGTTGGGCGAAGTCGATGTGATTGCCATCTACGAAATCGCCAACGGGAAGATCGCGAAAGCCTGGTTCAAGATTGGGGTGCCGCAGTTGCGAGCGAGGGCGGCGCGAGGCTGAAAGCCGCGTCGATCGATCCTGAGCGGCGGCCCCCGGCGGCGTGGGCGCTCTTGCACCGTGCCCCGCGGGAGAGTTAGAGTTTTCGTTGCAGATTTCCCCAACGGGTTCTCCCTGGCGCGCACATTTCCTCGCCGCCTGTCATGCGCACGACACCCACGGGTGTCACTCTCCCGTCACGAAATCGCGACCGTTTGCACGCGAATCGCCGCTGCAACGGTATTCATCTGACGAGGAGCTTACATATGCACGACGCAGCGGCTACGGATGACTTGCGAAAGGCAGCGGTCAAGTCGGTACAGGAATACATCGACGAGCGGCCGATGTGGCCGGACGGCACACGGCTACCCACGATTCCGATGACGGGCATGCAGTGGCGCATCTGGTCGCTTGCAGCAGCCGGCAAGTTTTTCGAAGGTTTTGTGGTGTTCATGACCGGCGTGGCACTGCCGCTGATCTCGCGCGAGTTCGGCATCAGTGCGGCGCAGAACGGCTTCATCAGCGCGGCGAGCCTGTGCGGCATTCTCGTGGGTGCCGTGGGTCTCGGTGGGATGTCTGATTACTTCGGGCGCAAACGGATGTTCATCGTCGAGATGATCATCTTCGTTGCGTTCCTCGTGCTGCTGGTTCTGTGCACCAACTTTGTTTCGCTGGTGATCTGCCTGTTCGGTCTGGGCGTGGCGCTCGGCTGCGACTATCCGACGGCCCACATGATCATCTCCGAGAGCATTCCGAGCACGAGCCGCGGCAAGCTGGTGCTCGCGGCGTTCGCGTTCCAGGCGGTGGGCGCACTGGCCGGAACCGGCGTCGGTTTTCTGGTGCTTTCGATCGTGCCGAACCTCGATGCCTGGCGCTGGATGTACGGCACGGCGATCTTTCCGGCCTTGCTCGTCACCATCGGCCGCTTCTTCATCACCGAAAGCCCGAACTGGCTGCACGTGCGCGGCGCGACCGAACGCGCGGAACTGGCGGCGCGCCGCCTGCTGGTTCGTTCTCCGCAATATCCGGCTGAAATCGTGCTGGCGCGCGAGTTCGTGGTGGTGGGCAAGGGCGCGCACGAGAAGGGCAGCTTTCTCGCGCTTTTCGAGCGCAAGAATCTGCGCGCGACGATCTTTGCTTCGGCGCCCTGGTTTTTGCAGGATCTGGGCACGTACGGCATCGGCATCTTCACGCCCACGATTCTGGCCGCGGCGTTCGGCGCCAAGCCCGATCACGTGCGCAGCGTCGCCGACCTGATTCTCAACGACATCCTCGCCGCCAAGGGCGCCGCGCTGATCACTAGCTTGCTCATCATCGGCATTATTTTCGCGGTGATGCTCGCGGACCGGTTCGGGCGGATCTGGCTGCAGGTCATCGGCTTCATTGGCTGCGCGGCCGGGTTGCTGATCGCGTCGCTCTCGGACGGCTTCGATGGCGCGACGAAAACCGCGATGATCTTCGCGGGCTTCATGCTGTTCAATTTCATGACCAACCTCGGGCCGAACGCGCAAACCTATCTGCTGGCCGGCGAAGTGTTCCCCACGTCGATCCGCGGAACGGGTGCGGGTTTCGCCGCGGCGGTGGGCAAGATCGGCGCCGTTGCCACGGCCTTTCTGTTCCCGATCCTGCTCAGCACCATCGGCACGGGTCCGCTGCTCTACATTCTCGTCGGCACGTCGATCCTCGGCGCCGTGGTGACCTGGCTGTTCCGCATCGAGACCAACGGGGTGAACCTCGACGAGATCGGCCGCTGAACGCACGCTGCTTTGCACGCCATTTCGCGGCCGTGATGCGGTACGCGATTCAGACAAGAGCTTCCCAACAAGGGCACGGAGATTCGCATGGCATACCCGCATAAGCGTGAGAGAGTCTGGCTGCGGTGGTGCAGGCTGGTTGCACGAGCGCTAGGCGCAGCAGCGTTCGCGATGCTGGCGAGCGCGCCCGGCTTCGCACAGGAGACCACACTCAGCGAAACCGGTTCGACGCTGCTGTATCCGGTCTTCACGACCTGGGTGGCGCAGTACACGCGCACACATCCCGGTGTTCAGATCAACATCGGCGCGACCGGTTCCGAGGCGGGCATCCAGCAGGTGATCGCCGGCAAGGTGAATATCGGTGCTTCGGATGCCTACATGTCGGATGCGGCGATTCACCAGAATCCGCAGATCATCAACGTGCCGCTGGCCATTGCCGCCCAGACGATCAACTACAACGTCCCCGGGCTGAACGCGATGCATCTGAAGCTGGATGGCCCGACGCTGGCGGGGATCTATTCGGGCACCGTGCGCTCCTGGGATGCGCCGCAGATCGCGGCGCTCAATCCGGGTATCGCGCTGCCTCATCACGCGATCGTGCCCATCCGCCGTGCCGAGGGTTCGGGCGATACCTTCGTGTTCACGCAGTTCCTGACGTTTTCCACGCCTTCGTGGGAGAGCGATCATGGATACGGCACGACCATCGACTGGCCCGGCGTGCCGGCCAGCATGACGGCAGTGGGCAACGCCGGCATGGTGAAGGCGATTCAGTCCACCGACTATTCGATAGGTTACGTGGGGGTGAGCTATAGCGACAGCATCGCAGCGGCGAAACTCGGCACGGCGGCGTTGAAGAACGGGGCAGGGGAATTCGTCCTGCCGACAAGAGAGACGATCATGGCGGGCGCGGCCTCGCTTGGCGCGCGCACGCCGCCCGACGAGCGCCTCACGCTGGTGTTCGCGCCGGCCAGCGGCTCGTATCCGCTCGTGAACTACGAGTACGCCGTGGTTTCGACGAAGCAGCCCGATCCGGCAACGGCCGCGGCCATTCGCCGGTTCCTGCTGTGGGCGATCGTGCCGTCCGAAGACAACGAGGCCTGGTTGACCGCGGCGCATTTCATTCCCTTGCCGCCGCATACCTGGGAACTGAGCCAGGCGCAGATTCAGTCGATCAAGTAGCGGTTGCGCGCCGTTGCGGGTTCATGTCGCGCCCGTGACCGCAATGGCCGGATCGATCTCATTGTCGGTCAGGCCGTACTTCGCCATGCGGCGGCGATGATCGTCGAAGCCCAGGTACGCGCGAAGCTGCGCGTTCACTGCGTTCAACAGGCGGTCATTGCCGCTATTGAACGAAAACGCGCCCACTGGCGGGCGCTGGTTTCCCGGGCCATGTGTTCCATGTTCGACGGCTTCGAATTCCGCATGCCCGAGGCGCGCCGCCAGAATACGATTGCCGAGGGACGTGCTGGCATACGCATCGATCTCACCGGAGCGCAGCGCGGCGATGGCATCGGGCTGTGTCTTGAAGATGACGAATTGCTCCTCGCGCACACCCGATGCCTTCGCCGACTCGTGCTGCACCTGTCCGGCAATGATGCCTAGGCGGGCATCGTCCCTCGCCGCCATGGACGCATAGCTGTCGAGCGTTTTCGGATTTCCTGCGCGAACCAGAAAGCCGTCGTGAATCGCCCAGACAGGCCGGCTGAATGCCACCAGCGCGGCGCGTTCGGCCGTCGCGAATAGCGGAACGTTCATGTCCCACCGACCCGCCTGTACGCCGGGCAGCAATTCGCCGAACGTCGTGAGGTGATACTCGATGCGCGTCACGCCGATTGCCGTGAGGATGCTCTGCGCAAGCTCGATGTCGGCGCCTGTCGCAAGCTCGCCGGTCCCCGTCCAGCCGAACGGCGGTTCTTCTATGTACGCGATCGTGACTTTCATTGCGCTCCCGCGGAAAGGATCCCGACTTATCGAACTGCTTTACCGGCCCTGGAAAGACGCCCCGCGAACGCACGCAGGTTCACCGGCGTATAGCGCGGCCACCAGGCGAGATGATAGAACCACAGGCAGCCGCGGCGCGGGCCTCTGAGCCATCGGCGCGGAATGCCCACGGTCGGAAAGTCGTTCAGTGCGCGGTGGCCGATCGAGCAGACGCCGAGGGTCAGCCAGGTCAAGGCAATGACGAGGGTGGGAATCGAAAGCGCGCAGGCCGCGAGGAATACGGCAAGCGGCAGACAGATATCGAGTGAAGAACGTTGTTTCATTCTGGTTTCTCCCCGTAGCGACGAGACAACTTGGGACACGGAGCGCAGGACTGCAAGCCGGCGCTCCATGCGGGCATTACCGGTGAATGCGCCAGATACGCGGACCGCGTGGCGCAAGCAACCGCTCCCGGAGCGTGCCGGGACGAAAACGGGCGACGATGGGCATGGCCGCAATGGCACAGGCGAACGCGCCCACGAGAAGCCCAACCCAGACTTCAGTCATCGCAATCTCCTTCCGGTTGATCGGGCCGGCTTGCGGATCGATGCAAGCCGAGATGCGAGCCGCGAAGCAAACATCGAAGCAAGCCGGCCGAAACATTGAAATCAGGAAGCGACGAAGCGCTTGAGATTGCGCCAGAACGCGGCGAACCGGTGCGGTTCACGCGTATGCAGCGACAGCATGGTGTCGTAGTAGGGGCGCGATTCTTCGACGTGGGGAAGATTCGAAAGAAGGAGGCCGAAATTCATGGTGTATCTCCGTGCGTCAGGCTTTAACGCGTTACGCGGAAAGCAGGTAGACGGCGGAGTGCGCGCAGCGTGGGCGCGGCAAAAGACGTCTACGCGCTTTCCTCAATGAAATGACTCAAAGGAAAACTCGAGTGGCATAAGGGATAACTGTCGCTGTCCGGCATGTCGGCTCCTTGTTGCGCGTGTCGCGCACGTATGAGTTCATGCGCCGCTGCACGCCGGTCAAAAGTGCGTGAATAGACGCATCCCGCACGCAAGGCGTACGGATTCAAGCCATGCGGGCAACGCGGGCGTGCGGATACCCGGCGGCCACATGGCGCTCGAAAGGTGCACGGGGAGCAACAACACTGCGACGCGCACCGTCTGCCTGCTGGCAAGACGGCGGCAAGGAAAAAAGCGCGGACGTCTTGCGGGGTCAGGCGGTCAAACGGCTCTTAGATCGACTACAGCTACTGTCCAAGGCATGAGCCCCAAAAATGTGAATAATGAAAGGATAGATGACCCGATATTTTGGCGTCAACGTTTTTTCACACAGACGGTGTATTGGCAACGTTGCTGGTCGGGTTGTCCGGATCGAACGCCACCCGGTTGCGGCCGCCCCGTTTTGCTGCATAGAGGGCGGCGTCCGCCATGCCATAAGCCGTGCCGAAGTCCGTGCCCGCGGGATTGTTGCTCACGCCGAAACTGGCCGTGATGTGCCGGCTGACCGGCGCCGGGAACACATGGTTGGCGATGGCCTCGCGCATGCGCTCGGCAAGCGGCAAGGCATCGGCGATATCGGCGCCCGGCAGGACGACCGTAAATTCCTCGCCGCCCACCCGCCCGATGATGCCGGCCGCGCCGAGGATCTGCCGCAGGCAGTTGACGATGCCGAGAATCACGGCGTCGCCGGCAGGGTGGCCGAAGTCGTCGTTGACCTTTTTGAAGTCGTCGATATCGAGCAGGACCATCACGGCCCGGTTCGTGCGCAGCGCCTTGACGGTGCGCTCGATCACGGCGCTGCGGTTGAGCACGCCGGTCAGCGCGTCGTGCGTCGCGCGAAACTGCAGTTGCTGGGTCAGCGCCTGCATGTCGCGCTCGGCGCGATCGCTGCGGCCGATCAGGCGGCGCGTTTCGCGCATCAGGCGTTCGTAGTGGCGAATGAGTTCCCCCAGCGCCTCGCGATAGCTTTCCGCTTCGGCGCCAGGGTCCGCGCACATGGCCCGGGCCCGTTCCAGCGCTTCGCTCTCGTTGCGAAAGAGGTCCGGTGCGTCGTCGGGCGACGCGTTCCGGGGAGTGGCCGGGGTCACCACGGCCGTACTCAAGTTGCAACCGGGCAATCGTTGAACTGGATCGCCGTGAAGTCGGTTTGGAGCTCTTCGCCGAACTCGAGGATCATTTCGTCTTCCTCATCGCGATACCAGTTCACCTGCACCCGGTTGCCGGATGAAGCGGCCCGGTCCAGCGCGTCGAAGATGCTGAAGAGCATCTTGGTGCTGGAGCTGTTGAAGTAGGTGAGCGTGACCTCGACCATGATTTCGGCGGCCGAGCAACCCGCGAGCCACGCGTTGAGCGCCTCCATGACGGGCGCGTAGAACGCAGCCGCATTCTCGGGATAGGACTCGCCTCGCAGCGCAAGCACGTTCTGGTCGAAGCGGAAGTCGATTTCCGGCGACGTGGCCGTGGCGGCAATGAAAAGATTTTCCATTCTGTACGCGGACCCTGGTCAGATAATGGTCTTGAGGCAAAAGAGCGTCGTGCCCGAATCGTCTTCACGCGGATAGAAGGCGAATTCCAGCGGGGCGCTCGCGTCGCGCGCCATCGTCAGGAAGCCGAGGCCCGCGCCCTTGCTGTCGGTCGGCGTCTCGGCGCGCAACGACGTCTTGTAGGCCTGCTTGATTTCCTCGATCGACATATTGCGCAGCGGTTCGAGCTTTTCGCGCAGATCGTCCACGGCATGCGTGGCGATCGGGTTGATGCAGACCATCAGATGACGCTCGCCGTCGCTGGAAATGCACATCGCGCCTTCGCGGATCGCGCCGCCCTGCGCCGTGGCTTCGGGCAGCGAGTCGGACGAATAGTGCACGATATTCTGCGAGAGTTCGATAAAGGACGAGAAGATCTTTCTGCGCCCCGATGTGCTCACGCCGGCCACTTCCAGTTGCAGCTTCACCACCTCGCTCATCGCGGCGACGATGCTGTGCGAGAAATAGCCTTTGTGATAGAAAATCAGGTTGCGCTGCTGGGCAATTTCAAAGAAGCAGCTATGCTGATCCAGAGTGACAGACATAGTCGTGGAGTACCTTAAACACGTGCAAAAAATAGCGTGACGTCGTCACGCCGGGACTGCGTGCCTTGCCACTTCGCGAGCGCTTCGAGCAAGCCGGCGCAAATCGCGGCCGGTGCATTTTCGCGCCGGCCCAGAATGAGTTCGAGCGCGCGGCGCTTGCCGAAGGCGATCTTGCGCGGACCGCCGATCTGGTCGGTCATGCCGTCCGTCGAAACGAACAGCAGGCTGCCGCGCGGAACCTCGACCGTATGCAGCGTCCATGCGTAGTCCGCGAGGCTGTCCACATAACCCACGCCCATGCGCTCGCCGGCAATGATTTCGAATTCGGCTGCGTCGGGCCGCAGCACGTACAGCGCCACGCGCGCACCCGCGAACGACACCTGCTGGCGGGCGGCGTCGAACCAGAAGAAGGCGGCGTCGAGCCCGTCGTTGGACTGCGAGGCGTCGCCGCTGCCGTTGATCTGCCCGAGCAGGCTCTTCACGTTGCGGTTGACGGCGCCAAGCAGCGCCGAAGGATCGCGCGGACCGATCTGCTCGAGCGCCTGGGAGAGCGAGGCCGAGGCGAGCAGGGTCATGAACGCACCCGGCACGCCGTGCCCCGTGCAGTCGGCCACGGCGCCGAACCAGCCGTCGGCGAACGCGGAGAAGTGATAGAAGTCGCCGCCCACCACGTCGCGCGGCTCCCAGAGGAGCGCCGAATCGGGCAGCGTGGTGGTCAGCGTGTCGCGCGAGGCGCGCAGCATGGCCTGCTGGATCACGCTTGCATACTCGATGCTCTGCATGATCTCGCGGTTCTTCTGCGCCTGCATTTCCGCCACGCTGCCAAGCAGGCGCAGGCCGTTGCCGACGCCCGCGAAGCGGCCTTCCCGCGTCACGATGAAACCGTCCACCAGCGCCTTCTCGCCCACCTCGACCGTGCGGAACGTGAGCGCCTCGATGGTCATGTCGGCGTCGACGATCAGCGGCTCCTTGTCCATGAAGGCAATGCAGCTCTTCTTGTCGTAGAGCTCGCGGTGAAACGGCTTGCTCATCTTCGAGAGGAAGATGTCCCGGTTGATCAAGCCGATCGGGCGGTCTTCCTCGACCACGGCGAGACTGACCATATCGGGCCGCGAATAGAAAATCTCCATGACGAGAGAATTCGAATCGGCGGCGTCGATGGCCGGCACTTCCTGAGCCAGATCACCGGCGCTTCGCGGGCCAGCGGATACTCCCGGACGACGAAATTGCGCAAGCGCGGGATGCATGGCGATCCGCTCCTGACCATGAGGAAAACCAGCACGCTAAAGGCTATTTATGTCAGTTTCGTTACGCCGTTAATAGAAATGGTGCGATGGTGCGTTTGCGGTATCCGGTGGCCCGGCCGCTAACGTTTGCGGGGGTTTTAGGGGTCTTTTCGCGGAAAAAACGAGGGTGACGGTGGCGAATTCGCAGGAGGCGGGCGAAATGGCGTACCTTACGATATCGATGCGTCAATATGACAAAATCCCTAAAGTTCTCCGGCAAGGCGCCGTTAAACCGATGGAATTCTTCATATGATTGAGGAGAAGATGAGTCTTTCCATCAGTCCGTCGAGTAATGCGGCGATCGCATCGAATAACGCATCGAATCCCGGCGCCGTCGCGTCGAATCAAAGTTCCGCGACGGCCAACGCCGCCGCGTCATCGATCGTTTCCGTGACCGAAGTCACCGCGCAACTGACCGAAGGCCGGGTCAGCCAGTATCTGGATGCCATGAGCATGAATTTCCGCACGGGCCAGGATGCGCAGGATGTGGCGAATGCGCTGGTTGCGTCGATGCAGGCCGTGGTGCAGCAGCGCCCGGATCTTGCGAATGCCCAGTTCGATTTCCAGTCCGACAACGGTTCGATCAAGGTGACGTCCAATACCTTGAGCGATAGCGACAAGGCGTGGCTGCAAAATCTGCTCAACAGTAACGGCACGCTGGTCCAGGCCGTCAACGCGTTTCATCAGGACGCGGTGGGTGGATATGCGGCGTGGGCCGCTGCGGACGGCACGCCCCTGACCGACGCGCAAACCCAGTCGGTCAGCAACGAGGCCGACGGGATGGTGAGCTTCATGCAGCTCTTCCATCAAATGGGCGAAGCCGGTGCCCAGGGCATGTTCAAGGACGGCCCTTATTATGCGCCGGGCGGAGCGAAAATCGACCTGACCCAGAACCCTGGCAGCGCCACGGGTTTCCTGAGCTTCATGCAAAGCGCGCAGGCGGTGGCATACGGCACGGACACGTACGTGGGGCCGGCCGGCCATACGATAGCGGGCGCCGTGAAGTTCAATGTGTTCGACGGCAGTGCATTGCCGAACTTCTTTCCTTCTCAAGCGACATCGGTCGGGTTGCACGAGACGGCTTGATTGTTGTGGGGCGGGCCGGTACGCGGTCAGGTGCATCCTGGCTCGATCCGCCTCGCGCCTCACTATTGCGGCCTTTGAGAATCGGCATGCGCCGCATCGGCAACCGGGAATCCATGCCTTCCCTTTCCACGACCGATAGCGTGTCTCCGTGAACGGCGATACCCCGCGCGACCGTGACTGTCCCACGGCGCGCGGATGCCGCTTTTTGCCGCGCGTCGCCGCCCACCGCTCCTGGGTTTTCCCCCGAAACGCTTTACTCGACCGTTATATCTTTCCCGGTAGTATTGGACAGCGACATCGCACGCCGGTGCTTCGCCGTCCGGCGCAATGATGAAATGAGCAACAGCGGCGCAGGCACGCGGCCGTGGCCCGTACACGGTTTATGGCGGGGCTAAGGGTTGACCCTATTAATGTTACACTCAAAAAGTGTCGGAGCCGCGCGGGCAAAGGGTAGGGAGCCGGCTTGGCGAGGCTGCCACGAACCCTGTCTACGGCTCGTGTTCGATGTGGCAGACACGCTACCCGCGACCAGGCTGCATTCGATACTCAACTGCGTTTTCCGGATTCCTCAGGTTCCTATACCGTGTACTCTCAGACGCAAATCGATCCGGTAGTCAGCTTCCGCAACTCGCAGCGCGAGCAGGTGCGTGGGACCATCATCAATCTCCAGAGAAAGTCTCTGGTGATGGAGATCTACAACCCGTACTCGATCGTCCAGGTCAGCGAGGTCCTGAGCGACCTGACCGTGCGGATGGGCAGCAAGAATGCCTATCTGGGCAAGGCAGTCGTCGTCAGTCTCGTGAACACGGGTTTGACCGCCGTGGTGTCGCTCGCACTGATCGACGAGTGGCGCGAGCTCAGCGTGTTGCCGGGCGAGCCGAAGTCGGTCGGGCGGGAAGCCGAACTCTTCATCAGCGACTGGGACGCGCGCTTCAATATCCGGCGCGACTATCAGATCGTGGTGAACGAGATGCGCGCGTTTCTCTCGGAAGTGTCGCGCTGGGTCGAGCAGGTCGATTTGACGGAGAGCCTGCCGAAGATCGACGGCAAGCTGCGCGAGGATCTGTTCTACGAGCTGGCCACGCCCATCATGCTCAAGGTCAAGTCCTACCTCGACCGGCTCGAGGGCGAAGCCGAGCGGGTCGATGCCGAGCTGGCGCCCATTCACCGCGCCTATGCGCAATCGGCGCTGCATCCGTTGTTGTTGCGCGCGCCCTTTGTCTACCGCACCTTTACCAAGCCGCTGGGTTATGCCGGCGACTACGAAATGGTCAACCAGATCCTGAGCGATCCGCAACAGGGCCCCACGACCTACTTCCAGATCGTCAATACCGCGTTCCTCCAGGCTGCCGTGGCGACCGCCCACCGCAACCGCATCGCCCTGCTGATCGACTTTCTCACGCGCCAGGCCGAAGCCGCGCGCGCGGCCGGCAGGCCGTTTCGCATACTCAATGTCGGCTGCGGGCCGGCTTTCGAAATTCAGCGCTTCGTGCGCGAATATGCGCAACCCGACCTTCTGTCGTTCCAGTTGATCGACTTCAGCGAGGAAACCCTGGCCTTCACGAAAGCCTCGATCGAACGGGCGGCGAGCGCGGCGGGGCACAAGGTCTCGCTGGAAATGGTGCACCAGTCGGTGCATGATCTGCTCAAGCGCCGGCTCACATCCGACGAGTCGCTGCGCGAATTCGACGCAGTGTATTGCGCAGGCCTCTTCGATTACCTCTCGGACAAGGTCTGCGCGCGGCTCCTTAACTATTTCGCATCACGTACACGATCCGGCGGCCAGTTGCTGGTGACTAACGTACACTCGGCGAACCCCGAGAAGTACGGCATGGAGCATCTGCTCGAGTGGTATCTGATCTACCGGAACGAGAGCGGCATGCGCGCACTGCTGCCCGCACAATCGGCCGAACACAAGCTCTATGTCGACGAGACCGGAGTGAATGTGTTCGCGGAAGCCACGATCCTATAAAACGTCGGCAGACACCTCATTCATGAGTACCGCTCAACTGCACACAGGTTATCAAGCTGAACTGGCCGATTTCCGCGTGACTTTCAGCCGTGGCGGCGCCTATACCGCCATCGTGCTCGTCTTGCTGGGCGTGGGACTGGATTATGCGCAGTATCCCCAACTGCTGACGTCGTTTACCGCCGCGCGTCTGTTCGTCTCGTTGCTGATCGGCGGCATCGTGATCCTGCTGGGCAGCACGGTGGGGCGGCGTTTCGCCCCGTGGCTGACGCTGTCGTGGCTGCTGCTGCCGCAGATCATGATTTCCTGGATGATCTGGAGAACTGACGGTGTTCTGTCGCCGTACTTCATGGGGCTGAACCTCGCCATTTTCGCTTCCGGCATCGCGCTGCCCTTCGGCTTATGGCAGAACCTGGTGTTCGGCGTGCTCTCCTGCGGCCTCTATCTGGCGGCCTGCCTGCTGCATCCCGGCGGTATTGCGTCCACGGGCACGATGACCGTGAACGCCTTGCTCCTGTTGTTCGCCGCTGCCGCGAGCGCGGTCTACACCTTCTTCAACGAGCGGATCCGCTTCTCGCTGTTCCGCCTGAAGGCCGAAGTGTCCGAGAAGAACGGCGAACTCGAAGCGATCAACCGCAAGCTGCTCGACATCAAGGGGCAACTGCTGCAGCAGGAAAAGATGGCGGCCATCGGCACGCTGTCTGCGGGCCTGCTGCATGAGGTCAATAACCCGGTGAACTTCTGCCTGATGGCGATCGAGGTCGCGCTGGAGGAACCCGCGGCCAAGGCGGAACCGGTATTGCAGGAGTGTCTCGTCGATGCGAAGCAGGGCATGCAACGCATCCAGCATATCGTGGCGGACCTGAAGACCTTCGCGTATCGCAAGGCCGACGCCGAGGCCGAAGCCAAAACACCCTTCCTGTTCGAAAGGGCGCTCGATTCGGCGCTCCGGCTGATCGGGCACGAGCTGCGCGGCGTGGCCGTGGTCCGCGAGCTGCCGCCCGATACGCTGGTGCAGGGCGACGAGGCCGCCATCGTCGGCGTGCTGATCAACCTGTTCTCCAATGCCGCGCTGGCCATGCGCAAGGCGGGGACGGCCGAGCCGGCCATCCGCATCGCCGCCCGCTGGGAGGAGCATCGGCTGCACGTGACGGTGCGCGACAACGGGCCGGGCATCGCCGACGAGCACCTCGCACGCGTGTTCGAGCCGTTCTTTACGACCCGCGACGTCGGGCAGGGCCTGGGCCTCGGGCTGTCGATCAGCTATGCCGTGATCGAGCGCCATGGCGGCCTGCTGTACGCCGAGAGCGAACTGGGTAGCTGGGCCGCGTTCAGTTTCGATCTGTCGCGGGCGACGTGAGACGATCATGATGAACGACCTCAGGCTGACACCGCGCACGCTGCTCTACGTGGACGACGAAGAGCTGGCCTGTAAATATTTCGCGCGCATGGTCGGCGCGGACTATGAGGTGCTGCTTGCCACGAGCACGGACGAGGCGATCGAGGTCCTCGGCCGGGACAGCGCCCGCATCGCCGTGCTGGTGACGGACTTCCGCATGCCCGGGCGCGACGGCGGCAACCTGCTGCGCCACGTGGCGCAGGCGCATCCGCACATCGTCCGCATCATGGTCACGGCTTATGCGGACGTGGATGTGCTGCTGCGAACCGTCAACACCGGCGAGGTGTTCCGCATCCTGGAGAAGCCGCTCACGGCGGATGCCGTGCGCGACGTGCTGCGCCTCGCATTCGAGCGTTACCAGGAACGCGCCATCCAGGATCATCGCCTGAAAGCCGTCGACGAGACCCTGGCCTTCCTTGCGCACGAACTGAACACGCCGCTTGCGGCCATTGCCCTGAACGCGCTCAGCATCGAAGATCGCGCGGACGGCGACCCCGACTCGCAACAGGAAATTGCCGGAACGGCCCGCTCCATGCGCGAGGGCGCGCAGTATTGCATGGCCGTGGTGTCGTCGTTCTGGCGCTCGGTTCACAATGGACGCCGGAAAGCGACCGGAGACGACGCCCGCAGCGAAGCAACGGCGCACGGCCTGATCTCCGCCTTGCTCGACACCTATCCGTTCGCGGGGGCACAGCGCTCGTGGGTCCAGGTCGAAGTGCACGGCGACTTTGCCGTGACCACGCAGCCCAATTGCGTGGCCCTCGTGCTCTCGTCGCTCCTGTCCAACGCGCTGCGCGCGCTGGCCGATGCGCCGGCGCCGTCGGTGCGCTTCACCGTGGTGGCGCAACCCCAGCCGCGCATCACCGTCAGCGACAACGGGCCGGGCATTGCGCCCGAGATCCGGGCGCGCCTGTTGAAGGATCCGGTGACCACCTACGCGGAATCGGGCGGAAACGGGTTGGGGCTGATGCTGTGCAATCGCGTCATGCAGTCCTGCCGCGGCGCACTGCATATCGAATCGACATTGGGAGCCGGCACCACCGTAGTGCTGGAATTTTCTAATACCAGAAGTCAATCGCTCAGGAGTTCTTGATGAACGAAGTGAAAGCCAAAGAGGAGTCGTCACCGGCGATTATCTTCGTTGATGACGAGGCCACCGCTGTGAAGTATTTCCAGCGGGCCATTGGGAGCCTGGCGCCGGTCTTTACCGGCGGCTCGGTGGAAGAGGGCAAAGCACTTCTGGATGCGCATGGCGACAGGGTGGGGGTGCTGGTTTCCGATCAGCGCATGCCGGGTGAGTTCGGCAACGAATTGCTTCGTTATGCCAGCGAGCGCTATCCGCATATCGTGCGGATATTGACCACCGCCTATTCGGAGATCGACCAGACCGTTGCGGCCATCAATCTCGGCCATATCCATCGCTACATCAAAAAGCCGTGGGACATTACGGCTTTGCGAATGGAGTTGAAGCAGGCGCTGGAACTCTCCGAACTGCGCAAGGAGCGCGACCAGCTGGTCCGCGAAAAGCTGGGCGTGCTGCACAAGCAGATGCTGGCCACGCGCATCGGCCAGGTCCAGATGCTGTCTGCCGCGCTGGTCGGGCCGGAACGCTTCCAGCCGGTGGAAACCTACCTGGCCGCGGCTGCCATTGCCGAGGTGCACTGCCCCGAGCCGGACTGGCTGCTGGTGGACTATTCCGATGTGGTCGCGGCCGAGAGCCAGCGCAGCGGGACGTTTGCGCATACGGTGGCGGAGAACTTCACGGCGCTGCGCAACCGGCGTTTTAGCTCGAGCGTCGCCGATGCGGTGGCGGCCATGGCTGAGACGCTCGAGGCGGCAGGCGTGCCGGTGCGGCGCGAAGACGATGGCTTCGTGGTGGAAGAGCGGGCCGCACTGGTCGAATATCTCGGCGAGCCGGCGGGCAAGGCGGTGTCGATCCGGCACGCCGTCTGGCTGGCCAGCCTGCTATGGCTGGACGTGAATGGCTTCGCGCTGGGCGCGGGACGTAAGGGCGAGGCCATCGCGTTCCAGCCGGCGCATCCGAAGTCGGACTTCCCGGCCGACCGGCTCGCGACCTGGATCGAGCAGTTCTGAGTCTCGCGCGCAGGGGCACGGCGGGCGTGAGAGGGTGTCCCTGCCGTGCCCGATTTTCGTTGGGGGGCGGCGCGCTTTTCCTTGCAGTTCGTAGGGTTTGCTGAAATTTGACTGTAAGTGCCCATTGCTAGAGTCGGCTGGAGCGTTTTACCGGCCGCCGCAAGGTGCCACTACAACAAGAGCGACCCCTCATGAACACGGCCCGCGCACTTCGGCTTGCACTCTGGTTCGTTTCGACGTTGCTCTTTGCCGGACCCGCCTGGGCTTTCCAGTCGCAGGTCGTGAGCATTCCCAGTGCCGCCATGCGGCAAACCTTCGAGGCCACGGTCGTCTTGCCCGACGACTACGGGCGCGGCGACCCCACGCAGCGCTTTCCCGTGATCTACGTGCTGCACGGCTCGGGTGGCGACCATACGGACTGGACTGCGAATTCCCCCATCGCGAAGCTGGCGGACCGTTATCACGTGATACTCGTGATGCCGGACGGCGGGCATGAGAGCTGGTACATCGACAGTCCGTTCGATGCGCAGAGCCGCTACGAAACCTACATCGGCACGGAAGTGGTGAGCTGGATGGACGCACACTTCCGGACCCTCGCCACGAAGGAAGCCCGCGCGATCACGGGGCTCAGCATGGGCGGCTTCGGCGCGCTGCGCATCGCGCTCGACAAGCCCGGCACCTTCGGCGCGGCGGGCAGCATGAGCGGGGCCGTGGACCCGCGCGCCTGCGAAGACGAGCCCGGCATCGACCGCGTGTTCGGCAACCCCGCGCGGCACGCGGCGTTCTGGAACCGCAACGCGATCATTGCCGGCGCGCGCGAATTCGAACATGCCCATATCGACCTGACGATCGATTGCGGCGTGAGCGACTATTTCGTCAAGTCGAACCGGGTGCTGCATGAACGGCTCATCGCGCTCGGCATACCGCACGACTATGCGGAGCGGCCCGGCGGCCATACGTGGGCCTACTGGTCCAACGCGATTCGCTACCAGGTGCTGTTTTTCTCGACTTCGTTCAGGCACAACGGCTGGCATCCGCCTTCCACGCAGGCGTAACGCGGAACGATTTACCTGGCAATGCTGAGCAATAGCCAAAAAAATCCTTGTAATCGCACGCAAAGCCCGGGCCCAACTTTGCGCCGATCGAGCAACCGTTCAGATCCTCCGTTCTCCTTTCCTCCATGGCCGTTCGTGGCACATCGCTTGCGCGACCGAAGACGCAGGCGCGGCGTCGTCCGCAAGACGCACGCTGCTTTCCTCGAACCCACTGGAAACCAAGGAGATCGACGATGAACCGGACGAAAAAACACACCGTTGCTGTAGCGTTGATGATGGCACTTTCGGGCGCGGCATGGGCCGCCGGTAGCGCGGGCGGCGCCGGCGGCGGCGGCAACGCAGGCGGGATGGGTGGCAATGCGGGCGGCGGTTCGGCAGGCGTGGGCGCGGGCGGCGGGAACACGCCGGGCGCGGCCGGCGTGGTGCCCGGCAATGCGCCGGACAGCGGCTATGGTTCGCCGGGCACGACAGGTATGGGTGGCGGCGCGGGCACCGGTACAGGGGCCACCCCGAACGCGGCGCCGGGTACATCGGGCTACAACAACGGCAGCAACGGCTCGCAGGGCGGCAACGCCACCACGCCGGGCATGCCGCCGAACTCGACGCAATAGCCACCGTAGCCACCGCAGCGCAGCACATGGGCCGGGCACCCGGCTTGCTCACTGAGTGACACGTGCCGGGCGCGGGTATCACACAAAGTAGTCGCGTAAGGGAGGAAGCGCCAGGCGCGGGGTTGGGGCCGGATTATCCGGCCCCGGCGAACGCAACGCCGCCCGAACGGCGCACACTTGCCCGGCACAACCGGGTCTGGAGGACGTCATGCTTCAGTACGCGATCATCTTCTTCATCATCGCGATCGTCGCCGCCGTGTTCGGCTTCGGCGGCATTGCGGCGGGCGCGGCCGCCATCGCGAAGATCCTCTTCTACATCTTCCTGGTGATCTTCCTCGTCACGCTCGTCATGGGCATCGCAAGGCGCGGCTAGTCGCATCGCGCTCTGCAAACTGCCGTGCAAAAAGCAGAACGGCCGCGCATTGCTGCGCGGCCGTTCCGTGCTGCCGTGCGGCAGGCGATCAGAACTTGTGGCGGATGCCCACCGTCACGATGTCCTGCACCGTGTACGCCGACGAGTAGCCATACGAGCCGACCGACGCTTCGGCCTGCACCGCGCCGCCCTTGCCGTTGCCCTGTTCGCCGCTGGCGTGCTGCCATGCGCCCATCAGGTAGACGTCGGTGCGCTTCGAGAGCGAGTAGTCCGCGCCCAGCGAGACCTGGTTATAGGTCGCCGACGTGTCGCCGCTCGACTTCGTGTAGATGTAGCCGAGACCCAGCAGCAGCGCAGGCGTGGCCTGGTAGCCGAGGTAGGCGCCGCCCACGTTGTAGCGCTCGGTGTTGAAGAACGCCGATTCCGCGTCCGGACGGTATTGCGCGTTGCTGTAGCGCAGGTTCGCCGTGAACGGGCCGAACACGTATTGCGCGGCCACCGAGGCGATGCCGATCGACTTCGCCGTGATGTAGCCGTTGTTGAGCGGCGTGTCCGGATCGAAGTTGCCGTCGAACGTGCCGTCCGAGGTGCCGCTCCAGCCCGTGCGCTTCGTGGCCGACGCCGAGTTGGCCGCGTAGAAGTAGCCCGCAGCCGCGCTGAACGAGCCGATCGAGTAGGTGGCCGCACCCGACCACGTCTGGCCCGAGCCCGTTTGACCGGCCACGCCGCCCAAGGCGTAGAGGCCTTCGAACTGGAAGCCCGAGAACACCGGCGAGACGTACTTTACGGCGTTGCTCGTGCGCGAGCTGTTGTCGTTGTTGTCGACGTCGCCTGGCGTTGCGAACATGCTGCTGAAATAGTTGTCGGCCGTGAGCGGCTGGATCATGTCGACGAGCGGGTCGTACTGGCGGCCCAGCGTGACCGTGCCCCACTGGTCGCCCGTGAGACCCACGAACGCCTGGCGGCCGAACATCTTGCCGCCCTGGTGGAAGGCGCCCGTGTTCGGGTTGAAGCCGTTTTCGAGCTGGAAGATCGCCTTCAGGCCGCCGCCCAGATCTTCGGTGCCCTTGAGGCCCCAGCGGCTACCCGAGAGGTTGCCGTCCTGCATGCCCCAGCGGTGGTCGCCCTCGGAGTTCGCGTGGTTCACGTACTGGATGGAGGTGTCGATGACGCCGTAGAGCGTGACGCTGTCCGCGGCGTGGGCGCCCGAGCTGGCGCCCACGAGCGCGAGGGCGATACCGGAAAGTCGTAGCTTGTTCATCTGTTTAAGGTAGGTGTGAGTTGTTGGTGTCATGCTTCGGTGCATCCCCGCACAAGCATGTGGACATCACGGCCTCGTATCCGCGCGCACGGCTGCGGCCTTTCCCGCGGATACGGGGCCGGTGAATCGCTTTTCGCGGGGCTGACCATGCCCCGCGCTGTGACGCCGCAGTGACGGCGCAGTGACGATTTAGTGCCTTGACTTTGCTTTCGCACCGCTTTGGCCTTTTCAGGCCGGGGTGCCCATCGCGGGATCGCTGACGCTGTCCTTGCCCGTTTCCACGCGCCCTGCAAAGCGGCGGGTGACGCCGTTTTCCGCCGAGAGCGTGAAGTCGTACCAGCCGCTCGACCCCGTGAGCGACCAGTAGGGCTCGACCTGCATGCCGGCCGGGACCGTATACGTCCAGGGGCCGTCCGCACGATACGCGTTCGATGTGACAGTCGTGTTGCTGGCGGCCACGCCGGTGTTCATGATGGTCAGATAGACCGCGTCGTTGGTCGTGTCGTAGCACACGCGCACTTCGGGATTCGGGCCGCTCGCCGCTGCCGTGACGTTGCCTGTGAATTCGCGGTGAAAACCGTTCGGCCCGAGCACCCAGAGGTTGTATGCGCCCGCATCGGCCGTGGTGGGCGTCCAGATGTCCGAGAGCTCCTTGCCCGCTTCCACGGTGTAGCGGCGCGGCGGCAGGTCCAGATGCAGTTTGTCGTATACATGGAACACGGCGCCCACGGTGCCCGTGTTGCTGAAAACGAGCCACACGTTGCCGCTGTGCGCATCTACGTTCGCGCTCGTATGCAACTGATAGGGCAGTGCGCGCGAAGGGCGCGCCAGCAGTGCCTGCTGCGGCATGGCCTGGCTTGCGACCGACGGCACCGGCACCGCGCCGAGCGCGCCCTGCTGTGCGTTCTGCGCATCGGCCACGGCCTTGGTCGGCGCGGGCATGGTGCCGACCGGCGTATCGTTCGGGGTGCTGAAGTTAAAGCATGAAGTCAGGTCGCCGAACACGGTGCGGCGCCACGGGCTGATGTTCGGTTCGAGCACGCCAAAGCGCTGTTCGAGAAAGCGCAGCACCGAGGTGTGATCGAAGACCTGTGAGTTCACGAAGCCGCCCGTGCTCCACGGCGAGACCACGAACATCGGCACGCGCGGGCCCGGGCCGTAAGGCTGGCCGTCGGGCGGCAGCGGCGAGGAGTCGCCGGGCGCGTTCGGCACCGTGAAGTACTCGTACTGCGTCGTGACCGTCGATTTGCCGGCATAGCTGCCGTCGCCGTTGGGCGAGGGTGCGTCGGGCGGCGGCATGTGGTCGAAGAAGCAGTCGTTCTCGTCGTAGTTCACGATGAGCACGGTCTTGCTCCACACGTCCGGATTGGCCGTGAGCGTGTCGAGCAGCAGTTGCAGGTAGTACGCGCCCTGGCCCGGCGTGGAGGCGCCGGGGTGCTCGCAGTAGGCCTGCGGCGAGACAATCCAGCTCACCTGCGGCAGTTGCCCGGCGGCGATGTCGTCGGCGAGCGCCTGCAGAAAGCCGCCGTCGGGCATGGTGTTGCCGATGCCCTTGTAGAGCGGCGAGAGCGCTTCCATGGCGGGCGTATAAGGCGCGTTCGGCGAGCCCGGAATGGTCTCGTTGACCTTGCGGAACGTGGCGAAGCCCGCGAGCGGGTTGTCGGTGTAGTTATCGGGCTGGTTCTCGTAGACCTTCCAGCTCACGCCCGCCGCCTGCAGGCGCTCCGCGTAGGTGGTCCACGTGAGGCCCGTGGCCGAGGCGCCCAGGCCATCCCAGCCGTCGTTGTTCACCACGGCGTAGTTCGAGCCGGTGGGGCCGTTCGTGCCGGTCCACATGAAAATGCGGTTCGAGTTGGTGCCGCCGTGCAGCGAGCAGTGGTACGCGTCGCAGATCGTGAACGCGTTGGCGAGCGCGAAATGGAACGGCAGGTCCGAGGCCTGCAGATAGCCCATCGACACATCGCCCTTCGATTTCGGCCACTGCGTCATGCGGCCGTTGTCCCAGGCGCTGTGCGCGTCGGTCCACGAGTGCGCGCCGCCCGCGAGCAGCGCATTGCCCTTGGTGCTGTCGAGATAGAACGGTAGCACGGTGCGGCTGCCGTCGCTTTGCTGCCAGACGTTCGTGCCGCCCGGCTGCGGGATCGTCAAGCGGTCGGCGAAACCGCGCACGCCGGGCAGCGTGCCGAAGTAGTGGTCAAACGAGCGGTTTTCCTGCATGAAGATCACGACGTGCTGCACGTCGTTGATCGTGCCGGTCGTGTTGTTCGCGGGAATCGCGAGCGCACGCCGGATCGCGGGCGGAAACAGGCTGAGCGTCGCGCCGGCCGCGGCGGCACGCAGGAAGTGACGGCGATCCATTGAAGTCATGATGGGCGGGTATTTCTGGATTCGTTGTTCGGGCGCGCACAGGCATGGCGTGACCGCCATCTCGATGCGCGCGCAACAGGTTGACCGCTCAGGGCGCGCAATTGAGCTGCGTGTTGAGCAGCGGCGGCTGGGTGGCGACGGTGCCGGACGCGGCGCAGACCCCCGAGGTGGGTGCCGCGACGATCGCGACCGGCGCGCTCGCGCCGCCTGCCCCGGCGGGGGCCGCGTTCGCGATCGCGGCGGCGCCGCCCGAGGTGCTGCCGGCGTTGTTGCTCGAACCGTCGCCGCAGGCCGCAAGCAGCGCGCACAGCAGGGCCGTGAGGAGGGCCGCAAGGAGGGCACCGCCGGCGGCGCGCATGCCGTTCGCTTCGTGATGAACAGGTCGACTCATGGCGGGGCCTCTCATGGCAGGAGCGTGGAGAGGGGCTTGCCCGATCCGAAGACCGACTGCAGCTCGCTTTCGGTGACCGTGCGGTTCCACAGCGCAAGGTCGCTGAACGACTGCACGTCCGGCGGCGAGGCCGCGCACTCGCCCGCGGTGTAAGGCGCCTTGTCGTTGCACGCGTTCATGTAGTACTGGCCGGTACCGTCCTCGTTCAGGCCGAATGCGCCCAGACCCGGCAGCTTCGCCACGTTCACCGTGACCGAGGCCGTGTACTTCTCTTCGCCGAGCGTCGGGTCGAACACATAGCCCGTCATCGTCTTGCCCACGGTGTCGATCGTGAGCGCCACGTAGACCCACTTGTTCGCGGTCACAGTCGCGCTGTTCATGTCGTTGCGCGTGCTGCCGTCGCCGATGTTGAAGCGCAGGTTGCAGCTCGTGGTCGAACCCGCGAACAGGCCGATCGCAATGCCGGGATTGCCACCCGTGTAGTAGTTCTTGTTCGAGAACACCGGCGTGCCGTTGCCCGTGAGGTTCTGACACGACGTCATGAACCAGAAGCCCAGCGTGAACTGCGGCTGCTTCGTCACGTCGTTGTTCTGCACGAGCTTGTAGCCGTCGAAGCCGTTGGTATCGACGATGCTGGTGTCGACCTTCAGACCCTGGCCGCCGAACGGATCGGGCGTGAGCGAGCCGCCGTTCGCATCCGCGGCCCACGGGCCCAGCGTGCTTGCGCTCATCTTGTCGACGGCGGGCAGCGCGCCGAACGGGTAGTAGGTGGACAGACCGTTCGTGAGCGTCGTCGCAAGCGGCGGCGGAGGAGGCGGGGGCGGCGGCGGCGCGACGTACTGCACCTGCACGAGCGAGGCGATGGGCGCGGTGCCCGCGGCCACCGCGTAGTTGAACGTATAGGCGCCGGTGGTGGTCACGCCGAGCTGGTTGTCCGTGTAGGTGGTCGTGCCGGCGGGCAGCGAGGCGATCTGCTGGCCGTTGCGCAACACCGTGATGGCGCCCGTCGAAGGCGCGCCCCAGGTGAGCACCGTGCTCGTGTTGTTGCTGCCCGTCACGCCGATGAGTTGCGACACGGGCTGCTGGCCGATCAGTTCGCCGCCGTCGAGCGCATACGAAGCCGCGGCGGGCAGCGCGCTCTGGTAGGCGAGCAGCGTGGGTGCGAGGTCGGCGATGCTGGCGCGCGTATAGAGGTCGGCGAGCGAGGTGGGCGCGGCCGGATTCGAGAGGCGCCCGTTGGCTTGCTGGTTGATGCCGATGAAGCTCGTCGATTCGGGCGCGAGCGGCAGGCCGTCGGTGCCGCCCGCGGCGTTCAGGCCGTGGCTTGCGGTCACGAGCACGAGCCAGCGTTCGCCGTTGCGCTGCGCGGTGGCGTTCACGAGCGTGCCCACGGCGCTATCGAGTTGCGCGAGCGTGTTCGAGTAGTTCGACGAATTGAGGCCCCAGTTGAGCGCGGCATCCTGGGCCGAATGATATTGCGCGAGTACGAGCGAGTAGCCGTTGTTGATGAGGCTCGTGCCCTGGTTCGTCACGCAGCTGTCCACCGAGGCGCAGCCCGTCACGCTGTCGAGGTTGCCTGCGTTTTGATCGGGCGCGAGGATCGCGGCGAAGCCCGCGGAATCCACGGCAGCGCCCAGCTTGCCCGCGCCGGCGGACTTGAGCATCGAGAAGACGGTAGGCGCGTGCAGTGCCTGGTTCGGCGCGTCCGAGTTGATCTGATGGCGATCGGCCCACGTGCCGGTGACGAGGGTGGCCCAGCCCGGCGTGTCGAGATTGGGCTGCTGGCTGAGCGTGCTGTTCACGCCGCCGCTATAGGCGGGCGCGAACGTGAGCTTCGCGAGATTGGGCAGCTTGCCTGCGGAGATGCCTGAGGTGAGCGCGCTGTAGGTCACGCCGTCCAGCTCGATCACGAGCATCTTGTTGACGGGCGTGGTACTCGTCTGGTTGTTCGACGAACCGTTGTTGCCGGTCGATCCGCCGGCGGCATTCGATGCGGCGGTGGGTGCGCTCGCACCCGATCCGCTGTCTGCAGCGCTCGAATTGTGCGCGCTGGCTGAAGGTTGCGTCGATTCCCCGCCGCAGCCGCCGAGTATGGCGACGAGCGCGAGGCCGCAAGCGGCCTGCACGGCTGCCTGTCTTGTCATTGATTGTCCCCTGCCAGATTCCGCCGGCCTGTCCGGCGAATTGCAGGAGATCTTAGGGTCGAGTCAAGACGCCGATATTTCGTTTTACGAAAGATTGCCTATAGGCGTATCAGCGGTTTTTTTGGGGAGGGCGATGGTGTCTTCGAGCGTGGCCATGAACGCCGTGATGAGACGGGCGCTCGATCGGCTGCGCAGGTGGTAGAGATATTCGTGGACCACGGGGCCGTCCGGCGCGATCGGCACCGAGGTCAGCGAGGCGCCGCGCGGCACTTCGCCCACCGGCATGAGCGCCACGCCCAGGCCGTGGCGGATCGCTTCGCAGATGGCTTCGCGGCTGCCGATCTCGATGAGCGCGGCGGGCGTCACGCCGCGCCGCTTGAGCGAAGCCTCGGTGGCGTCGCGCGTGCGCGAACCGGGTTCGCGCAGCAGCAGGGTTTCGGTGACCAGTACATTCAGATCGACATGGTGCCGCCCGGCGAGCGGGTGGTCCGACTCGACCACGAGCACGAGCGGGTCGCCCGCAATGCGGTGGCAGGCCAGGTTCGGGTCGTCCACGCGATTGGACGAGACGGCGACATCGACGCGAAATTCCACCAGCGCTTCGAGCACGGCCTGCGAGTTGCCGACCTCGATGCCGATCTGCACGTTCGGATAGCGGCGTCGAAACGCGGCGACGGTGGGAAGAATGTAGTAGGGACCTGTGGTGCCGAGCCGAAAACTGCCCGCATACAACTCGCGCTCGTTGCGCAGCGCGAAGTCGATATCGTTTTCGGTCTGCATCATCCGGTCGATGAGCGGCATGAGCGCCGCGCCGGTCTGCGTGAGGTCGAGCCGGCTGCCGCGCCGATGGAAAAGCTCCACGCCGTATTGCTTTTCGAGTTGCTGGATGCGCGCGGTCACGGTGGGTTGGCTGACCTCCAGCCGCCGCGCGGCCGCGGTGACGCTGCCTTGTCGAACCGTTTCGTAGAATGCAGCGAGTAGTGGGGCGAGCATGTTCTGTTTGCGGCAAATGGGTTCGACTTTACTTCAGAATTAAGACAGTTTTGTTACGGATGATTGACCGGGCATCGCGCTTGCTTCGGGGATGGGGTTGCTGGTGAGGTGAGCGGCATTGAATGCGTCGGCCGCCGGCATGGGTATGTTTTAAAGCTTCACGCTGCCCGCTTCCGGCGGTTCGCGACGCGCAGGCTCGCCGGGCAATGCCGTCCTGATGCTCCAGTACGGCTCGCGCCCGTAGAACTGATGGACCGAACTGGCCCAGGTGCGGTCCGCCATCGAAGGCCAGTGGTCCTTGTCGAAGCCCGGGGCATTCTTCACCTGCTCGGCCGGCAGCGCAAGAACGAAACACTTGCGGCTCGCGTCGAGCGTGAGCGCGTTCCAGGGAATCGCCAGCAGCTTGTCGCCCATGCCGAGAAAGCCGCCGCTCGACATCACCAGGTAGGCGACGCGGCCGCTTTGCACGTCGATCATGATCTCCTTGACCTTGCCGATTTCATCGCCGTCCACGCTCAACACGCGATCGCTGCCTAGCGTGCTCGCGGCCATGACGTAGGGGCCGGGGCCGATCGAGTCGTCGCGGTCGTGCCCGACGATGCGGGCGCCGCGGCCATCGGGAGTACGAAGACCGGAGGAGGGAATCGAGTGGGGCATGATGGACTCCTTATGAGTATGCGGCGCGGGCGGCAGCGCCACGTGGGTTGTGTTGCCTGCCTGTGCTTGCGCATCGGCCGTACCCATCGATAGCGCAAGCCGGTGGGTTCGATCTCAGTCGGCCTTGCCGCCGCCGTCCAGTCCTGCGCCGCGACGCCAGACGGCTTTGCCGCGCGGGGAAAGTTCGCCGCAGCTATGGTCGCGGTCCGGTTCGGTGCCGTAGACGGCCATCTCGCCGCCCGGCGGCTCCTGGGCACGCTGGATTTCGCGGTTGCGCCGCGCCACGCGCTCGTCGTGCGAGCGGCCTGCATATACGTTCGTCGGGTTCATCGTCGTTCTCCTGTAAAAAGGCGCGGCTACATCGGGTCGATGTGCAGGGCGAGCAGCACGCCGGCCACGAGAGCGCATTCGATGGCGATGAGTCCGGTCAGCGAAATCGCGCTCTTGAGTGCGCGATGGGGTCTGTGCAGAATGTCCATGTTTCGATCCTGTCATGAGTTACCCCCTGTTCGAAGCATTGCGCATGCCTCGCCTGGGTATCGCGTTTCGAAAAGTGTTTCGAAAAATGATCAGGATATCGAAATGAATGACGGGAATCGAACCGGCTCTGTGATGGATTCCGGTCCGGGTTCGACCCTCTACGGTGCCCGCACGCGGCGCAGGATGGCGAGTAACTGGGCGATTGCGAAGGGCTTGCGCAGGAAGCCCGCCACGTTGGCGTCGGCGGGCGGCGTGACCATCGCGGAGACGAGCACGAGCGGCACATGAGCCAGCGCCCGGTTGTGGCGCATCGCGTGCATGAGGGCCAGCCCGTCCATGTGCGGCATCATGCAGTCCGAAATCACGACGTCCGGTGGATCGGCGAGCGCGCAGCGCAGCGCGTCGGTCCCATCCGCGGCGGTGGTGACACGGTAGCCTTCCTGGCCGACCAGCTCTTTCAGCGCGTTCAGCGCGTTGGGGTCGTCGTCAACGAGCAATACTGTAGCCATACGTCTTTACCCGTGCGGCGTGGCGCCAAGCCGCGCCTTTGGTCTTCGCATTTTCTTCAGGTTCGGTGCCGGTGCCGGCGCGCACAGGGGCGAGGTGCGCCAGGTCCGGCTTTGGTCTGACGATGCGCACGTTTCGTACCCGGTATGCTGCGAGTTCCGGCAATTCAGGGCGCGCGGCCGAAGGCCACGCGCAACTGCCGTTTTGCGCGCTGCAGGGTGTCGCGCCGCGTCTTGGGCAGGTTGCGCCCGGCGCGATTGATGTAAAAGTTCAACATCGACATGGCCGACTGGAACGGCGTGCCCTTGCGGCGGCGGCTCTGTTCGGCGGCACGCTTGAGCGCGCCGGCAATCTCGGTTGCGCTGCCGTCGCGAAAGACGTGGGGTTCGATGTCCATCGCGTCGCTGGTCTCGTTCACGGTCTGCGACCAGCGGCGCGTACTGGCGGTGCGTGCCTGTGCGCTTCGCTTGCGGCCGCGGGCGGAAGTGCTGCGTGGCGGTGCGCTCATACCGTCCTCCCTGTGCGTCAGCGTCATGGCCGCGACGGGCTGCGCGAGCCATGTCCGAGCTGGCGCGCCGCCGTGATGGAGGCGGCCACTTCGGGGAAGCTGCCGTAGGCTTCGTCGGGGAGCAGGCGTAGTGCTGCGATCACGTCCGGGGCCGCGCCATTGTGTTCGGCGGATTCGATCAGCACGGGCGGATGGGCCGGATAGCTCACCTGCACCACGGCCGATTCGATGCGGCGATCGAGCGGATCCTCCGGGCTGGCCTTGCGCGGGATGGGGGGAGCGGGGGGCATCGACGTCTCCTTCGGTTCGTTCAGAACCTCACGGAGCAGACCCCATGCCCGAGCCGGCGACCCCCTTACCAGCGCAGCAGGCGCGGGCCGAACCAGGCGCCGAGCGCCGCGGGGATGGCCATGCCGAGCAGGTACCAGATGGCCCAGAACGGCACGCCCATTTCGGGGCAATGCAGGCAGTAGGCGAGCGTGGCGGTGGCGCTGGCGAGCAGGCCGCCCGCGAAGCCGGTCGCGCGCAGGCGCGTGGGCGCGAGGCCGCGCAGGGCCCAGAACACGGCGGCGAACGACGGGATCGAGAGGAACGCGATGGCGAACGGACACACCCGCCAGGTTTGCCCCATGACGAGCGGCAGGCGCGCCTCGGGCGGCGCGAGCCAGACGAGCGCGATGGCCGCGAGCCACACGGCGGCGACGGGCCAGGCGATGGCGGCCCACGCCATGCGCGGCGCCACGCCGGGGCGCGCGAGCCGCACGGTGGCGAGGAGCGCGCCCAGCGCGACGAAGAAGGGCAGCGCGACCTTGAGCCAGAAAAGCGGTGTCGCCGCCACCGTCGCGAGGTCGCGACGCACGCCGAACGCAAGCGCCATCAGGAGCGTCGAGCCCAGCGCGCCCGCGATCAGCGCCCAGCTGAAGCGGCGCGCGACCACGTGCGGGTCCACGGGCGCCGCGCCCGTGGCGAGCAGGGAAATGAGGTCCTCTGTTTTCATGATGCACTCTGAAACTTCATCGCAAGGGCCTTCAGGCCGCGATGTACACCCACTTTCACCGCCGACTCCGAGAGTCCGGTGAGCTTTGCCGTTTCCGTGACCGACAGCCCCTGCAGCTTCACGTGCAGGATCGGCAGGCGCTGGCGGTCGGGCAGCTCGTCGAGCAGCTTGCCCAGATCGCGGCGGGCGTCGGCGGCTTCGCCGTCGCTGGTCGCGAAGATTTCGAGTTCGTCGTCGAGCGGCGTCTGTAACGCTTCGCGCCGCGAGCGCGCCCGGAAGAAGTCGGTCAGCTTGTAGCGCGCGATCGCATGCACCCAGGCGGTGAGCGGCTCCTCGGGGCGGTAGGTGGCGCGGCCGTTGTGCACGGCCAGCAGGATTTCCTGCACGAGATCCTCCACGTCGTCCTGCATTCCATATAGCCGCTTGCGCAGGAAGCCGCGCAGATGCGCGCCGAGATCCGAGAGAAACGCGTGATAGGCCGCCGTGTCGCCGGCGAGGCCGCGCACGAACAAGGCCTTGAGCCGTTCCTCGGTCCCGCGATGAGGCTCATTACCGGTAGTTCGGTTCATCGTGAACTCCGGTTACAGCGCGGACGAAACAAAACGCGCGTGGGCAAAGGCGCACGCATCAGGCGGGTAGCGCGCGTGCGGGGGCCGCGGCGCGACGGAGGCCGGCACGCGACGGCGGCGGGGCTTCGGCCAGCACGCCGAGGCTTGCGGCGCCCGAGGGACGGGCGTTGTGCCCGGCGTTGGGGGCGTGGCGGCGGGTCATGCGGTGGCTCCGGTGGCAGGGGGATGGGCCTGGGTTGAACGGGACTGGGCTCAATAGTCGCGGGCCTGCCGGACATTCGTCAAGGGCCGGGGCAGGAAATTGGGTGCGTAACCGGGTGGGTAACGACGCGCACAACGGGATGCAAGGCAGGGCGCAAAACGGGTCGAGCAGCGCAGTCGGCATGTTTTCTTTCTGATGGCTTTCGATTGCGCCACGCTTACGCGCGGCGTGTCAGCCAGCGTATACGAACGGGCGAGCCCGCTGGTTACAGCATCTGGCAAAAAAATATTCCGGTGAATTTGCGCGCCGGTCTGTAACCGCTGCCTTCGTCGCTTCGTATATACAGGCAGATCGCGCGTGCATCGATCCCGAAGCCGCAGGCGATCCGGACACCGTCCGAATTCCTGGTCGAGTTTTAACGTGTCGTTCTTTCGTTCCAGTCGTCATTCAACGCAGCAGTCCAATCGATGGAGCCCCTATCATGAGTACTCTTAAGTTTTCCGCTGCCGCCCTGATCCTCGCCTCGCTCGCTTCGGGCGCCACGGTCGCGCAGGCCCAGAGCATGGAGAAGTGTTACGGCGTCGCCATGGCCGGCCACAACGACTGCAAGGCGGGTGCGGGCACCACCTGCGCCGGCTCGCAAAAGATGGACTACGACGGTGCGCACTGGAAAAACGTCCCGGCCGGCACCTGCACGTCGATCAAGACGCCGAACGGCCACGGCTCGCTCACGCCGATGGGCTCCTGATGAGCCCGGCCGCCCTGCGATCATGAATACGCCAGCCGAATGCGGCGCCGGCCTCGGCCTCAAGCCGCAACACTACGAGCAGGCGCGCAACTGCGAGGCGCGCGCACTCTGGTTCGAAGTTCATCCGGAAAATTACATGGTCGAGGGCGGCCCGCGTCTCGCGTGGCTCGAAGCCGTGCGCGAGCGGCACGCGCTTTCGCTGCACGGTGTTTCGCTGTCGCTGGCGGCCGACCGCGTACCGGACGCCGCGCATTTGAGGCGGCTGCGTGCGCTCGCGGACCGCGTGCAGCCGGCGCTCGTTTCGGAGCATCTGGCGTGGTCCGCGTGGGGTGGCCGCTATCACCCCGATTTGTTGCCGTTTCCGCGCGATGCGGTTGCACTTTCCCGCATCGCGGAGAACATTGCCTGTGCGCAGGAAGCACTCGGCCGACGCATCGCCATTGAAAATCCATCGCACTACGTAAGGATAGATGGCCACGCGTGGAGCGAGCAGGATTTTCTCGCCGAACTGGTGAGGCGCACTGGTTGTGGCCTGCTGCTCGACGTGAACAACGTCTATGTGAGCGCGTGCAACATGGGTTTCGATGCCCGCGCCTGGCTCGACGCATTTCCCGGGGAGGCGGTGATGGAGATTCACCTCGCCGGATACAGCATCGATGCAGAAACACAGCCGCCGCTCCTGATCGATTCGCACGACGCGCCGGTTGCCGATGCCGTGTGGTCGCTCTATCGCCACGCGATCGAACGTTTCGGCCCGAGGCCCACGTTGATCGAGCGCGACGATCATATTCCCGCGTTCGACACGCTGCTGGCCGAACGCCACGAAGCGCAGGCGATACTGGAACGGGCGGAGGTGATCGCATGAAGCCCACGCTCGCCGCTTTTCAGAACGAGTTCGTGCGCGCGCTGCACGGCGCCGTCGCGAACGACTCGCGCGTGGCGGCGCTCGCCGCGCAACCGGGGTTCGCGGTTTATCGCAATACGGTGTTCAAGGGCTGCGTCGATGCCCTGCGGGCGAACTTTCCCACCGTCGAGCGTCTGGTGGGGAGCGACTGGTTCCGCTCCGCGGCGCGCATCTATGCTCAGGACGAGCCTCCCGAAGATGCGCGGCTGTTGCTCTACGGCAGCGGCTTCCCGGTTTTCCTTGCCGGGTTCGAGCCCGCGCGCGAGTTGCCCTGGCTTGCGGACGTCGCGCGGCTCGACCGGTTCTGGACCGAGGCGCACGCGGCGGCGGACGACACCGTACTCGGCGCGGCAACGATGGCGGCGTTTTCGCCCGAAGACTTCATGCGCACGGTGCTGCGCCCGCACGCGAGCGCGCGCTGGACGTGGTTCGGCACGCATCCCGTCTATACGATCTGGCGCGCGAACCGCGAAGAGGTTGCGCTGCCCGAAGATCTCGCGTGGCATGGCGAGGGCGCCTTGCTCTCGCGCGCGGGCGGTAGCGTGACGTGGCGCGCGCTGGGCGAGGGCGGTTGTGCGCTGCTCGACGCCTGCGCGGCGGGCCGCGCAATGGAAGAGGCGATGGCGTGCGCGCTCGAAGCCGACCCCGATCTCGATCTTGGGGTTCTGTTCGCCGGTCTTTTTGCGGATGGTGCGTTCGGCGCGGCGCAGTTTCCGGCGGACGCAGCCGACCCCGCATCTCCGGCTCGCAAGCAGTCCAAAACGGCTGGAGCATGAAATGGAAACGATTCAAATCGCTCCAACGTCCGTCCCCATGCGCCTTAGTGCAGGCTGGAAAATGCCGCCGCCGATCTAGTTTGCCGCGCATATGGCCGCGTATTCCGGGCACTTTTTCCGTGGTGCTCGTGCCCGGCTTGTGTACGCGGGGCGGTGGTGCTCTGTCGCTAGATCGGCGTTTCGACATCAAATAGAAGAACATATCTCCGGTCGCTGAACCGGTCAGTCATTCTTCCGCTTTCATCCCGCGCAGTCGCCAGTCCGGCGGCTGCGCTTTTTTGCCTTTTAGCATTACACGTATTTTTTTAAAGCGATTCTGCATGCCGTTGCAATATGCACAGCGAATCATTTTCACTGGGAATCGTGGTGCGAATGCCTCGAAAGTCGAAATTGAAATTCACTGCGCATAGTTATGCTTTGGAAGTTCATGGCGATGCAGTTTTTACTGGATAATTATCAAACATGCATTTCGCGTGTTGCGCCGCGTTCCCTCCCGTTCCCTTGCGGGCACCGCGCTTCGCGCATGGGCGGCGCAGGAGCCCATTCACCATGCGGGCACCTCTTCCTTCATAACCGGTAGCGATCGCGCGAGGCAGGAATCTTGCGGATGTCGGGGCGTCCGTTCTGGGGCGGCCAGCGGCCGCAAACGATATCGCCGGCGCCGTCGCGCTGCCGGCCGGCATGGATCGCGTCGCAATGCGGCCGCGCGTACGTGCGCGGCGCGCCCAGAAACCCACACTGGCGAAGCGGGCCGATTCCGGCTCGCACGCCGGTTCGTGTCCGCGCTGGCGTTCCTCGCGGTTGTATTCCATTGCGCATCGCCACGGACACATCGGTCCACCATCGTATTACCCGCATTCACATGTCTGTTGCAGGCGCACCGGGTAGGACCACGCCCGGTGTGCCTGCGCGGGCAAATCACTGGCCGGTCTCTCGCAAGGATTCCTGACGCGACGAGTCGCCTTCGGGAGGCGGCCTATAACCGCAAGGAGCCTGAGATGAAAGTTGGTAGCAACTGGCGTGACGCCCACCAGAACGATGCGGCATTGCCGCCTTTTCTTGCCGCGCGCGTGGATCGTTATTACCAGGCGCGTGTGCATGAAACCTGGGCCGGCGGCCACATCATGCAGGGCCGCACGCCCGGCGCCGATGCGCTGCATCTGTCGAGCAACGACTATCTTTCGATCGCACGCCATCCCGAGATTCTCGACGCCGTGTGCCGCAGCATTCGCGACGAAGGCAACGGCCTGTTGATGTCCGGCATTTTTCTGCACGGCGACGATTGTCCGCAGTTGCAGCTCGAAGACCGCTTCGCCGCCTGGATGCACGCGGAATCGAGCGTGCTGTGCCAGTCGGGTTTCGCGGCGAATACGGGGCTCATCCAGTCGATCGCGAATGACCAGACGCCCGTCTACGTGGACATGATGGCCCACATGTCGCTCTGGGAAGGCATACGCAGTGCGGGCGCGCGCGCCGTCAGTTTCCTGCACAACGATGTCGATCATCTCGAGCAGCGCATCGAGCGCAACGGCCCGGGCGTCGTGATCGTCGATTCGGTGTACAGCACGAACGGCAGCGTGGCGCCTCTCGAAGCGATTGCCGAGGTGTGCGAGCAACATGGCTGCGTGCTGGTGGTGGACGAATCGCATTCGCTCGGCACGCACGGACCCAAAGGTGCAGGGCTCGTGGTCGAACTGGGCCTGACCGACCGCGTGCATTTCCGCACCGCGAGTCTCGCCAAGGCATTCGCGGGACGCGCGGGCATCATCGGCTGTTCGCGGCGCTTTCAGGAATACTTCAAGTTCGAGGCGCTGCCCGCCATCTTCAGCTCGACGCTGTTGCCGCACGAGGTGATGGGGCTCGCGGCCACGCTCGACGTGATCGAACGCGAAGACTGGCGCCGCACGCGGCTCCACGCGAACGCGCGTTATCTGCGCACGCGGCTTGCCGAATTCGGCTACAACCTGAACGGCAGCGAGGCGCAGATCATCGCGCTCGAAGCGGGCCCGGAGCAGCAGACCATCGTGTTGCGCGACGCGCTGGAAGCGCGCGGCATCTTCGGCTCGGTGTTTTGCGCGCCGGCGACGGCGCAGAATCGCTCGCTCGTGCGGATCTCGGTGAACGCGGCGCTTTCGGAGCGGGAGCTCGCGCACCTCGTGGACGTGTGTGAGGCGATTCGCGACGAGGTGGATATGTGGAACTGGCCTTCCACCCGGCGCATGGCCCACCGCGGCGCGAGTCGTTCGCGTACGCGCGGGGCGCAGCCGGCAGCGCTGACGCTGGAGGCCGTTGCCGCCTGAGGAAGTCGATGGAGGAGACAGGCCGGCGTGGCGCCCAGTCAGACGATTACTGAGGGTTCCACGCCGCCTGGAATTCGCCGTCCAGCTGATGCAGGAAGGTGTCGTAAGGGATCACGGTGTCGAGCGCGAGGCCAGCCGGTTTCTTCACGATCGCGTAGGTGTAGCGGCGCTCGCCGTGAAAGACCGATGCCGGGTGCATGTACGGCTGCCACTCTACGCACTGCGCGGGGTAGTAGCCTTCCGTGCGCCAGAAGTAGGGCAGGCTGCGGTGCGAATCGAGCTCGCTGAGGAAGCCCGTCGGCGCGCCCTGTTCGACGGCGATCTCGCGCACGCCGCGCAGGGTCTCGTCGGTATGGATCACGAGCAGGTAGGCGGTGCCCGCGCCATCGACCATGAGAATGCCGTGCGGCTGGTACGAGAGGTAGTGCTCGACGATGCCGAGCTCCTCGAAAATGCTGTTCACGTGTTCCGCGAGCGCGCCGTCCTTGAGAAACGCGTATTCGGAAACCGAGAGTGCGTCGCGCACCGAGGCGCCGGCCTGGTCCAGATACGCATCCTGCATATCGCGGATCGCATGGTTTAACGTATCGACCGCATCCATCTCGTGCTTGCGGATGAAGCGGTCGATCAAGCCCTCGTTGAAGCTGCGCACGGCGACGTGCTCGTCGGCCTTGCCCGTGAGCACGATCTTCTTGACCGACGAATCGGCAATGCGCCGGCAGAATTCCATGCCGTTCAGTTCGGGCATGTCGTAATCGACCACCACGACCGACACCGACTCGAAGCGCGTGGCGTGGTGCACGAGGCTGCGGATCGCATCGACGCGCATGGCCACGACCTGATGCGCATCGTTTTCTTCGGTGCGGTCGAGATAGGGGCTGAAGATGGGCTCGCTGCCCTGGTCCGGCGCCGGGCGGCTGTTCAGGAACCGCAGCGCGTGAGAGGGCGAATTGAACATCCGGAACGCCAGCTGCGGATCGAGCTGCAGGCTCAGGTTCGACAGGAACGCGGCGCTGTCGTCGACGAAGGCGACGGTGGTCGGGTATGCGAACGGCTTGAGGGCTTTCGTCATGGCGCAGGGAATGTCAAAACGAACTCGGTGTACTCGCCTTTCACCGAAGAGCAGGTTATCGCCCCCCCTATCGCCTGCATGACATCGTGGCAGAACGCTAGTCCGATACCGGCTCCTAACGAGACGTCATCGGTGGTGGTGGTCGAAGTATAAAAGCGGGTAAAGATATGCGGCAAGATTTCCGCTGAAATACCGGTGCCAGTATCGCTGAAAATGAGCCGGTTGGCGCGCGTTCCGGTTTCGAGTTTGATTGAAATATATGCGCCTTCCATATTGCCCATATGCCGGAACGCATTTTTGAGCAAATTGAATAGCACGTGAACGGTGAGCATTTCCGAACCCTGAAATGTAAAATCGGGCCGCAGATTGCAGTGCACGCGCCGCCGGTCGCCTTCGCGGAACGGAAAACGCGCCAGCGCCGTTTCCACGCACTGGGCGATCGAGCAGGATGTTGCGTTTTGCATGTTCCCGCCCGTAAAGCGCGCGGTGGCGAGCAGCATGTCGATGATGGCGTTGGAATAGAGCGCTTCCTGTTCGATTCTGCCCACTACGCCTTGCAGCGAATGCAGGTGCGCCGCGCGGATGCGCGAGACCGGCAGGCGGTGGCGCTGGGCGAGCAGGTAGGTGTCGAGCAGGGTGGGCAGGTAGCGCATGATCCCCGCCGCGCCCACGCGGATCGCCACGAGCGGCGTGCGCAACTCGTGCGCCACGCTGCCCGCGGTGGCGAGCATGGCGCGCTCCTGTTCGATCTGGATGCGGTCCTGGTCGTAATTCGCCACGGCGCCAATGGCCACGGCAAACGAAAAGATCGCGAGGTGGGTCAGGTAATTCGTGCCGAATACGATGGGGTCGCTCGTCGCCCAGTAAGCGATTATGGCAAGACCAATGCCCACGACGAACTGGAGCACGAGCATGAGCCAGTCGTGCAGGAGCACCATGACGAATGCCGCGATCAGCGCGCTTTCCACCCAGACTTCATTGCCGTGATTTTTCAGCAACATGAAGGTGAAGAAAAACGGCAGCGCGTAAAGCGAAATGCCATACCAATACCAGGGCAGCAGTTTTTTGGCGCGCGCGGGCCAGCGATCGTAGATCACCACGGGAAAAAACAGCGCCGCACCAATCAGGCGCAGCGTGAGATTTTCGTAAGGCTGGGGAAACAGGACCTTCCAGACGTAGTAGTAAAGCGGGAAACCGACACAGGCCACGACCGCGAAGGGCTGCATGCGGCGCTTCGCATACTGCAGATTGCGCAGCGCGGGTGCGAAGGCGCGGACGAAGAACGGTCGCAGCGGCGCCCACGCATGCCGCAGCCTCGTCCCGAGCGAGGTTCTCGATGCAGTCATCTGGATGAAATCGCTTGTCGTTGTTGCCGGGCGGCTCGAGGCGTGGCGGCACGCCTGCGCCGCAGCCCGTGCAAGACGATATCATCAATGCGCGGCTCCGACCCCAACCCGCCGGCGTACCGGCCCGGCTAGCGTGTTTTCTGCCTTTTTCTGCATGGATTCGATGCGCAATGCATCGAAATCCGGATGGCTCGGCGCCGTTTCCTCACCGCTCACACCGAGGTCTTACGATGCCGCTTCGTCTTCCCCCGCTGTCCGCGCTGCGCTTTTTCGAGGCGGCGGCCCGGCTCAGGAGCTTCAAGGGCGCGGCGGCGGAACTCAACGTGACGCCGAGCGCCGTGAGCCACGGCATTGTGGCGCTGGAAGAGGCACTGGGCGTCGATCTGTTCGTGCGCGAGCCGCGCGGACTCTCGCTCACGCCCGAGGGCGAGCTGTATCTGCCTTACGTAGCCGAAGCGTTTTCGCTGATCGCCATCGGCACGCAGCGATTGCCTGACGGCCGCGCGAACCGCACCATCGCCGTGAGCTGTGCGCCCACCTTCGCCGCGCGCTGGCTGCTACCGCGCCTTGCCCGCTTTCGCGCGCGCTGGCCGCAGCTCGCGGTGACGGTGGAGACCTCGCCGCGCCAGGTAGCGTTTCCCGTGGACGGCTTCGATTTCGCCATCCGCCGCAGCCTGGGGCCGGTGGGCGGCGCCGCCTGGGAGCGGCTCTTTGGCGAAGAACTCGTGCCGGTGTGCAGCCCGGACTGCCACGCGGCACTGGCGGACGCCGAAGGCCATGCCGATTTGAGCCGCGCCTCGCTGATCCACGTGAACACGGCAAGCGAGGACTGGGACTTCTGGCTCGAAGCGACCGGCACGCAAGGCGTGGCGGTGCAGGGCGGCCTGCGCTTCGACACGATCCATCTGGCCTTCGAGGCCGCCGCGATGGGGCTGGGCGTGGCGATGGGCCGGCGGCCTTTCATCGATGCCGATCTCGCCTCGGGCGCGCTCGTGGCGGCTGCCGGGGCCAGCGTGCCGTCGCGCTCGGGCTACTGGCTGGTGAGCGGGCCGGGCGCCGACGTGCGGTCCGATCTGCAGGCCTTTCGCCAGTGGCTGCTGGAGGAGGCAGAGGTGCCCGAGCGTGCCGCGGTGTGATGCACCCGGCCGCCGTGCGCGATTGAATTTTGCTCATGCGTTGCTGAAATCTTTTCGTTTGCCGCCGAGGCGGCGGCGCTGCAACCATCTGCGTCAAGGAGGATCGACGCGATGTCCGCAACCCGGCAGCCCCTGCCCACTCAGCCTACCCGCAAGCCCCTCGTGCCGCGCGCGGTCCTCGTGATCGTTGCGGGCGCACTGATCCTGAGCGCCGCGATGGGCGCGCGGCAGACCTTTGGCCTGTTCATCGGGCCGTTCTCGTTCGACCGCGGCCTGCCCGTCACGCTGATCGCTTTCGCCATCGCGTTGCACAACCTCGTCTGGGGTTTTGCGCAGCCGTTCGCGGGCGCCGCAGCCGACCGCTACGGCGCCGCGCCCGTGGTCGCCTTCGGCGCCGCCGCGTTCGCCGCGGGTCTCGCGCTCGCGGCCGTGGCGCCGAACGGCTGGCTGCTCGTGCTGGGTCTCGGCGTGCTGGTGGGGATCGGTATCAGCTGCACGAGCTTCGGCGTGGTGCTGGCGGCGGTGAGCCGCGACGCCGGCCCCGAGCGGCGCAGCATGGCGATGGGCCTTGCCAGCGCAGGCGGCTCGCTCGGCTAGGTGCTGATGGTGCCGTTCGCACAGGTGATTCGCGAGCAGGCGGGCGTTTCGATGTCGCTCTTCGCGCTCGCGTTCGTGCTGTTGCTCGCGGCGCCGCTGGGCGTGCTGCTCGACCGCCGCGCGGGCGGCGTCGTGCCGGCTGCGGAGCCGGCCGCGGCGCACACGCTGCGCGACGCGCTCGCGCAGGCCATGCGCCATCGCGGCTACCGGTTGCTCACACTGGGCTTTTTCACCTGCGGTTTCCAGCTCGCGTTCATCGCCACCCATCTGCCGGGCTACCTCTTCCTCTGCCATATGCCGATGGGGCTCGGCGCGACGGCGCTGGCGCTGATCGGCCTCTTCAACATGGCGGGCAGCTGGGCGTGCGGGTGGCTGGGCGGCCGCTATCGCCAGCATCTCGTGCTGGGCTGGCTCTACCTCGTGCGGGGCGTGGCGATTGCGGCCTTCTTCCTGCTGCCGAAAACGACGCTTTCGGTCGTGCTGTTCGCCGCCGCGATGGGGCTCACATGGCTCGGCACCGTGCCGCTCACGAGCGGCCTCGTGGCGAAGGTGTTCGGCGTGCGCCACCTGGGCACGCTCTTCGGCGTGTGTTTCCTGAGTCACCAGCTAGGCTCGTTCCTGGGCGCCTGGCTGGGCGGCTTCGTCTTCGATGTGACGGGCTCGTATTCGCTGATCTGGGGCGCGACGGCCATCGCGGGGCTGGTCGCCGCGCTGCTGCACTTCGCCATCGACGACAGCGTGGCGCCGGGCACGGCGCGCCCGGCGGCGCGCGCGGGCTAGGCGCTTGGGTCGACTCAGGCCGAAACGGCCTGCTGCCGTTGTTCGAGCACGAACTGGGCGATGGCGTCGTTGAGCGATTGCGGCGCGTCGCGATGCGGCGAATGCCCGCCTTCGGCGAGCGCCACGACGCGCGCATGCGGCACCGCCTCGCCGATGGTCTCGATCTGCGCCATCGTACCGTAGTGGTCGTCGAGGGCTTGCACGGCGAGCAGCGGCGCGCGGATCGCGCCGAGTTGATCGACGATATTCCAGGTGCGGAACGCGGGTGCGAGCCAGATATCGGCCCAGCCGTAGAAGGCCGAATCGACGTCGTCGTGGTAGCGCGCGAGGCGCTCGCGCAGACCCGTGGACTGTTCGTAGGCGGCTTTCGTCGCCACGATGCCTGCCACCGAAACATCTTCGACGAACACGTGCGGCGCGATCGCCACGGCGCCCGCGAGCGCGTGCGGGAAGCGCGCGGCGTAGTGCAGGGCGATGGTGCCGCCGTCGCTATGGCCCACGAGCCACATGCGTTCGCGCTGCGCGGCGCTCACATCGAGCGCGTCGAGCAGGGCGGGCAGCACGTCGCACGCCTGGCGTTCGAGGTAATCGACGGGCCACTTCACCTCGTGCGGGCGCGGCGTGGAGCGTCCATAGCCGGGCCGCGAATAGACGAGTCCGCGCATGCCGAGGCGTTCGCACAGCGCCTGCGGCCAGTCCTTCCAGATGGCGATCGAACCGAGCCCCTCGTGCAGAAACACGGCGAGCGGCGCGTCGGCGCGTTCGACGCCGATCCAGCGATATTCGATGGAGAGGGCCCCGCGTGCAGCGGTGGCGGGCAGGATGGCGAATGCGCTGGTATTCATGGGCCGGGCGGGGTCGCTATGGAAGCTGGGCGAAGAGGAACGGCGAATTTTAACTGGTACGGGGTGGGGACACATGAGACGGCGTTTGCGAAACGACCCGGTCTTCGAGATCCAGTTGTTTCGGATTGCATAATAAATAAAGGCGCTCCGATGCTGGAATACTTCCTCGAATCGGCATCGATTTACGCACGATCGTTCGCAAAACGGTAGGATGCGGTTCATGGCGAGCGCGCTTGTGTATATGCATTTGATCCGCATTGCGCTCGCATTGCGCCAGACGCGCCCACCCTATGGAGACCCCTCCCCCATGAATCTCGTTGCGGAAATGCCGGCCGGCCTGACCGGCCTTGAACAGTTGCGGCACATGATCAAGCTGGGCGGCCGCCCGCCGATTGCCGACACGCTCGACTTCGAGCTCGTGGAGGTGGAGGAAGGGCGCGCGGTGTTCGAAGCCGTGCCGGGGCTGCGCGTGTACAACCCCATCGGCTCGGTGCACGGCGGCTACGCGGCCACGCTGCTCGATTCCGCGTGCGGTTGCGCGGGCCACACGAAGCTCGGCCCCAACCAGGGCTACACCACGCTCGAACTGAAAGTGTCGTATCTCCGCGCCATGACGGCCGACACCGGACGGGTGCGCGCCGAGGGCCGCGTGCTGACGATGGGCCGCCGCGCGGCCTTCACCGAGGCCACGCTCACCGACGCCGCCGGCAAGGTCTACGCCACGGCCACGTCCACGCTGCTCGTCTTCGAGCGCTGAGGTCTCAGACGTCTTTCGTGTCGAACAGCAGCAGGTCGGCGCCGGCCTGCGCGAAGTTGCCGACGTCTTCGGCGGCTGCCCGGCCTTCGGGCGAGCCGAGGCCGGCGCGCAGGGCGTCGAAGCTGTCGAAGCTCAGCACGGCTGCGAGATGATAGGGCGAGGGGCCTTGCGGCGTCGCAACCGGCCCCGTGCTGATCTCGTAGCGCGTGAGGCCGGGAATCTTCCTGGCGAGCGGGATGTGTGTCGCGGCGTAGTGGGCGTCGAACGCAGCGGGGTCGGCGGGGGTCTTGTAAAGCACGACAAGCTTGGCCATGGCGAAGTCTCCGTGTAGAGGGTGTTCGCGGATTCTACGCCCGGGCGCGTGCGGTTTCAGGCGGCGCGCCCGTCACGGGCCCCGGTGTTTGTCCACACGCGCCCGACTGCCCGACCGCTAGACCGTGCCGCTTGCCTTGTCTTCGATGAGGCGCACGAGCGTATGCAGCAGCCGGTTCGCGGGCGTGGCCACGCCCAGCGCCTCGCCGCGCCTCACCACGAGGCCGTTCAGATGATCGATCTCGCTGCGCTTGCCGCGCGCCACGTCCTGCGCCGTGGACGAGTACTGTCCCGGCATGGTTTCGGCGATGCGGCGCACGGCGAGGTCGACGTCGGGCGGCAGGCTCACGCCGTCGGCCTGCGCGACCGCGATGCATTCGGCCACGATGTCGCGCATCGACGCGCGCACGCCTTCGCCTTCGACGAGGCGCCCATACGGCAGTTGCGTGATAGCCGAAAGCGCGTTGTACGCGCAGTTCAGGATCAGCTTGGCCCAGAGCGCGCCGCGTACGTTCGCGGAGATCTGGGTGGGAATGCCCGCTTCGACGAGCGTTTGCGCCACGGCCTCGCTCTGCGAGGAGGGTTCGATCACGAGTTCGCCGCGACCGTGATGGCGCACGTGCCCCGGTCCCGCCATTTCGGTGGCGACGTACACCACGGCCGCCGCGACTTCCTGCGCAATCGCACCGCGCAGACGCTCGGCGTTGTCCACGCCGTTTTGCAGCGTGAGCACGAGCGTATCGGCGGCGAGACGCGAGCCGATGTAGGCGCCCGCGCGTTCGGTGTCGGTCGATTTCACGCAGAAGAGCACGAGCTGCGCGCCCTCCACGGCGGCCGGATCGGTGCTGGCCGTGAGATGCGGCCGGCCGATGCGTTCGTCGAACTGCTGCGTTTCGAGGCGCAGGCCGTCCCGCCCGATGGCTTCGACATGCTGTGCCCGGCCGATCAGCACGACATCGTGCCCCGCGCGCGCGAGCATACCACCGTAATAGCAGCCCACCGCACCCGCGCCCATGACGGCGATTCTCATGACGTTTTCTCCCTGCCGATCCGTGGTCGATACGCTTTACCGCAATTCGAAGCCGAGCGCGTTGAGCGCTTCGCGCAGACGATCGCGCCCGTGCAGCGATTCGCGGCTCTTCCAGCGCGCGAGCGAGCGCGAGGTCCAGCCGGCCGCACGTTGGCCCTGCGCGGTCTGGAAGGCGCCCATCACGCTTTCGTAGTCGTTGATGCCGTCTTCTTGCGAAACGGCGTCGTACTGCTCGCGATGCAGCACCACCGATTGCGGCAGGCGCGGCTTGACCTGGGCGGCCCGCTCTAGATCCTCGTAGCCCACGCACAGTCCGAACACGGGCATCACGCGCGGCGGCAGTCCGAGTTCGGCCGCCACCTGTTCGGGACGATTGCGGATCGCGCCGATATAGACGGAACTCAGGCCGAGCGATTCGAGCGCCACCACGGCGTTCTGCGCCGCGAGCGCCGCGTCGATCACGCCGACGAGCATCGTTTCCATATAGCCGAGGCCACCGACGGGCGCGCCGCTGCGCCGGGCCGCCCCTTCGAGGCGCGCGAGGTCGGCGAGCCACACGAGAAAGAGCGGCGCTTCGCGGATCTGCGACTGGTCGCCGGCGAGCGTGGCGAGGCGGTCCTTGCGCGCGGGGTCTTCCACGGCCACCACGCTCCAGGTTTGCAGGTTCGACGACGTGGAGGCCGACTGGGCCGCGGCGATCAGCGTTTCGAGCGTGCCGGCGGGCAGGGCGCGGTTGGCGTAGGCGCGCACCGAGCGGTGGGCGAGCAGCGTGTCGAGCGTCGCGTTCCAGGCGGGCAGCGGCGCCGACCAGGGCGTGCCGTAGCGCGCTTCGAGCGCGGTGTCGGGGGAGGCGGCCAGGCGGTCGGGCGAGGGGGCGGTGGACATCGTATCTCCGGCAGAATGCTTGAAGTGGTGCAGGGGCGTCGCGGGTTTCCCGGGTATCGCAGCAGGTATCGCGGGTATCGCAGGTATCGCGCACGCCAGGCGCCGTATGGTACACGTGCCGGCGGTCTCGCGCTGGCATGACCCCGCCTGGCCGGCTTTCGGCAGCCCGAGGGCGATGTGGCTATGATCGGAAGAACGGTTGCGCCTGACAGGCGCAGGCCCTGCTGCATTGCCGCCCATTTCCCTGCGAGGCCACTCATGTCTGCCGATACCCACGCGACTCCCACCCATGCCTCATCGCCGGTATGGTTCATCACCGGCTGCTCGACCGGCTTCGGCCGCGAACTCGTGCTGGCGGTGCTCGCGCGCGGCTGGCGCTGCGTCGCGACGGCGCGCAACAAGGCCGCGCTCGACGACCTCGCGCCCGAAGTGGGTGGCGAGCGCCTGCTGCGCGTGGCGCTCGACGTTACCGATCCCGCGCAGGTCGAAGCGGCCGTGGAGGCCGCGCACGTGCGCTTCGGCGCGATCGACGTGCTCGTGAACAACGCGGGCTACGGCTATCAGAGCTCGATCGAAGAAGGCGACGAACGCGAGATCCGCGCGCAGTTCGACGTGAACGCGTTCGGCCTCTTTGCGATGACGCGCGCGGTGCTGCCCGGCATGCGCGCGCGCCGCCGGGGGCATGTGATCAACATTACGTCGGTGGCGGGGCTCGTGGGGTTTCCGGGTTCGGGCTATTACGCAGCCACCAAGCACGCCGTGGAAGGTTTCTCCGATGCACTGCTCGCCGAAGTGGGGCCGCTCGGCATCAAGGTGACCTGCGTGGAGCCCGGGCCGTTTCGCACCGACTGGGCGGGGCGTTCGCTCATCCAGACGCCGAGCCGGATCGACGATTATGCGCAGACGGCCGGCGCCCGCATGAAACGCACGGCCGAAGGTACGGGCCATCAGCCGGGCGACCCGGTGCGCGCCGCCCAGGCGATGATCCGCGTGACCGAGGTGGGCACGGCGCCGCGCCATCTGGTGCTGGGGGCGTTTGGCGTGGGGGCGGTGGCCGAGCGTTTGCGCGCGGCGCTGGCCGAGGTCGAGGCGTGGCGCGAAGTGAGCGTGGCGGCCGATTTTCCTGCGGATAACTAACTGAATCTCGCGTCACGCAATGCAGGTATCAACCGGCCGCCATCACCAGCGTGCCGGTTGCCACGAGCGCACCGCGCCAGAGCCAGTCGAAGTTGATCCAGCCGCGCCGCAGCAGCCCGAGCCCGAGATACTGGTAGGCGGCGAGCGCGATCAGGGCCGTCGTGGCGAGCGTCACGAGCGTGTGCAGCACGGCGAGCTGCAGCGAAACCGAGAGCGTCCCGGCCACCCCTGTGCCAGGCGCGCCGCTGCACAAGGGCAGCATGACGGGCATCAGCATGAGGCCCGCGCCGTGCAGCGTCGCCATCAGCGCCGACCACGCGGCGAGTCCGGCGAACCCCGCCGTCATGCCCACGCGTACGCGGTGCCGGTGCCCATAGATCTGCTGCCACGCAGCCCAGCCGATCAGCAGCGCACCGAGCAGCCAGTGCAGGCCGCCGGTCGGCAGCCACGTGCCCAGTATCGCCGCCGAACTCGTGAATAGCAGGATCGACGCCGCGTGCCCGAGCGCAATGGGCGGCAGCGCCATCAGGAGCGCCGGGCGGCTGCCGCGCTGCAGGCCGATCGCGGTGGCGAAGAGCCAGCCCATCGCCGGATTGGCGCCGTGAAAGACGCCGCTTGCGATCACGGCGGCCCAGGTCTGCCAGTGCGCGTCGAAGAAGTCGTTCATGCCGCGCCCCGGACTTATGGATAGCAGTACGAATCGGATGAGCAATCGCCGCCTTCGAGCCGCACCTGATGCGGGCGATGCGATTTCGGCCACTCGATCAGGAAGCGCTCGTCGAACGCGAGGCCGCCTTCGGGCGCGGCGTCGAGCTTCACCATCCAGCCGTCGATGCCGTCGGGGTAGAACTGCCCGTCGATTGCGCCATAGAGCGAGTTGGTGAAATAGACGCGCTCGCCGTCGCGGCTCACCTCCACCATCTGCGGGCCGCCATTGAGCGGTTTGCCCGGCGCGCCGGGATGCGCCGCGCGCGCCACGATCCCGCCGATGCGCACGCTGCCGGTGAGGCGCGCATGCTCCGGGTCCGACACGTCGTACTGGCGCAGCTCGCCCGTGCCCCAGCAGGCCACGTAGAGGAAACGGTCGTCGAGCGAGAGCGCGATGTCGGTGACGAGCGGCGGCACGGCGCCGAATCCCTTGAGCAGCGGGGGCAGCAGGTCGGGGTCGGCAGGCTCGGCGGGGATCTCGATGATCTTGCGCGCGGCCCATTGGTTGCCATCGTCGCCGTCCAGATACCACTGCCAGATGGATGCGGAGAGGTCCTTCAGGCTGATCACCGAATTCACGAAGCCATAGGGCCGCGTGGGGTTGTGCGCGGGCCGCAGTTCGAACACCAGCTGGTTTTCGGCGCCGAAATCGAGCGTCTGTTTGTGGCGGCGCGTATGCAGGTCCCAGAAGTGCAGCCGGTGTCCGTACTGGCCGCCCAGCAGCACTTCGGGCACGAGTCCGTTTTCGAAGTCGGCCGGCAGGCCCCATTCGCTCGTGACCACAGTGTCGAAGCCCAGATGCCACCAGCCGTCGTACGCGAGCTGCTGCGGGCCGCGCTCGATTTCCCACTGGCCGAGGATGTCGAAGCTTTCGTGGTCCATCAGAAAGATGCCGCCGGGCGCCTCGCCCTCGGCGTTGGCGAGCGCCGTGACGTAGATACCCTCGGGCCCGCAATGCACCGTGTGCGGGCGCGTGTAGCCCGCGCGCTGCGCGACCGTTTCGGGCTCGTGCACGCGCACGATGCGTGGAGCGCGCGGATCGGGTTTCGTATCGACGATATGGATGCGCGACGAGCGCAGCCCCGGCACGACGAGGTAACGGCGCTCCGAATGCGGATGCGGCGCATTGGGACACAGGCACGAACTGCAGGCGTTCCAGCCGAAGTGATGCAGTTCGTCGCCGGCGTTGGGCATGGGCAGGCGGTGGACGATCTGCCCGTAGCGGGCGGAAGCGGGGTCGAGATCGACCACGTCGAGCGTATCCGGAACCTGGCGGGTGGGGTCGAAGCTCGCGACGTACGCGAGCGTTTCTTTCGGCGCGCCGCCCGCCATGCGGGCGGACGGGTAAAAGGTTGGATCGGGCTTCCAGGTGGCCATGAGCAATCCCCCTCGTCGGTGAGCCCCTATGATGCACCCGGCGCGTGCATCGCGTACGGATTATGTCCCTTATTCCAAGGCGAAATAACGATATGAATGAAAGGGATAAGTGAGCGGGCAGTCGGGTGCTGTTTCGGGCAGCCGATTATCCGTTCTACGAAAACAGTGATTTCATGGAGTCGACATTTATCTGCGGGCCGCGCCTCTCTACACTGTATTCAACGGATGCAGAAAAGAACTGCACCGGCAATTCAAGTTCTCGGAGGTAGTGTCATGAAATCGCTCATCAAAGCTGTTGCTCTTGCCGCCGTACTGGCAGTGCCGGCCGTCTCGTTTGCCCAGGCGCAATCCAGCAATGGTCCGGTCACGCGCGAGCAGGTTCGCAACGAACTGATCCAGCTCGAACAAGCCGGCTATCACCCGGAAGCCAACGACCGTTATTACCCAGAGGATATCCAGGCCGCGCAAGCGCGCGTGGATGCCCAGAACGGCGTTCAAACCAGTGGTTATGGTGCGGCCACGGCGGGTTCGTCGCAAAGCGGCGGCCCGAGCGACGGTGCGGTCAGCACTTATTCGCCGCCGCTGCGCATATATAACCCGCATTAACGAGGGTTGGCCCTGCAAAAGGGCTTGAAGAAAGGCAATGACGCCGCGCGAATCACGATGGTTCGCGCGGCGTTTGTCTTTTGCACCCTTGCACTTTTGCGCTGCAACGATTCACGAGCCGTTGCCAACGCCATGATCGCCAATCCAGGCGCGTGTTTCTTCGAGCACTTCATCCGATAGCGCCGGATCGTCGATCAGGCGCGCGAGGATGACCGCGCCCACCATGGCCGACCACGCGCCAATGGCCTTTCTGCGCGCTTCGCCGGCGGCTTCGTCCGCGAGACCTGCGCTGAAGCGCTCGATCGTCTTTTTCAAACCCTCCGCCATGACCGCGCGCGCTTCGGGCGTCTGCCGCACCGTTTCCGCGCCCAGCGCCGCCGTGGGGCAGCCTGCCGCCACGTTGTCGCGGTGCGCCGGAGACAGGTAGCCGGCCGCGAAGCGTGCGAGATCGGCGCTGCCCGTTTCGCCCTGCGAGAACACGTGCGCGAGCGTCCGGGCGATCAACTCGTCCTTCGACTTGAAATAGCCATAGAAGCCGCCGTGCGTGAGCCCGGCGGCGTTCATGACGTCGGCCACAGTGACCGCGTCGTAGCCGCGCGCGCGGAACAGCTCGCTGGCGGCTTCCAGAATCCTGGCGCGGTTGGCCGCGACCTGCTCCCGGCTGACTCTCATCGTCTGCTCCCATTCGTTCCAACACGTGCTTGACATTATACATGATGACCATCATTATCCCGATATACATGATGAATGTCATGTAAAAGACCGATTCCCCAAGGAGATTCCAGATGTCCGCTCGTCCTGCAGTGTTGATTACCGGTGCATCCACCGGCATTGGTGCCGTGTATGCCGACCGTTTCGCGCAACGCGGCCACGATCTCGTGCTTGTTGCACGCGACCTCGCCCGCATGGAAGAACTCGCCGCGCGGCTGGCCGCCCGCGACGGGGTGAAAGTCGAAGTGGTGCGCGCCGACCTGACCGATCGCGCCGATCTCGCGCGCGTCGAACAACGTCTTGCCGAAGACGAACGTATCGGTATCCTGATCAATAACGCGGGCGCGAGCCTGCCGGGTACGTTCGTCGAGCAGGGCGCGGAGGCGGTGGGCAAGCTCATCGATCTGAACGTCACGGCGCTCGCGCGTCTGGCCGCCGCGGCGGCCCCGCGCTTCGCGCGCGAAGGCAAGGGCGCAATCGTCAACATCGCCTCGGTGCTGGGGCTCCTGCCGGAATACCGCACGAGCGTCTACAGCGCGACGAAGGCCTTCGTGCTGTCGCTGTCTCAAGGTCTGCACATCGAGCTCGGCGAGCGGGGCGTGTACGTGCAGGCCGTGCTGCCGGCCGCCACGCGTACCGAGATCTGGGCGCGTTCCGGCAAGGACATCAATACGCTCAAGGGCGTGATGGAAGTGGGCGATCTCGTGGATGCGGCGCTGGTGGGCTACGACCGCCGCGAAACGGTGACGATTCCGCCGCTGCCCGACGACCGTCAATGGGCCGACTTCGACGCGGCGCGCCTCGCCATGGCGGCGAATTTCACCCAGTCGCAGCCGGCCGGGCGCTATCGCGGCGCGGCGCGCTAAGACTCACCGGACAGACGCACCGGACGCCGCGCTGGAGCGTCAGCCGCTTGCTCAGGCGTTGCGTTTCTTCGTGCTGGCGCCGCCACTGCGCGGGCCGGCGCCGGCGACGGCCGTGGCAGCCTCGAGCGCTCCGCGCCGGGTGAGGCGGTCGGCCAGCACTTCGAGGAAAACGGCGAGATCGGTTTCGCCGTACCGCAGCACGAAGCCCTCGACGACTTCGGCGATGGCACTGGCGCGGCTCTGCTCCGAAAGCGTACTCGCGATATGCGAGCCGCCGCGCGCCAGCTCGAGGCTGTACTGCTCTTCGCACCATCCCGTGCCGGCGGCGCGCCGGCTCTTTCTTGCCTGGTCCATGGTTTCTCACTGGCCGGCCATACCGGTGCGGGCGCCCCTGTTTCCTTTCGCCCGCACCGGATCACCGCCCCCGCGCCCGTAGAAGATTGCGTGTTCGCGCGGCCGCCGGACTCTTCGCTGACGGTGCCTCGTTCTGCGGCCGCGGCGATCCTTTTTCCCATGCTTTCTGGATTGTCGGACCATTTGACCCGCTGGCCGCAGGGGCGGCAATACCTGGAATCAGGTAATCCACCGGCAAAAGGCCGCGCGGCCTGCGCAATTGTGCGAAGCTAGCGCCATCGCCCGGCTCCCTGGACACATGACTCAAGCGCTGCCCGACCCGCCCGAATCCGTACTGCCCGGCCCGCTGCTGATCGTCGAAGACGAAGCGCTGACGCAGCGGCGCCTGTGCGCCATCCTCACCGGGCTCGGCTACCAGGCCGAAGCCATGCAGTTCGCCGGCAACCTCGCCGAGGCGCGCAGCCTGCTCGCCGAGCAGCCGTTCGCCATGGTGCTCGCCGATGTCGGCTTGCCGGACGGCAACGGCATCGACCTGATCCGCGAGCTTTCCCGGAGGGATCCGGCGCTGCCGATTCTGGTAATCTCGGCCTGGAGTACGGAGCAGATCATCGTCACGGCACTGCAGGCCGGGGCGACGGGGTATCTCCTCAAGGAACGCGACGATATCGAAATCGCCTTGTCGATTCGCAGCGCGCTGCGTGGCGGCGCGCCGATCGATCCGTTCGTGGCGAGGCGCATTCTCGATCTCGCCGGAGCGGGTCAGGCGGCGAGGACCGGCGGCGGGGCGCCGGCCGCGCCGCTCGCTTCGTCGCTCAGTCCGCGGGAGATCGAGATTCTCGGGCTGGTGGGGAAGGGGCTGACCAACCGCGAGATATCGGAGGTGCTGTCCTTGTCGAGGCTAACGGTCGAATGCCACATCAAGAACATCTACAAGAAGCTGGCCGTGAACTCGCGCACGCAAGCCGTTTTCGAGGCGCGCACGCATGGCTGGTTGCCCTGATCTGCTGCTTCTGCGGCCTGTATGCGCAGGCAGTTTTTTCAGGCACAGCCCCCGCTTCATCGACGTCCTCCCGCGTTTCCTTTAATCCCGCGTTCACCCCCGTTTTTTCCCGCATCGAAGCCGCACGCAGCGACTGGAGCGCCCAGGCGCCGCCGGTTGCCGGCTGGGTGCCGGTGCGGCTGCCCGATAGCTGGGCCACGCGCTGGCCGGACTTCGACGGCGTGGTCTGGTATCGCCTCGTGTGGCAGGCGCCGGCGAACGCGCCGCCGCTGGCTGTCGCGATCGATTATCTGAACATGGCGGGCGCCGTCTATTTGAACGGCACGCTGCTCGAGCGCGACGCCTCGCTGGTGGAGCCGCTCACGCGCGCCTGGAACACGCCGCGCTACCGACTGCTGCCGGCGCCGCTCGTCCATCCAGGCGAAAACACGCTGCTCGTGCGGGTCTCGGGGCTGGCGCGCTATCAGCCGGGTCTAGGCGGCGTGGTGGCGGGCGAGCCCGCCGCGCTCGCCGCTTCCCACGCGAGCGCGCGTCTCGTGCGGCTCGATTTGCAGATGTTCAGCCTCGCCGTTTCGGCCACGCTCGGCTGCTTTTTCTTCGCGCTCTGGTTCATGCGCCGCGACGAGGCGGCCTACGGCTGGTTCGGCCTGATGACGCTCGCATGGTGCTGGGTGGCGCTCAACCAGGTGGTGACCACACCCTGGCCGTTCGCGGACACGGACGGCTGGGAACGCGCGAATTCGATCGCGCTGATCGTCTATAGCGCGGCCTACACGATGTTCATCCTGCGCTACGCCGAGCGCCGTCTGCCGCGTTACGAACCGATGCTGTGGGCCGCGGTGCTCGTGGGCGCGCTCGTCATGCTCGCGGTGCCGGTGCGGCTCATCGCCGAGACGCGCAACGTCCTCACGATCGCGCAGGCCTGCAACTTCTTCGTGACCTCGGGCGCGTTCGTGTGGTTTGCCGCGCGGCGCGGGCGGACCGACCAGCGCATCGTGGCCGTGAGCGTGGCGGTTTTCTTCGCGGCGGGTGTGCACGATCTGCTCACGTTCGTCGGCGTGCTCGACGACAACTTCTACTACGGGGCACTGACCGCTCAGTTGCAGATGATCGCGATGGCGCTGATGCTCGCATGGCGTTTCGTCGTCACGCTGCGCCGCGTGGAGCGCTTCAACGACGACCTCAATCTCGGCATCGCGGCCGCACGCGCGGAGCTCGGACAGACGCTCACACGCCAGCACGAACTGGAAGTGGCGAACGCGCGGCTCGCGGAGCGCGTGCGGCTCGCGCACGATCTGCACGACGGCCTGGGCGGCACGATCGTGAGCGCCATTGCGGAGCACGAATACGCGCCCGGCACGCTGCCGGAAGGGCGCGCGCTCGCGATTCTCAAGGAGTTGCGCGACGACCTGCGCATCATCATCGATGCGGCTTCGAGCCAGGAGCTCGGCGAATATGCGCTGGCGGGGCAGTTCGGATCGCTGCGGCACCGGCTCATGCGGCTCTTCGAGCGCCAGCGTGTGGCCTGCCACTGGACGCTCGACGGTATCGAAGGCTTGCGTCTACCCGGTGCGCGCGGCCTCGACTTGCTGCGTATCGTGCAGGAGGCGCTCACGAATGTGCTCAAGCATAGTCAGGCATCCCAGGCAAGCGTGGAGCTGCGCCGCCATGGCGACACGCTCTGGCTCGCCGTAACGGACAACGGCATCGGCTTCGATTCCGCCGAACCCTCGCATGGCGGCGCAGGCATGCGCAGCATGCGGGCGCGCGCGGCGCGGCTGGGCGGCGTGCTCGTGGTGGAATCGACGCCGGGCGCGACGCGCATCCTGCTCGACATGCCGCTCGCACCCGGTGCGTCGGCGCCGGCGGCCGGCGTGGTTTGATCTCGCGCATCTGCGCCGCGCACATTCGGCGCGTCCGCTGGGGCTGCGCGCTACCATGCTGCCCACGCCGCGCGGCAGGCCGCCGGTAACGTACGCGAAAGAGACGTGAGAACAGGGACGGGCGATGCAAACCCACAGGGCGAAAAAGATCGGGTGGTGGATGGCGGCGTTAGCCGTCATGGTGGGCGCTTCGGCGCTCTTCGGCTGGCGTGCGGATGCCGCGCGCACGCTGAGCGTATCGCCCCAGGGGACGGTCGCGCAGGTGCGCGAGGTGGTGATCAAGTTCGACGAGCCGATGGTGGCCTTCGGCGCCGCGGATGCAGCGGCTCCCGCACACGTCACGTGCACCGGCACTGCCGCAGGCGCGAGTCAGAGCCAGGGTCAGAGCCAATGGGTCGACGAGAAGACCTGGAAGTGGAATTTCAAGGATACGCTGCCTCCCGACATGCGGTGCACCATCGCGCTCAACGACGCGCTGAAGTCGGTGGCGGGCAACGCGGTGACGGGCGCGCGGCGCTATGCGTTTTCGACCGGCGGCCCGTTCCCCGTGGACCGCGCGCCCTACGCCGGCGAGATCGAAGAGAACCAGGTGTTCGTCCTCACGCTCAACGGTCCGGCCACCGACGCATCGGTGCACGAGCACGTCTGGTGCGAGTCGGAGGGGCTCGGCAACCGCATCCCGGTGCGCAACGTCGATGCCGCCACGCGCGCGACGCTCCTCAAGCACTTCCAGCTCCAGAAAGACAGTGCGCGCGTGCTCACGATCGCGTGCCAGCAGACGCTGCCTTCGAGCGCGAAAATGCAGCTGGTCTATGGCAAGGGCGTGATGGGTCCGAACGGCACGCCGAACGATGCCGAGACCCGGTTCGACTATACGGTGCGCGAGCCGTTCACGGCGAAGGTGAGCTGCCAGCGCGAGAACGCGAAGGCGCCGTGCTCGCCGCTTCTGCCGCTGCGCGTAGAGCTGAGCGCGGACGTCGCGCGCACCGACGCCCAGCGCTTCCGGATTCGCGGCCCCAACGGCGAGATCGCGCCGTCCGCGGAGAAGGACGACATAGGCGATACCACGGACAACGAAGTGAGGACGATCGAATTCGCCGCGCCGCTGCCCGACCACGCGATGCTCACGGTGCTCGCGCCCGCGGGGCTCAAGGATTCGAGCGGCCGGCCGCTCGCGAACGCCGATCTGTTCCCGTTGCAGATGGCCACGGCGCCCATGCCGCCGCTCGCGAAGTTCTCGTCGTCCACTTTCGGCATCATCGAACGCTACGCCGAACCGGGCATGCCGCCGATCGTGCCGGTCACGCTGCGCAACGTCGAAGCCGATCTGCACATCCGGGGGCTCAACGCGGGCGAGGCGCGCTTCTCGAAGCTCTCCCTGGATTCGGATACGGACATGCGGCGCTGGATGCGCCTGGTGGAGCAGTTCGACACCTATGGCATGAGCGAATCGTCCATCGAAAAGCAGATGCCGGGGTTGCTCGCACGCTCGAAATCGCCGGTTGTCGTGCAGCCGGTGGCGAGTGACAGCGATGGCGGCGACGCAAACTCCGATGCGGATGCGAACACGGACAACAGCCGGAAAGAACGCATGATCGACGTGCGTTCGCTCTCGCTGCTCGCCGGCCAGCCGGGCGTACAGACTCTTGCCTTGCCCAAGGCCGATCCGAAGGCGCTGCGGCCATTCGAAGTGGTGGGCATACCGGTGCAGAAGCCGGGTTTCTATGTGATCGAACTGGCATCGCCTTCGCTCGGTGCTTCGCTGCTTGGCAAGTCGGTGCCGATGTACGTGCGCACGGCGGTGCTCATCACCAACCTGGGCGTGCATTTCAAGCAGGGCCGCGAAAACAGCCTGGTGTGGGTGACGACGCTCGACAAGGGCGAGCCGGTGCCGGGCGCCGACGTGCGCGTTTCAGACTGCAACGGCGAACAGGTGGCCGTGGGCAAGACCGACGCGCATGGCCTGATGACCATCGACGGTCCGCTCGCGAGTCGGCATCCATGCGGCGAAAACAGCTATAGCGGGTTCTTCGTTTCGGCGCGCATCGACGATCCGAAGACCGGCCCCGACATGGCGTTCGTGCAGTCGGACTGGAACCGCGGGATCGAAGCGTGGCGCTTCGACGTGCCGACCGATACAAGCGTCACGCCCACCGTGATCGCGCATACCGTGTTCGACCGGCCGCTCTTCCGTGCGGGGGAGACGGTGTCGATGAAGCACTTCATCCGTGCGCAAAACATGCATGGCCTGTCGTTTCCCGACTCGTATCCGAGGCGCGTGACGATCCGCCATACGGGGAGCGGGCAGACCTACCATCTGCCGCTCACCTGGTCCGCCGATCACACGGCTGTCTCCACGTTCAGGATTCCTGCGGAAGCCAAGCTGGGCGAATACGACGTTTCGCTCGATGACGGCGACCCGGGTGCACAGAGCGACGATAGCGGTGACAACAGCGACGACACCGTCCACATGAACTACGACAGCGGCAGCTTCCGCGTGGAAGCGTTCCGCGTGCCGGTGTTCACGGGCACCGTTGCCGTGCGCAACGAAAAGACCTCGCCGCTCGTGGCGGCGAAGGAAGCGCCGGTTTCTGTACAGATCGGCTACGTCTCGGGCGGCGCGGCGTCGAACCTGCCCGTGCAGGTTTCGGCGCTCGTAAAGGACTACACGCCCGCCTTCACGGACGATTTCGGCGACTTCAGCTTCACGCCCTACGTGCCCGAAAGCACGAACGCCAAGACCGGCGACGGCGAAGCGGACAACGAAGACGGCACGCCTCAAGACGCCGCCGAAACGGCGAAGCTCGTGGCCGACAAGGAGCCGCTCACGCTCGACCGCAATGGCGCGGGCTCGCTCGTGCTGAAGAACCTGCCCGACGTGACGGCGCCCAAACGTCTCGCGCTCGAAACGACCTTCGCGGACCCCAACGGCGAGGTGCAGACGATAGGCGGCAGCGCCACGCTGTGGCCCGCTGCCGTCGTGGGGGGCATCAAGTCGGGGCGCTGGGTATCGGTGGGCGACACGGTGCCGGTCACGGCATTGGCGCTCGACCTTCAGGGCAAGCCGCGCGCGGGCGTGAAGCTCGAAGTGCGCGGCGTGTTCCGTACCACCATCACGTCGCGCAAGCGCATGGTGGGTGGCTTCTATGCCTACGACAACCACACGCAAACGCACGATCTGGGCGTGCTGTGCAGCGGCAGGAGCGACGACCACGGGCTCCTCACCTGCGAAGCGAAGCTCGGCGAGGCGGGCAATATCGATCTCATCGCCACGGCGACGGACGGCGACGGCCACGCCTCCACTGCGACGACCTCGGTTTGGGTCACGCGCGAAGACGAACTTTGGTTCGGCAGCGACAACACCGACCGCATCGACGTGCTGCCCGAAAAGACCCACTACGAACCGGGTGAAACCGCGCGCTTCCAGGTGCGCATGCCGTTCCGCTTCGCTACGGCGCTCGTGGCCGTGGAGCGCGAGGGCACCATCGAAACGCACGTCGTGCATCTGGACGGGCGCGATCCCACCGTCGAGCTCAAGGTGAGCGACCAGTGGGGGCCGAACGTGTATGTGTCCGTGCTCGCATTGCGCGGGCGCATTCACGAGGTGCCGTGGTATTCGTTCTTTACCTGGGGCTGGAAGGCGCCGCTCGAATGGGCGCGGGCGTTCTGGTACGAGGGGCGCCAGTACGAACCGCCCACGCCGCTCGTCGATCTCTCGAAGCCCGCCTACCGCTACGGGCTCGCGCAGATTCGCGTGGGCACCGCCGCGCACCGGCTCGACGTGACGGTGACGCCCGACGCGAAGCGCTATGCCGTGCGCGGCAAGGCACACGTGGCGCTGCGCGTGCAGTTGCCCAATGGCCAGCCGGTGCCGGCCGGCACGCAGGTCGCCGTGGCGGCAGTGGACGAAGCGCTGCTCGAACTGATGCAGAACGACAGCTGGAATCTGCTCGATGCGATGCTCCAGCAACGTGCCTATGGCGTGGAAACCTCGACGGCGCAGATGGAGATCGTGGGCCGCCGCCACTTCGGCCGCAAGGCGGTGCCCGCGGGCGGCGGCGGTGGACATGCCGCCACGCGCGAGCTCTTCGACACCTTGCTGTACTGGAACCCGAACGTGACGCTCGACGCGAAGGGCGAAGCCCAGGTGGACGTGCCGCTGAACGATTCGCTCACGCGCTTCAGGATCGTCGCGGTGGCGGCGAGCGGCGCGCAGCGCTTCGGTACGGGTAGCGCGACGATCGAAAGTACTCAGGACCTCCAACTGATTTCCGGTCTGCCGCCGCTCGTGCGCGAAGGCGACGCGTTCCGCGCGCAGTTCACGCTGCGCAACACCACCTCGCGTGCGATGAAGGTGGTGGTCACGCCGAACGTGCCGCCGCTCGCGCTGGCACCGCAGACCGTGGATCTCGCGCCCGATTCGTCGCGCGAGATCGCGTGGACGGCCACGGTGCCCGACGGCCTGGCCGATGCCGACCTTCCCGCGCTGGTCTGGAACGTGAGCGCGGCGGAGCAGGGCGGCGCGCACGCGAGCGACGCGGTGAAGCTCACGCAGCGCGTGAGCGCAGCGGTGCCGGTGACGGTCCAGCAGGCCACGCTCGCCCAGCTGGACGGCACGCTCTCGGTGCCGGTGGCGCCGCCCGCGAACGCAAGCGCTACGAAGGACGGCCGCGTGCGCGGCGGCATTGCGGTGTCGCTGCAGCCGAAGCTTGCCGATGGCCTGCCGGGTGTGACGCGCTGGCTCGAACGCTATCCGTACGGCTGTCTCGAACAGCAGACCTCGGTGGCGCTGGGCCTGCGCGACTCGGCGCGCTGGCAGGCGGTGCTCGCGCGTATGCCGGTCTATCTGGATAGCGACGGCCTTGCCAATTACTTCCCGCCTTCCGACGACAGTCCGAGCCGCGGCAGCCCCACGCTCACCGCTTATCTGCTCGCCGTGACGGACGAAGCCTCGAAGCTCGATGCGCACTTCGCACTGAGCGACGCGCTGCGCACGAAGATGGAGGACGGCCTCACGCGCTTCGTCGAAGGTCGCCTCCAGCGCAACACCTGGGCGCCGCGCCGCGACCTCGACCTGCGCAAGCTCGCGGCCATCGACGCGCTCTCGCGCTACGGCGCCGCGAACGCGCGGCTCTTCGGCTCGATCGAGATCGCGCCGAACCAGTGGCCCACTTCGGCGGTGATCGACTATTACGCGAGCCTCACGCGCATGCGCGACGTGCCCGATCGCGACGCGAAGCTCGCCCAGCTCGAACAGATCCTGCGCGCGCGCCTCAGCTACCAGGGCACGCAGCTCACGTTCTCGACGGCAGACGGCGACAACCTCTGGTGGCTCATGACGAACACCCAGGTGAATGCGGCACGGCTCGCGCTCACGTTCGTCGATAACCCCGCATGGAAGGACGAGATGCCGCGCCTCGTGGCAGGCCTCCTCGCCATGCAGAACAACGGCGCGTGGGACACGACGACAGCCAACGCGTATGGTGCGATTGCCGTCGAGCGCTTCTCGCAGGCCTTTGAACGCGAAGGCGTGACGGGTGCGACGAAGATCGCGCTGGGCGACACGCAGCGCTCCGTTTCGTGGAGCGCTGCGCCCGCGGGTGCCGCTTCCGGCGCGACCGCGGCCACGCGTTCGGTTGCGGTGCGCGGCGTGCTGCTCGGCTGGCCGGCGCAGCACCAGGGCGGAACGCTCGCGCTCACGCAGGAGGGGACCGGCAAGCCGTGGGCGACCGTGGAAAGTCTCGCCGCCGTGCCGCTGCAAGCGCCGTTCGCCGCGGGGTATCGCATCACGAAGACGGTGACGCCGGTCGAGCCGGCCGTGAAGGGCGTCTATACGCGCGGCGACGTGCTGCGGGTTCACCTCGACATCGATGCGCAAAGCGACATGACGTGGGTGGTCGTCAACGATCCCGTGCCGGCGGGCGCGACGATCCTGGGCTCCGGGCTCGGACGCGATTCGGCAGTGGCGACGCAAGGCGAGAAGCACGGTGAGGACGAACCGTGGCCCGCTTTCATCGAACGCGGCTTCGATGGCTATCGCGCGTATTACGATTATCTGCCGAAGGGGAAGGTGTCGATCGAGTACACGGTGCGGCTCAACAACGTGGGCACGTTCGGCCTGCCGCCCACGCGCGTGGAGGCGCTCTACGCGCCCGCGATCTTCGGTGCCGTGCCCAACGCGCCGGTGGTCGTGAAGCCGGCGCCGTGAGCGGAGCGGTCATGCAAGCGCGCGTGAGAGTCTGGGCCGCCGTCGCTATCGTGGCGTGGGCCGCACTGTTGCCCGTTACGGCGTCTGCGCTGCCGGCCTACGACGAGGTCCGCGCGCAATGGCGCAGTTCCGACTGGGTTCTGCTCGCGCGTGACGGCACGCCGCTGCAGCGCACTCGCATCGAGCATGCGGCGCGGCGCGGCGACTGGGTCGCGCTCGACGATGTTTCGCCTGCGCTGCGTGCGGCGATCGTCGTTTCGGAGGACAAACGATTTTACGAGCATAGCGGCGTGGATTGGCGCGGCGCTGCTGCCGCCGCGTGGGCGAACCTGTGGAATACGCGCACACGCGGTGCATCGACGGTGACGATGCAACTGGCGGGCCTGCTCGACGACGATCCGAAGCGCTCGGGCCAGCGCTCGTTCGGCCAGAAGGCGGTGCAGGCCGTGGATGCGCTGCGGCTCGAACGTAGCTGGCGCAAGGACCAGATACTCGAAGCTTATTTGAATCTCGTACCGTTTCGCGGCGAGACCGTGGGCCTCGCCGCGATCTCGCAGACGCTCTTCGGCAAGGCGCCCTCCGGCCTCGACGACCGCGAGGCCGCCGTGACCGCCGCGTTGATTCGCGCGCCGAACGCGCCCTGGCAGAAGGTGGCCGCGCGCGCCTGCCGCATCCTGCGCGATCTGAACGACGCGGGCGACTGTACGAACCTCGACGGCTTCGTGCAGATGGCCTTCGCGCGGCCGGCATCGGCGGGGGAGCATGCCGGCTTCGACGGCGCCGACGCGTTGGCGCCGCACTTCGCACGCCAGATCGCGGGCGCGGCGCATCCTGTTGCGGGCCAGCGCGTGCGCTCGACGCTGGATGCGAATCTGCAGCGCTTCGTGCGCGATACGCTCACCCGCACGTTGATCGAACTGAACCAGCCCGCGCATCCGCGCAACGTGAGGGACGGCGCGGCCATCGTGCTGGATAACGCGACGGGCGAAGTGCTGGCGTGGGTGGGGTCTTCGGGCGGCCTTTCGGGCGCGCGCGAAGTGGATGCGGCGCTTTCGCTGCGTCAGCCGGGCTCCACGCTCAAACCGTTTCTTTACGCCGAGGCGATCGACGAAAAGCGCGTGACGACGGCTTCGCTGCTGGACGACGCACCGCTCGATCTTGCCACGGGCGGCGGCCTCTACATGCCGCAGAACTACGACAAGGGTTTCAAGGGCTGGGTGAGCGTGCGCACGGCGCTGGGTTCGTCGCTGAACGTGCCGGCCGTGCGCACGCTCGTGATGGTCACGCCGCACCGCTTCGCGAAGACGCTCAAGACGCTCGGCCTGCCGCTCACCGAAACCGGCGACTACTACGGCTACAGCCTCGCGCTCGGCAGCGCGGACGTGACGCTCGTTTCGCTCACGAACGCGTATCGCGCGCTCGCCAACGGCGGGGTGGCGAGTCCGATCGTCGAACTGCCGGCGGGCGCGTCGCCTGCTTCGTCTTCGGCGACGCAGCCCGGCACGCGCGTTTTCAGCCGCGACGCGTCGTTCATCGTCACGGACGTGCTCGCCGACAACAACGCGCGCACGCGCACCTTCGGCTTCGACAGCCCGCTCGCCACGCGCATGTTTTCGGCGGTGAAAACCGGCACGAGCAAGGACATGCGCGACAACTGGACGGTGGGCTACACCTCGCGTTATACGGTGGGCGTGTGGGTGGGCAATGCGGACGGCTCGCCGATGTGGGACGTCTCCGGCGTGAGCGGGGCGGCGCCGGTGTGGGCCGCGATCGTCGGTTATCTGCATCGCCGTACGCCGAGCGTGGCGCCCGCACCGCCGCCTGGCGTCGAACGCGTGCGCGTGACGTTTGCCGATGCGGTGGAGCCCGCGCGCAACGAGTGGTTCCTGGCGGGCACGGCCACGCCGGTTGTCGGCCTCGCCGCCAATGCCTCCGATCTTGCGCGCGGCCCGGCCCAGATCGGCAGCCCGGTGGACGGCACCATCTTCGCGGTCGATCCCGACATTCCGCCCGCGCAGCAGCGCGTGTGGTTTGAGCGCGCCACGGGATCGACCACGCGCGTTATGTGGCGGCTCGACGGCAAGCCGCTCGGAGCGGCAGCACGTGTGGCGTGGCTGCCGTGGCCGGGTAAGCACGTGCTCGAACTTGTCGATGCGCGCGGCCAGGTCACGGACTCCGTGCGGTTCGAAGTGCGCGGGGCGATGGCGAAGGCGGGGGTGCCGGCAAGCGCCCGCATGCCGCCGGTCGCCGGGGCCACGCGTTAGAGTCGATTACTTCGCGGTGGCGGTCGCGTTCGTGTTGCCGTTGCCCTGTGGCTCGGCAGCCTCTTGCTTCCAGCCGCCGCCCAGCGCGAGGAACAGCTTCACCTGATCGACCGCCACCTGCCCTTCGGCCGCTGCCACCTGGGCGTGCACGTTCGTGAGCGTGCGCGTGGCGTCGAGATCGGAGAGGAACGATTCGCGTCCCGCTGCGTACAGGCGATGCGTTTCGTCGGCCGATTGCTGCGCGGAAACGTAGGCCGCGCGCAGTGCCTCGGTGCGCTGGTCGTCCGCCGCGTAGGTCGCGAGGCTCGTCTGCGTTTCGCGCAGCGCGTTGAGCACCACGCCGTCGAAGTGGGCGAGCGCGCCGCTCGTTGCGGCCTGGGCCTCCTGCACGCGCGCGCGCTGGCCATTGACCGGGAAAGTCCAGTTGATCAGTGGTCCGAACGACCAGCTATTCGTTGCCGGCGTGAACAGATCGCCCGTTACCCCGACCGAACCCACGCCCGCGCCGAAGCTGATCGACGGATAGAGCTCCGCCGTCGCCACGCCGATGCGCGCCGTGGCGGCCGCGAGTTGCCGCTCGGCTTCGCGCACGTCGGGGCGGCGCTTGAGCAGGGCGGCGCCGTCGCCGACCGGGATCGGCTGACTGAGCTTCGGCAACTGCGCGCACGAGAGCGCTGCGGGCGGCAGGTCGGACGGCGAGCGGGCCAGCAGCATGGCGAGCTGGTACTGCGCGATGCGGCGCTGGCCTTCGAAGCGCGGGATATCGGCCGCCACCGTTGCGGCCTGGGTCTGGCCGCTCGTCACGTCCGGCTGGTTGCCGCGGCCTGCGTCGCGCAGCCGTTTCGTGAGCGCGAGGCGCTCCTGTTGCAGCTTCAGCGATTCCCTCGCGACCGCGAGTTCTTCGGCGGCCGAGCACGATTGCACGTAGGCCTGCACCACGTCCGCAACGACGGTGATGCGCGCGAGGTCGGTGGCGGCGAGCACGGCTTCGTCGTCGGCGTTCGCCGCTTCGACGCCGCGCCGCAGCTTGCCGAACAGGTCGATCTCATACGAAACGTTCAGGCCGAGGTCGCCCAGCGTGGCGACAGGTATCTTTTCGAATAGCAGATACTGCTCGCCCGATACCTGCGCGCGCTGGAAGCCGGCGCTCGCGCCGCCCGAGAAGCCGCCCTGTTCTTTCGCCACCTCGACGGCTGCGCGCGAGCGCGCGAGATTGGCGGCCGCCACGCGCAGGCTCGTATTCGACTTCAGCGCTTGTTCGACGAGATCGTTCAGCACGGGGTCGTCGTAGAGGCGCCACCAGTCGTCGGGGACATCGGCTTGCGTGACAGGCGCGCCCTGGGTGCCCGCAATCGGTCCCTGCGCGAGCGGTGCGTTCACGAGTGCGTTGCCCGGCAGCTTGTAGTTCGGCCCGACGTTCATGCATGCGCCGAGCGCCAGCGCCATGGGCGCCAGCGCGAAGGCACGCCACAGGCTGCGGCGCTTCATTGCGAGGCTCCTGCCGCGCTGGCGGGGGCGGCGTTGCCAGTCGTCGCGGGCTGCGAAGCCACCGCGCCGCTTGCAGCGCCGGCACCCGCGGCGGCCGGCTTTTTCTTGTCCTTCTTGTCGTCTTCGGGCGTATGCACGGCAACGGTCGCCGTGCGGCCCGCGATCATGCGGAAATCGTCGGGCACTTCGTCAAGCGCCACGCGCACCGGAATGCGCTGGGCGAGCCGCACCCAGCTGAAGGCCGGGTTCACGTTGGGCAGCAGGTTCGGGCTCGGCGTGAGGTCGCGGTCCTCGATCGCGGCGACAATGCTCTTCACGTGGCCGCGCAGCGCGTGCGGTTCGCCCATCACCATGATGTCCACGGGCTCGCCGATATGGATGCCGGAGAGCTTGGTTTCCTCGAAGTAACCGTCCACGCGGAACGAATGCATATCGACCACGGAGAGCACGGCGCGCCCGGCCGAAACGTATTCGCCCACGCGCGGCGCGCGGTCGTTCAGGTAGCCGTCCACGGGGCTCACGATGGTCGTGCGCTGCAGGTTCAGGCGCGCGGTATCCACCTGGACCTGGGCGTCGGCGACCGAGGCTTCGTCCTGATCCACGCGCGTGCGGCTTTCTTCGAGCGTTTCGCTCGCCACGAGGTTGCCGAGCGCGAGATTGCGCGCGTACTCGCGTTTGGCCTGGGCCAGCGTCGCCTGACGCTGTTCGAGCGTGGCCTGCGCGAGGCGCAGCGCGAGCGTATAGCGCGCCTGGTCGATCACGAACAACACCTGGCCCTGCTTGACCTGCTGGCTGTCCACCACTTCCACGCCGGTGATGAGGCCGCCCACGTCGGGCGCGACCTGGATCACGTCGGCGCGCACATGGCCGTCGCGCGTCCACGGCGCGAACATGTAGTAGTTGACGATGCGCCACAGCACGAGCGCGGCGACCACGACGACGATGAGCGTCAGCAGGATCTGTCCTGCGGAGAACCAGGTTTTTTTCACGTTAGTCAGTAAGGCATGAAGCGGTGCGAGACGATGATGACGCCGGCGAGCACGAACACGTAGATGCCGAGGTCGAAAATGGAGCGGTGCCAGACGAGCCGGTAGAAACCGATGCGCACGAGCACCTTGCCGATCACGACGTTGATGAGGTACGCGATCAGCATCAGCACGAGGACGGCGGGCACGAACACGCCGAAGATGTCGACTTCACCGATCATGGTGCGGTTCCCGGAAGAGAGTGCGAAAAGACGGACTCATGCCTTGGCCTCGGTGGCGGTATGGGGCGCTTGCCCCGCGTTGTTCGGAAAGAGCGAGAGCCGCATGCCCACGAGTGCGTGCAGCGTGTCGCGCAGCCAGCGCTGCGAGGCATGGGCGCGGCGCGCCTCGCCTGCGGGTGTGTTGCCCGGCGCGGGCGTGGCGGGCGAGGACGGGAGGTTGTGGGACACGATGCGGCCGAACGCGTCGTCGATGGTGTCGAGCAGCGCCTGCGGCGCGGGCTCGCGGATGCTCGCGTTCGCACAGCGCTGGTAGTAGGCGCTGACGCCGGCCAGCACGCGGTCGATCGCGTCGGGCAGCTCGCCGCTGAGCCTGCGGCGCGAGCGGCGCAGATCGAGCGCGTTCAGCGCGATGCGCAGGTCGCGGAAACTCTCGATCGACGGATGGCGATGCTCGTCGGAGGCCCCGAGACGCGGCAGCAGCTGCATCAGGCGGTCGAGCATGCGCGAGGCGAGATTGCGCTGGTTGTCGAGCGGCGCGGACGAGGCGCTCATCGCCACGTCGTACCAGCTCGAACGCAACAGGCGCCGCGCGGCCAGCTCCGCGCCGAAGGGGCGCGTGGCGCGCGTCCAGAGGAAGGCGAACAAGAGGCCCGCCACACCCGCGAGATTGCTGTTCAGGAAGACGAGGAAGTCGGCCTCGTAAGCGCTCTGGATGCTGATGAAGGTGGCCGTGTTCACGGCGACCAGCATCGTCACCATGTTGAAGGCCGGCCGCGGGATCAGCGTGCCGATCAGGATGAACGGTCCGGCGAACAGGATCACCAGCATCTCGAAGTCGTGCACGTGCGGCAGCACCACGAAGAGATAGAGGCCCGCGAACACCACGCTCGCGCAGGTGGCGGCGAAGAAGCGGAACACCATGGGCGCGGGTTCGTCGAGCGCGGCGAAGAAGCTGCACGCCACGGCCGCGAGCGAGACGGCGCCGGCGCCGTCGTGCCAGCCCGAGCTGATCCAGAGCGCGCTCGCCACCACGATCGCGCTCACCGGCACGAGACAGGAAATGAGCATCATGCCGCGGTCGAAGAAGCGTTCCGTGCCCCCCAGCCGCCAGTGGCGGTAACGCGGCAGCCAGCTGCCTTCCTCGCAGGCGATCAGCGCGCGCAATGTTCTGCAGTCCTGCCAGACGTCGATCACCTGGCCAAGGCGCCACAGCGCGTTCGAGAGCACCGCGCCTTCCCAGCTGGCGAGCGCTTCGCGCGAGGGCTGCAGGGCTGCCAGGCGCGCGCGCAGCGCCTCGGCCGCGGGGTCGCCGGCGCCGGCTTCGCCTTGCATCTCGGAGACTCGCGTGGGCAACGGCGAGTCGAACCATTTGGCGGCGTCGGCGAGCAGCGCGTCGAGCCCTTCGGGCCGCGAATTGAGGCGCAGCAGTGCGACGAGCGGATCGGCGAGCGCCGACATCATCGGCAGGAAGAGCTGCATGCGGCCGCGCAGCGACTCGGCGCGCGAGAGGATTTCCGGGTGCGTGTGGTCGTAGCTCAGCTGGCTCAGCAGGAACTCGAGGCCGTTGACCGTGATCGCGAGGCGCTGGCGGCAGGCCGAAATCGCCGTGCCCGCGAGGTGGCCCGAGAGCGTTTCGCGGCCGTAGAACGCGGCGTCGCGAAACCAGGTATCCGCGCGTTCGATGAGCGTGGGCGCAAGGCGGCTGGGCAGAATGACGCTGCCCACCACGCTCGCGCAGACGATGCCGAGCGTGATCTCTTCGGTTCGCGTGATCGCCACGTCGAAGATAGTGGTGGGATCGGTCACGGTGGGCAGCGCGATGAGCGGCATCGTGTAGCCCGCGAGCATGAACACGTAGCTGCGCGCCGTGCGGTCGGAGATCGCGAAGAACAGCAGCGTGCCGGTCCACAGCGCGACGATCACGCTGAAGATGTACGGCATTTCCACGAACGGCGGCACGAGCACGATCGCGGCGAACGCGCCCAGCGCCGTGCCGAGCGCGCGATAGAGCGCCTTCGAGCGGGTCGCGCCGACGAACGGATTCGAGACGATATAGACCGTTGCCATCGCCCAGTAGGGGCGCGGCAGTTCGAAGTAGAGCGCGAGATACAGCGCCAGCATCGCGGCCGCGAAGGTCTTGACCGAGAAGAGCCAGTCGCGCACGGTGGGGTAGGTCATGACGCCGTTCATTCGCGATGGGTGGCGTCGGCGGCCTCGGCCGCTTCGGACGCGTTGAACGCATTGAGGACGCGCAGCGTCGCTTCGAGGTCGGCGCGCGTCACGCCCTTGAGCACGCGGCCCCGCAGCGCACGCAGATCCTCTTCCATTTTTTCGGTGACGGCGTGGCCGGCATCCGTGAGCGTGATGGTCTTGGCGCGGCGGTCGTCGGGGTCTTCGTCGCGGCGCACGAGGCCCGCGGCGCAGAGCTGGTCGAGCAGGCGCACGAGCGAGGGCCCTTCTATGCCCACGTGCTCGGCGAGCGTGACCTGGCGCACGGCCTCGCCCAGGCGCCCCGCGATCAGGAGCGGCGTGGAGCAGGCTTCGGAGACGTTGTACGTGCTGAGCACGCTGTCGCTCGTGCGCCGCCATTTGCGCGCGGCCACGACGAGCGTGCTGCTGACGGCCAGACGTAAGGTATGAAGATTCGACATCGGCGGGATGATAGCTGAATGCGATTTGGTAGCAAACTATCTTTTCCGGCTAACGACGCCATCACGCGATGGTAATCGAGTCGCCAGAACGGTGCTACGGAAGTGAGCGGCGTGTCGGATTTGCGCGACTTTCGCGGCATCAAGGTGTCCGATTGTTAAGGTCGCCCAAAGGCTACGCGGTGGGAGGGCGCCAGCTTGCGAGCAGGCCCGGCAGCTCCGCCATGTCGGTGAAAACGCGGGCCACGCCGGCTTCCCGCAGCGCTTGCGCGCTGCTGTGGCCCGGTGCAGGCGGACTGTAACCGAATACCGTCGCGCCGGCGGCGAGACCGGCGCGGGCGCCCGTCACGGTGTCCTCGATCACGGCGCAGCGCGCGGGGGCGGCGTTCAGCCCGGCTGCGGCGGCCAGATAGACGTCGGGATGCGGCTTGCTGCGCGGCGTTTCGTGGCCGCTGAAAATGCGCCCGTCGAAGCAGTCGAAGAGCTTCACCTTGCGCAGCTGCAATTCCACCTTGCGGCGGTCGGCGCCCGAGGCGACCGCAATGCGCCCGCCGAAGGCCGCATGGACCGCACGCACGGCCGCGGGAGCCCCCGGGATTTCCACCAGGTCGCGCTCCAGCGCTTCGTTGCGGCGCGCACGGAAGCCGGCCAGCCAGGCTTCGTCGATGGTGTAGCCCGTGTGAGCCTTGATGCGCGCGGCCTCGTCGATCACCATCTTGCCCACGAAGATCTGCATGGCTTCGTCCACGGCCAGCGTCCAGCCCAGTTCGCCCAGCAACTGCACCAGTACCTGGTGGGTGATGCGTTCGGAATCGACGAGCACGCCGTCGCAGTCGAAGAGCACGGCGTCGAAGGAGGAATGGGACATCGTCGGTCTGGGTCGGTGAGAATGGGATGGCGGTTTATGCCGGGCGCAGGAGGGCGATGATACCCGGAGCGCGCGCAGGATGCGACGCTCGCCGGCAGGTACCCGGGCGGGTGCGGACTGGAGCAAAGCCCCGGAAACGCGGGACAATGGCGTTTTTCTCACTCCGTTTGCCCAGCCGATGTCCTCCGAAAAAACGACGCCTCCCGCCGATCCGAACGAACTCCCCGGCCGCGCGAACTACACGCAGTTCGCCGACCGTTATGCGCAACGCGTGCCCGAAAAGCCGCACAACGCGCTCTACGAGCGCCCCGCTACGGCGGCGCTGCTCGGCGAGGTGGCGGGGCTGACCGTTCTCGACGCCGGTTGCGGTCCGGGCATCCTGAGCGCGAAGCTGGCCCGCGCGGGCGCGCGCGTGCAGGGGTTCGACGTGACGCCGGCCATGATCGAGCTGGCGAAGGCGCATTGCGAGGGGTTGCCCGTGGACGTGGTGCTGGGCGACCTGGGGCGGCCGCTCGACTGGCTTGCCGATGGCACGTTCGAGCGCATCGTGTGTTCGCTCGCGCTTGATTATGTGGAGACGCTGGAGCCCGTGTTCGCGGAGTTTCACCGCGTGGCGAAACCCGGCGCGCAACTGGTCTTTTCGATGGCGCACCCCATGCGCGACTGGATCGACACGCGCACGCGCGGCGAGCGCAGCTACTTCGAGACGACGCGCTTCGGCCTGCACTGGGGCGGCTTCGGCGAGCCGAAGCCGTATATCGAGGCGTTCCGGCGCCCGCTTGCGGATATCGTCAATGGCCTGAGCGCGGCGGGCTGGGTCCTGGACCGGCTGGTGGAGCCTCGGCCCGCGCCGGAAATGAAAGCGGTGGCCCCGGCGCTGCATACCGAACTCGAACTGGCGCCGGCTTTCCTCTGCATTCGCGCGCGACGGGCGTAAACACGTTAAGCCCGTTCTCCTTGCGGACGCCGCGCGCGAGGCCCGTACAACGCGCTAGCCGCGGCGCGTCTCGCGCACGGCTGCCGAGAGCGATTCTTCGAGCGCGGCCACGCCCGCGGGCAGATCGACCTTGCCGCCGAGATCGCGGATCGTGCGGCCGAGCGCGTGCACGGTGCGAAACAGGTTGTGCTCGCGGCACTGTTCGCCCATCTGGCCGATGCGAACGATAGGCAGACCGAATGATCCGGCGATCTCCACCTGATACTGCTGCGAAATGTGATCGCATACGGCGCGCGGCGTGATCCCGTCCGGCAGCCCGATGCCCACCACGGAATTCAGGCGGCAGTCTTCGGGGGTATAGAGCGCGAGGCCGAGCGCGGCCACGCCGCTCTGAAGCGCGAGCGAGCAGCGCTGATGGCGCGCGAAGCGTTTTTCCAGCGTTTCCATGCAGACGAGCCGCAGCGCCTCGTGCAGCGCGAGCACGCCCGAAACCGGCGCGGTGTAGTGGTAGCCCGCCTTGTGCCAGAAGTTTTCGGCGAGGGTGGCGTCGAGGCACCAGTGCGTGTTCGGGGCGGTGCGCTCGCGCACGCGTGCCCAGGCTGCGTCCGAGAACGCGATCAGCGAAACCCCCGGGATCGACGACAGTCCTTTCTGGCCGCCCGTGATGACCACGTCGATGCCCCATGCGTCCATGTCGAGCGGCATCGTGCTCAGCGTGCACACCGCATCCACCACGACAAGCGCGCCCGCCGCCCTGGCGATCTGCACGATCTCCTGCAACTGGCGGTTCCACACCGTGTTCGACGTTTCGCCGTGCACGATCGTGACGATCGCGGGCCGCGTGCGCGCGATGGCTTCGGCCACGGCTTCGAGCGAGGCGATTTCGCGGTCGGGAATTTCGAGCGTTTCGACGTCGGCGCCCACGCGCCGCGCCATTTCCGCCATGCGATGGCTGAAGAAGCCATTCACGATGGAGAGCACGCGCGTGCCAGGCCATGCGAGGTTCGAGACGGCCATTTCCATGGCGGCCGAGCCCGGGCCCGCCACGCCCAGCACCCAGTTCGAGCGCGTCTGGAACACATAGCGCGCCATGGCCTTCACCTGGTGGATCACGCGCGCCATGGTGTCGCCCAGGTGGTTGATCACCACCGAGTTGGCCTTGGCCACCGCCGCCGGAATCGGCACGGGGCCGGCGCCCATCATGAGGAGCGGCTCGTCGGGCAGGATGCCGTCGAGCGCTTCGACTGCGGGGCAGGGCACTGCCGTGGCGGACCCGGACCCGGACGCGGCCCAGGCCGCCGCCGCTGCAACCGTGAGGTGGCGTTCTGTGTCGACGGGCGTGGGGCGAAGCGTGGTGTCGTTCATGGCATACCTTGCAGACGGGGTTGATGCAGCCCGGGCAGTGTGCGCGGGCAAGAAGGGAATCGTGCAGTGTTGTCTCGCGCGCCCGGTCTGGCCATGTACAGTTGCGGCGATTTTCTGTGAACAGTCGCAGCGTCGTGCCGCGAGTTTCCGAAAGGAAAAGCCCGCCGGCTGTTCAGGCTCGGCAGTCTCGCGGGCCGTTTTCGTTTCGGACCGCCTGCCTCATGCGTTAAATCATACGATTCGCTTTCTGTTTCATAACCGCGGTATTTCGCGCTGCGTCGATGCATATTGCCTACTGGACAAGCCGGCTGCGCTCACGATAATTGACGCTCCCGAAAGAAGGGAGCGCGCCCGGAAGGCGCGCGCCTGATCGGGTGTTATCGGAGAGTTCTGGGATGTCTGAAGAGTACGAAGTGCACGGGCCGCACGATCATGCGGTCGAGCATGCAGGCCACGGTGGGCATGGCGACGGCGATTCGTTCGCGAGCCGCATGGCGGTGATGACGGCGATCCTCGCGTCGGTCGGCGCGATCTTTGCCTACCAGAGCGGCACGAGCGAAAATCTCGCGCTCTATTACAAGAACGAGGCGGCCATCCGCAAGACGGAGGCCGCGAATCAGTGGGCGTACTATCAGGCGAAGGGCGAGAAGGAAAATCTCGCGGAACTGGGCGCGGCGTTATCGGCGAACAACCCCGAAGCGCGTAGCCGCTTCGCCGCCGACGTCGATAAATATCGCCAGCAGAAGGAGCCGATCCGCGCCAACGCCGAGGCGCTGGAAAAGGCCGTGGCGCAGGACGACGCGCGCAGCGAGGCGCTCATGCACGGCCATCACCGCTGGGCGCAGGCCACCACGGCGATCCAGATTTCGATCGCGCTCACGGCCATTACGCTGCTCACGCGGCGCCGCTGGCTGCTCTATGCTTCCATCGGCATTGCCGTGGTTGGCGTGGTGCTGGGCGCGCTGGCCTTTTTCGCGCCCTGAAAAGCGCCATGGCCGCCGGCTGACTTCAATCGGCCGCTAGCCGCCGCAGACGATGGCGGTCAGCAATAACGGCACGACGGTTTTCACCGTCGCGCCGCTATTGCCTTCGGAAAGGCGCAGGCGCACCGAGTCCGCGGGCGCCGATACCACCACGCCGTACAGCGGCGCTTCGATCTCTTTTCCCGAGCCGTGGTGAAACAGCGTGTCGTCGCGCTCGTAGCCGATCACGACATAGATGGGAAAACCGAACGCGCTGAGCTGATTGCCGTGTACCGGGCGAAACGCGTTGACCGAATTGGCTTCGACCCGGCTGGGTTGCGGATCGATCGACTTTTCGTCGATTAGCGACGAAATGAAGGTATGGGGATTCGAGCGGCAGTCGAACTGCTCGTCGTGAGCGTCCGCATGTGCGAACAGCGGCGCGAGGAGGGCAGCGAGGCCCGCGAAGAGCCGGACCAGAAACCCGATGACGAAGGGGCGGCGCGCAAACATGGTGGTAACGACTGCAACACCCGGATAACCCATTCGACACCCGAACGCCGTTCATGTTCAAGGGGCGCGGCACAAAAATTGCGCGGCAATGCGCGCTGCGCCACATGCCGCCCGCGCTGGCGGGCGGCTTTGACTTCGTCGATTACAGCATCGACTTCGCCTGGCTCAGTATCTTGTCGCACACCTGGCGCGTGGCCGCTTCCTTGAGGCCGCCGCCGGAGAGATCCACCTGCGAGCCGTTGCTTGCGCTGAGAATACCGTTGCTGCCCTGCGTGTAGCCGCTATCGGTGGTGTTCTCGCCGCCGGGCAGCTTGCTGAGCAGCGAGTCTTTCACGCCGCCCGCGCTGGATCCGCTGAGGTAGTTGTTCTTGATGCAATACTGGAGCAGTCCTGTGACATTGCCGAGGCTGTTCGAACTGAGCGAGGCGCCCGGCACCGCACCGCCGAGTCCACCCAGGTTGCCGAGTGCATTGCCGGCCGAACCCGAGCTGCCGCCGCCCTGGTTCAGCAGGTTGCCGAGCTGCGCATAGGCGGCGCTCCAGGGCAGAACGAGAGCGATGGCCACGGCGGCAGCGACGCGAGGGACAGATGCTTGCATACCTCTTCCTCCAGAGTGACAGGACGCCTCAGCACTATAGAGGGATTCGCATGCGCGCCGCGTGAACATGGCCGGAATATGCAAGGTGCAACCCGGCGCCCGGCGTGGTCATCATCGTGTCATTTGTTGCATGCACAACATCAGATGAGAAAAATGTGCTGTGCGCAGGCATCGCGAAGGGCATACGGGGCATGCCACTCGCATACCGCACGAGACGGGTCACGAATGACGCTGAAGCAAGAAATCACGCGCTTACACGGGTTTTTCGACAATATTCACGCCGTCCGGCGCGCGACTTTGTTTCTAACCGTAACACTTATTACGACCCTCCTCGTGGCTGGTTTCAGGTGGTATGCTTCCTGCACAAATTCTCCCATGCACGAGTGAGACCACGTTCTTTGCGTCAATAACGTGAACATCTGCACAGCCCGAGTGCAGCGATGAGCGCAAATGAACCAGGTAGATAAGCATATGGTGCAACCGGGTATTCCAACGCGGACAACCACGATCCGCGAGTGAAAGACTCAGTCACTGCAGCCCCGGTCCGGCTGCGTGGAGAACAGCATGAATTTCGAAGAACTGAGCGATGACGAATGGACGTTGGTGTCTACGCTCGTGGCCGATGAACCGCCCATCAGGCTCAATCGTCGCGGCCGCCCCCGCGCCGAGCCGAGGGTGGTGGCCAATGCCGTCCTGTGGATCTTGAGCACAGGCGAATCGTGGTCGCGCCTGCCCGCGCGATATCCGTCCGGTCCCACGTGCCGTCGCCGTTTCGACGAATGGCACATGAACGGCACGCTGATCGAGATCGTCAAGCGCCTCAGTGTGGTGGGGCGCAACTTCGTCTACGTGCCGGAGCCTGCCGTGCCGCGTGTGCCGGCTGCTGCGCAAGCCATGGAAGCCGTCGCTGTCGAGGCGGTGGAAGACGATGGCTTGCCGGCGGTTTACTGGAAGAGTCCCGAAGCCTGGCAGGCACCCGCTCAGGCACCGGCTTGTGCGGTGGCTGCCGTGCTTGCCGATCCCATCGAGAGCATGACGCGCCAGCTCGCGCGCACGGATCCTCCCGATCCGGGCAGGACGGAACGCGCGCATGCCGTGCGCGCACGCACACAGGCTTCCGCATCTTCTGCCAACGCTGCCGCGCAAACGTTAGCGGGGCCGCGCGACGAGAGTCCGGCGGCCGCGCGCCGCGTACCGGGCCGGGACGGCGGCGGTGCGCCGCAGTCCGCGCAGTCGGTCCAGGTGGCCGAGTGGCACGGCTACGTGATGCATCTCACGGTGCAGCCGGTGCGCAACCGCATGTATCGCGCGGCGGTGGAGATCCACAAGGACGGCAAGCGCCTCGAGCGCTCGGGCCTGATCGGGCCGCCGTTCCAGGATCGCGATGGCGCCAAGCATTTCGCCTTCGACTGGGCGCGCTCCTGGATCGAGCATGAGTGTCATGGCGAGCCGGGCGTCGCGCCTGTCTCGCAAGCTAACCACGGCGCTGCGCGTGTGTCCGGTGGCGTCGTCACGCGTCCCGTGCCGGGCAGTGTCGCGGCGCCGGGCAACGTCCGGCATGCGCCGTTGCAGCGCTATTCCGCTTCAGGCGCGCTGTTGCCGCCTGCTGATGGCCGCGATGCGAATGCGTCGGCATGCAGTGGCGAACGCCGTACTGCCGAAGCGCATTTCAGGCCGCTTGCCGGGTCGCGCGCAAGCTGAGCGACGCGTCGTAAGACCAACACGCGTTGGGGAAAACCGGATTGAGCAAAACCGCGGGAGACGCGCAAGGCGATGAGCCAGGCGCGTCTCCCACGTTGCTCACTGTCGCCCGTACTGATCGTCGAGGCGCACGATATCGTCCTCGCCGAGATACGAGCCCGATTGCACTTCGATGATTTCGAGCGGCATCTTGCCGGGGTTTTCCAGCCGGTGCGCGACGCCGAGCGGGATATAGGCCGACTCGTTTTCGGAGACGATGAAGCGTTCCTCGCCGCGCGTGACGAGCGCGGTGCCGCGCACGACCACCCAGTGCTCGGCGCGATGATGATGCATCTGCAGCGAGAGGCGCGCGCCCGGTTCGACCACGATGCGTTTCACCTGGAAGCGCTCGCCGCCGTCGACGCAATCGTAGTGGCCCCACGGGCGATGCACGAGGCGGTGCGTGACGGCCTCGCTGCCGCGTGCTTCGCGCAGGCGCTGCACGACTTTTTTCACGTCCTGTGCACGCGAGCGGTCGGCCACCAGCACGGCGTCCGCCGTTTCCACCACGACGAGATCCTGCGTGCCGAGGCACGCAATCAGCCGTCCGTCCGAGTGGGCGAACGTGTCGCTCGCACCTTCGAACATCACGCGGCCCTGCGCCACGTTGCCTTCGTCGTCCTTCGGCGAGACCTGCCACACGGTGTCCCACGAGCCGAGGTCGGTCCAGCCCGCCGCGAGTGGCACTACCACGCCGTGCGCTACCGAGGGGTCGCCCGCGAGCGACTCCATGACCGCATAGTCGATGGAGTTCGACGGCGTGTGCGCGAACGCTTCGCGATCCACGCGGAAAAAGTCGCCGTCCTGGGTGCCGCGTTCGGTGGCCGCGGCGCAGGCGTCGTAGATGGCGGGCTGGAAGTGGCGGATGGCCTTGAGCCACGTCGAGGCGCGCATGATGAAGATGCCGCTGTTCCACCAGTAGCGCTGCGATGCTACGTACTGCTGTGCAAGTTCGAAGTAGGGTTTTTCGACGAAGCCATTCAGGCGCCGCGCGCCGCCGGGTTCCGTGGAAGAGATGGGCTCGCCCACGTGGATGTAGCCGTAGCCCACTTCGGGGCGGGTGGGCACGATGCCCATCGTGACGATATGGCCGGCCGCCGCCTGGCGCACGCCTTCGGCAACGGCGGCCTGGAATGCGTCGAGGTCGGCGAGCGCATGGTCCGCGGGCATGACGACGAGGATGCCGTCCTGATGCTCGGCCACGATCGACAGCGCGGCCAGCGTGAGCGCCGGCGCGGTGTCGCGCCCTACGGGTTCGAGAATCAGGCGGGCGCGCTTGCCGGCCTGGCGGACCTGGTCGGCCGTCGTGAAGCGATGCTCTTCATTGCAGACGATCAGCAACTGGTCGGCGAGCGCCACGCGCCCGGAGAGGGCGTCGAGCCGCATCGCCGTTTCCGCGAGCAGCGAATGCTCGCCCACCAGATTGATCATCTGCTTGGGGTATTGCTCGCGTGACAGGGGCCACAGCCGCGAGCCCGCGCCGCCCGCAAGCACCACGGGGCACACCTGCAGCGCGCTGCGCGATTCTGCGCGCACTTCGGTCGCACGCGCCGGCACTGTTGCGGAACCCGTATCCGTCATCTCGATCTCCTGAAAGGGGGTTTCGGTGATGCGATTTGTAGCATGCTTAAAATCGGTAATAAACCGGAATGCAAATAAGAAATCGGAAAATATTCTCTTCAAATAAAAGTCGAATTTTTATTCGCACATCCATTCGATAAAAAATCCAGGAAAAATGACCGGATGAGCCTCTGCTGGCGCTTCGAAATTCGCGTCAGAGGAAGCAAAGTGCGGAAAAATGTGCCGGAAATGCATGCTCGGGAATGGCTGTGCAGTGCGCGTTCGCGCAAAACTTGCCGAAAAAATTCGACGAAAAACCTCCGGGAATACCCGAAACATTTCGAGATACTTTTGTGCCTTGCGGAATCAATTTTTATCGCGCTTTATTAGGGTTTATTCGGATCCGATTTAGCGGCGCCGGCGGGACCAGGTGCCGTATTCCCAGAATGACGAGGAGACGGCCACCGCACAGGTGCGGGGCTGCGATCCACTTTTTCAAACCGAGGTGCCGGACATGCTCAGCGTTCTTGCCAGAATCATCGACGTTGCCGCCATTGCTGTCGGCGCCCTGGTGGCGGCCGCCTTGCATCGCGGCCATTTAGCGCCGCTCGGCGACGTGGAGAGCGTGGCGCTCGCGTTCAACTGCCTGCTCGCAATCTGGATGTTCCCCGCGTTCGGCATCTACCAGTCGTGGCGCGGCAAGTCGCTCTACGACCTGTTTGCGCGCGTGAGCGCCGCGTGGCTCGCGGTGGAGGCCACCGGCATCCTGCTCAGCTTCAGCGTGCACCGCGCCGATTCGCTTTCGCGCGTCTGGCTCGTCTTGTGGGCCGTGGCGACGGTCGCATTCCTGATCGTTTCGAAGGCGCTGGTGTACATGGTGCTCAAGGGCCTGCGCCGCGAAGGGTATAACCAGCGCGACGTGGCCGTGGCGGGCGGTCATCGCTATGGCCGCTTTCTCATCGAGCAGATGAAGAGCCGCCCGGATGCCGGCTTCCGCCCGGCACTGCTGTTCGATGAGGACAGCGACGCTGATGGCGAGGCCGACGTGGATGGCGTGCCGGTGGAGCGCAATCTGCAGGCCATGCTCCAGCAGGTGCGCGAGCGCGGCATTCGCGAGCTCTGGCTCGCGCTGCCGATCTCGAAGGAACGCACGATTCACCGCATCGTGACGGAGCTGCGCCACGACTTCGTGAATATCCGCTTCATTCCAGACGTGCGCGCGCTCTCGCTCTTCAACCAGCCCGTGGTGGACCTGCTCGGCGTGCCGGCCATCAATCTTGCGGCTTCGCCGATCACGGACCTGCGCGTGCTGCCCAAGCGCGCCTTCGACTGCCTGTTCGCTGCCTGCGTGCTCGCCGCGCTCGCGCCGCTCTTCGCCGTGATCGCGATTGCCGTGAAGTGCGATTCGCGCGGTCCCGTGATGTTTCGTCAGCGCCGCAAGGGGCTCGACGGCAACGAGTTCGAGATCTACAAGTTCCGCTCGATGAAGGCGCATGCGGAAACGCAGGGGCAGGTCACGCAGGCGCGCCGCAACGATCCGCGCGTGACGCGCGTGGGCGCCTTCCTGCGCCGCACGAGCCTCGACGAGCTGCCGCAGTTCATCAACGTGCTCAAGGGCGAGATGTCGGTGGTGGGACCGCGCCCGCACGCGCTCGAACACGACGACATCTACAAGAACCTCGTGCGCGGCTACATGCACCGCTATCGCATCAAGCCGGGCATCACGGGCTGGGCCCAGGTCAACGGCTTTCGCGGCGAAACCGACCGCGTGGAAAAGATGCGCGACCGCGTGCGCTTCGATCTGCACTACATGCAGAACTGGAGCTTCACGCTCGACCTGAAGATCGTCGCGATGACGATGTGGAAGGGCTTCGCAGGACAAAACGCCTATTGAGGCGAAGCGCCTCGCGCCGCGCGCGAGGACAACGGGTAATCACACTTTGAGGTGGTCATGAATCTGACGATCATAGGCAGCGGTTATGTGGGTCTCGTCACGGGCGCGTGTCTTGCCGACATCGGTAACGACGTGTTTTGCCTCGACGTGGATGCACGCAAGATCGACCTGCTCAACGAAGGCGTCGTGCCGATTCACGAGCCGGGCCTGCAGGAGATCATCGAACGCAACCGGCGCGCGCGGCGCCTCACGTTTTCCACCGATGTCGCGGCGGCGGTGGCGCACGGCGACATCCTGTTCGTCGCGGTGGGCACGCCGCCCGACGAAGACGGCTCTGCCGACCTGCAATACGTGCTCGCGGCCGCGCGCAACATCGGCCGGCACATGAGCGGCTTCAAGGTGATCGTCGACAAATCGACGGTACCGGTGGGCACGGCGGCGCTCGTGCACGACGCCATCGCGGGCGAGCTGCGCCGGCGCGGCGAGACGCACATGTTTTCGGTGGTCTCGAACCCCGAGTTCCTCAAGGAAGGCGCGGCGGTGGAAGACTTCGCGCGGCCCGACCGCATCGTGCTGGGCTGCGCCGACGACGTACCGGGCGAGCGCGCGAAAGACCTGATGAAGCGTCTCTACGCGCCGTTCAACCGCAATCACGAACGCACGCTCTACATGGACGTGCCCTCCGCCGAATTCACGAAATACGCGGCGAACGCCATGCTCGCCACGCGTATTTCGTTCATGAACGAACTGGCCAACCTGGCGGACCGCGTGGGCGCCGACATCGAGGCCGTGCGCCGCGGCGTGGGCTCCGATCCGCGCATCGGCTACGACTTTCTCTACGCGGGCTGCGGCTACGGCGGCTCGTGCTTCCCGAAGGACGTGAAGGCGCTGATGCGCACGGCCGAAGACTTTGGCGAGCCGCTGCAGATCCTGCGCGCGGTGGAGTCCGTCAACGAGGCGCAAAAGCTCGTGCTCGCGCAGAAGATCGTCACGCGCTTCGGCTCCGATCTCACGGGCCGCACCTTCGGCGTCTGGGGGCTCGCATTCAAGCCGAATACCGACGACATGCGCGAAGCGCCGAGCCGCACGCTGATCGCCGAACTGCTTGCGCGCGGAGCCCGCGTGCGCGCCTACGATCCGGTGGCGACCGAGGAGGCGCAGCGCGTGCTCGCGTTCGATCTCGCCGCCGTGCCCGAACACCGCGAGCGGCTGACCTTCGTCACGGACGCGATGGAGGCCGCGAGCGGCGCCGATGCGGTGGTGGTCGTCACGGAATGGAAGGTGTTCAAGGCACCGGACTTCGAAACGCTGAAAACGCGTCTCAAGGCCCCGATCGTGTTCGACGGCCGCAATCTCTACGATCCGCCCGCGCTGCAGGAGCTCGGTATCGAGTACCACGCGGTGGGCCGAGCGAGCGCTGCGCAGTCGAGCCGCGCGCGGGCCGAAATCGCCGCGCGCGCGGGATCGCCGGCAGCGGCGGCGCCGGTGGTGCCGGCAGGTGCGGCCTGAGCGCGGCCGCTAGCAGGAATGAGGGAGGTGCCATGGTCAACGACGTGCTGATCGTCTGTCATGCCAACGTCTGCCGTTCGCCGGCGGCGGAGCAGCTGTTTCGCGCCGCTGCCCGCCAGGCAGCGGGCAAACATGCGCTCGCCCGGGAGGGAGCGATCCACTCGGCGGGTCTGCGTGCCCGCGAAGGCGACGACATGGATCCGGTGATGCAGCGCCTGCTCGCCGAGCGCGGCGTGGAGGTGGGCCCGCATCGCGCAAGAAGGCTCACGAGCCGGCTCGTGCGCGCGGCGGACCTCGTGCTCGTCACGGAATACCGGCAGGTGCTGGCCGTCGAGCGCATGGTGCCGACCGCGCGCGGCAAGGTCTATGCGCTCGGCAACTGGGAGAAATCGGACGTTGTGGATCCGCACGGCCTGCACGAGGGTGCGTATCTGGAGAGTCTCGAATTGATGGATCGAATGGTGAAGGGATGGTTGAGCCGCATATGCCAAGGATGAAACTCGCTTGTGTACTGGCGCTCTGCGCCTTCGTGTCGGCGTGCGCGACGGCGCCCGGCAATTATCTCGACACCTCGAACCTGCAGGAGCAGCCGTCCACCCAGACGCAGCAGCCGTACCCGGTGCGTGTGATCGATGCGCAGCTCATCGTGCAGCAGGCGCAGGCCGCTGCGTCGGCGCCGCCGCAACCGCTGCCGCCGTCGCGTTACGCGAGCCCCGCCGACTACGTCTATCACATCGCGCCGCAGGACATTCTGGGCGTGACGGTGTACGACCATCCCGAGCTCTCGACGCCGCAGGGATCGACCTTCTCGACGGGTGGCAACACCACGCAGACGCTCGGCCAGACGCTCACGCAGCCGTACACCAACGCGCTGCCGGGCGAGGCCGACCCCTATGGGCAGACCGTCGCCTCGGACGGCACGATCTATTTCCCGTTCGTGGGCCGCGTGATGGCGGCGGGCAAGACGCCCAGCCAGCTGCGCGACCAGATCGCGGCGCGGCTCGGCCCCTACGTGAAGAATCCGCAGGTGGACGTGCGTGTGCTCGCCTACCGCAGCCAGAAGGTGCAGGTGGCGGGCGACGTGAAGACGCCGGGGCCGCTCGCGATGAGCGACGTGCCGCTCACGTTGACGGACGCGATCACGCGTTCGGGCGGCGCGACCGATAACGCCGACATCAACCGCGTGCGCCTCACGCGCGACCACAAGCTCTATGTGCTCGACGCGAACCGCATGCTCCAGCAGGGCGACACGAGCCAGGACGTGATGCTGCAAAGCGGCGACACGGTCTACGTGCCGGATCGTTCGGACAGCAGAGTGTTCGTGATGGGCGAAGTGAAGACGCCGACCCAGGCGGGCCTCATCCGCGGCAGCTTCACGATTGCCGACGCGATCACGGCGGCGGGCGGCATTCTCGACACCGACGCGAATCCGCGCCAGGTGTTCGTGATGCGCGGCATGAAGGACAACCCCACGCATCCCGAGATTTACCGCCTCGACATGACGAAGCCGGACGCGATCATGCTGTCCTCCCATTTCGACCTGCAGCCGATGGACGTCGTGTATGTCGGCACCGCGGCTTCGACCACCTTCAACCGCCTGTTGCAGCAGGTTCTGCCCACCATCCAGTCCGTTTTCTACCTGAAGGAGATCGTGCAATGACGCGCGCGACACTCCGGATTCAGGCTGAACTGACGCAACACGAGACATGGGGAAACGTAACGTGAGCACGCAATTCACCCAGCAGGCGGCCCCCGCGGCCCGCACCGAAGAAGAGGACGTGGTCCTCGGCCAGTTGCTGCGCGTCATCCTCGACGACATCGGCTGGCTCATCGCCATCGCAGCGGCCGTGGTGGCCATCGCGGTGTTCTACTGCTATGTGGCCAAGCCTGTCTATTCGGCGGACACCCAGGTGCGCGTCGAGCCCTCCGACTACACGTCGCAGGCGCTCACGCAAACGCAGACGGGTGCCTCGGTCAACAGCGGCTCCTCCACCTCGCTGCCCACCGACGCCGAGATGGAGATGATCAAGAGCCGCAGCGTGATCGAGCCGGTCGTCAAGCAGTTCAAGCTGAACTTCTCGGTTGTGCCGGCAACGATCCCGGTGCTGGGCAGCCTCGCCAGCCGTCTCGCTACGCCGGGCGAACCCGCGAAGCCCTGGCTCGGCCTGTCCTCGTTCGCCTGGGGCGGCGAGGTGGCCGACGTGGATTCGGTGGAGGTGCCGCCTTCGCTCGAAGGCCAGAAGCTCACGCTCACCGCGCTCCCGAACGGGCGCTACGCGCTCACCGGCCCGAGCGGCGAACGCCTGCTGGAAGGCGCGGTGGGCGAGCCCGCCCAGGGCGACGGCGTGTCGATGCTGGTGAACAAGCTGGTCGCGCGGCCCGGCACGCGCTTCACGGTGGTGCGCATGAACGATCTGGATGCCGTGACGGCGTTCCAGAACGCGATCACGGTGCAGGAGCAGGGCAAGCAGACGGGCATAATCGACATCTCGCTCGAAAACACCGATGCGCAAGGCGCCGCCGATATCGCCAATGCGCTCGCGCAGTCCTATCTGCGCGAGCACGTGGCAACCAAGCAGGCCGACGCGGGCAAGATGCTCGACTTCCTGAGGAGCGAGCAGCCGCGCCTGAAGTCGGACCTCGAAAACGCCGAGGCCGCGCTCACGGCGTATCAAAGCAAGTCCGGCTCGATCGACGCCAGCGACGAAGCGAAAATCTATCTGGAAGGCAGCGTGCAGTACGAGCAGCAGATTTCGGCGATGAAGCTGCAGATCGCCTCGCTCGAACAGCGCTTTGGCGACCAGCATCCGGTTCTCGTCGCCGCACGCCAGCAACTGGCGCAGCTCGAAGGCGAGCAGCAGAAGTACGACACGCGCTTTCGCGATCTGCCCGCGACCGAAGTGAAGGCCGTGCAGCTCCAGCGCGATGCCAAGGTGGCCGAAGACATCTACGTGCTGCTGCTCAACCGCATTCAGGAGCTTTCGGTGCAGCGCGTGGGCACGGGCGGCAACGTGCATATCGTCGATGCGGCCATGCGCCCGGGCAAGCCCTCGAAGCCGAAGAAGCTGCTCATCATCTCGGCGGCGACGCTGCTCGGTTTGATCGTCGGCACCGGTTTCGTGCTGATGCGCCGCAATCTGTTCAAGGGCATCGTGGATGCCGACCAGATCGAGCGCACTTTCCATCTGCCCGTGTACGGCATCGTGCCGCTCTCGGCGGAGCAGTTGGCGCTGGAGAAGCGCGGTCCCGTGCGCGGCGGCACGCGCCTGCGCGAAGTGCTCGCCAATGCCTGCCCGAAGGATCTTACGGTGGAGAGCCTGCGCAGCCTGCGGACTTCGCTGCAGTTCAGCCTGATGGATGCGCGCAACCGCGTGGTCATGCTGACGGGTTCGGTGCCCGGCGTGGGCAAGAGCTTCCTCACGGCCAATCTGGCCGTGCTGCTCGCGCATTCCGGCAAGCGCGTGCTGATGATCGACGGCGACATGCGGCGCGGCGCGCTGGAGCGTTATCTGGGCGGCTCGCAGGAAAACGGCTTCTCGGAACTGCTTTCCGGCCAGATTTCGCTGGACGAAGCGATTCGCGCGACCGAAGTGGACAACCTGCATTTCATCTCGTGCGGCCGCCGCCCGCCCAATCCTTCCGAGCTGCTGATGTCGCCGCGACTCGATCAGTACATCGAAGGACTGTCGAAACGCTATGACGCACTCCTGATCGATACGCCCCCGGTGCTGGCCGTGACGGATGCGGCCATCATCGGCGGCCACGCGGGATCGACCTTCCTCGTGCTGCGCTCGGGCGTGCATTCGGAAGGGGAGATCGCCGATACGCTCAAGCGGCTGCGCACGGCGGGCGTGCGCGTGCAGGGCGGCATCTTCAATGCCGTGCCGCAGCGCGCACGCGGCAACTATGGCTACGGCTATGCGGGCGTGCAGGAATACCTGAGCGCCTGATGTCCGGCCTGATGTCTGCACGGATCGATCCGATCCTGAAGAACCCGGCGAAAGAACTACGCGGAGAACATGCAATGAGAGTGACCGTGCTCGTGCCCACTTACCGGCGCCCCGACGATCTGGCGCGCTGCCTGTCCGCGCTGCTGCGCCAGGCGCGCGTACCCGAGCAGATTGTCGTGGTGGCACGCGCCGACGACGCCGCCACCCACGCGTGCCTTGCCGACCACGTCACGCCGCGCGTGCTGAACGTGGACGTGGCGATCGTCGAAGAGCCGGGGCAGGTGGCCGCGCTCAACCGCGGACTCGAAGCCGCGACGGGCGACGTGGTCGCCATCACCGACGACGACGCCGCGCCGCGCGCGGACTGGGTGGAGCGCATCGCTGCCGCGTTCGAGGCCGATGCGCGCCTCGGCGCCCTGGGCGGGCGCGACTGGGTGCACGAAGACGGCCGCGTGCTGGACGGCGAGCGGGAACTGGTGGGCAAGCTCCAGCGCTCGGGCCGCATCGTCGGCAATCATCACCTGGGCGTGGGCGACGCGCGCGAAGTCGATCTGCTCAAGGGCGCCAACATGAGCTACCGGCGCGACGCGATTGCCGGACTGCGTTTCGACCGCCGCCTGCGCGGCACGGGCGCGCAGACCCATAACGACATGGCGTTCAGCATGAGCGTGAAGCGCGCGGGCTGGAAGCTCGTGTACGACCCGCACGTTGCAGTGGATCACTACCCGGCGCCGCGTCCCGGCGAGGACCCGCGCAATGCGCAGACACTCGCTTCCATGCGCAACGCGGCGTTCAACCTGCACCTGATCCTGCGCGGCCATCTGCCGCCACTGCATCGCGAGACTGCGTGGTGGTGGTACGCGCTCGTCGGCACGCGCGTCTATCCGGGCGTGCTGCTGGCGGCGCTGAGCGCTGCGGGCGGCACGCCACCGGGCGCCGCGCTGGCCCGCTGGCGCGCGGTGCGCGGCGGCGCGCGCGAAGCACGCCGCACGCACGCGTAAGCGGCGGCTGACGAATTTTACGGAGGACACCGAATGAGCAGAATGCAAGTCCACGTCCATCTTTTCTACGGGGCGGATCCGCGCCGTTATCGCAAAGGCGAGAATATCGGCTGCCTGTACGGCTACCATCACGCCGAGTCGGACGAGTTCGCGCTCGACTACTCCGAGGACGCGGACGAACGCGCTCCGATGCGCTTCCTGCGCCGCGCATTGAAAGCCACGCTCGGCTTCGATTTCATCCACACCTGGCGCAACCGCCGGGCGCTGCTGCGCTCGGACGTGATCTGGACGCATACGGAGCAGGAGCATCTGGCCGTGGCGTTGCTGTTGCTCCTGCACGCGAAGAAGGGGGGCGACCGGCCGCTTTTGCTCGCGCAGAGCGTGTGGCTGCTCGACCGCTGGGCGGGCTACGGCGCATTACGCCGTGCGCTCTATCGCCGCCTGCTGGCACGTGCCGATCTGCTTACCACGCTCGCGAGTGAAAACGCCGCACTGTGTGGCCGCTATTTCGGGCGCCACGCGCGCACGGTGCTCTACGGCCTCAATACCCACGACTTTCCGCTGTGCCCGCCTGCGCAGTGGCGGCCGCATGAACCCGTGCGCGTGGCCGCGATCGGCAACGACCGCGACCGCGACTGGACCACGCTCGTCGAGGCGCTCGGCCACGACGCGCGCTACGCGGTGCGTATCGCCACGCGGCGGCGCATGCCGTCTTCGGCGCGCGCGCCGAACGTGGAGATCGTGCGCGTTTCCGGCCTCCAGCAGCAGCGCGCGCTCTACGAGTGGGCCGACCTGATCGTCGTGCCGCTGCGGCCCAATACGCACGCTTCGGGTATTACCGTGATGCTCGAAGCCGCGGCGCTCGGCAAGCCGATGATCGCCACGAAGGTGGGCGCGCTCGACGACTACTTCGACGAGAAGGCCGTTTCGTGGGTCGCGCCGTTCGATCCGCAGCAGTTGCGCGAAGCGGTGAATGCGCTCGTTTCGCAGCCGGCGCGCGCGCTCGCTCAGGCGCGCGAAGCCTGCGACCAATTGCGCGAGCGCGATCTCACGACACAGCATTACGCGCAGCAGCACGTGCAGTTGACGCGCGAGATGCTGCTGGAGAACGAGGCTCGCCATGCGCGCGCCGCGTCGGCGGGCGGGACGCCTTCGGCTCGCCAGCTGCCGCGAGGGATGTGACGATGAGTACGCCAGGCACGGTTTCCAGCGTACTGCCGGGCGCATCTTCCGGAGCGCCCGCGCAAGGACCGCGCGCCTCGGGCCTGCGCCGCGCGCTGGGCCGCGACACGCTGCCGCCTCTGGCGCTGTGGCTGATTACGGCGCTCTTGATCGGGGCGCACCAGGGCACGGTGCTCACGCTCGCGTTTCCCGTGCTTTCGGTGGCGGTCGGTTTATGGCTCTACTTCGTGAACCCGGTGCGCTACATCGGCTTCATGTGGTGGCTGTGGTTCCTGAGCCCCGAAGTGCGCCGTCTGGCCGACTACGGCAAGGGCGCCTTCACGCCCACGAGCCTTATTCAGGTGGCGCCGCTCGCGGTCACGATGATCAGCGGCATCTCGCTCCTGCGCTACTACCCGCTGCTCGCGCAGCGCCGCGGCTTGCCGCTGCTGCTCGCGCTCCTCGGCATCGCCTACGCGTTCGTGGTGGGCGTCGTGGCGAACGGGCCGGCTGCGGCGGCATACGATCTCGCGAACTGGGTTTATCCGCTCCTGATCGGCTTTCACATCATGGTGCTTACGCGCCAGTATCCCGAGTGCCGCGACACCATCGTCAACACCTTCATCTACGGCATGCTCGTGATGGGCGCCTATGGCCTCGTGCAGTTCTTCGTGATGCCGCCGTGGGACGCCATGTGGATGATCGGCTCGGACATGAACTCGCAGGGCGATCCCGTACCGTACGGCGTGCGCGTATTCAGTACGATGAATTCGTCGGGGCCGTTCGCCTTCGCGATGATGGGGGCCATGGTGTTCGTGATGGCGGCGAAGCATCGCGTGCGCTGGGTGGCGGCCGCATTCGGCTTCTTCTCGTTCGCGCTCTCGCTCGTGCGCTCGACCTGGGGCGGCTGGGCCATCGCCATGCTGATCCAGCTGATGAAGTCCAGCAATCGCGTGCGCATTCGCATCGTCGCGAGCGCGTTCGTGCTGGCGGCGGTGTGCGTGCCGCTCCTGATGGTCGGCCCGGTGGCGGATCGCATGCAGCAGCGCCTCAATACCCTCACCAATCTCAGCGACGACCAGAGCTACGAGGCGCGTAACCAGTTCTATGCCGAGTTCGCGAAGACGGCGTTCACCGACGTCACCGGCGAGGGCCTGGGCGCCACGGGCGCTTCCACCAAGCTCTCCAGCAACAACGGCGAGCTTGGCAAGTACGGCAGTTTCGATAGTGGCGTGATGAATATTCCGTTCGTGCTCGGCTGGCCCGGCACGCTGCTTTACCTCTGCGGCGTGCTGTGGCTCATGGTGCGTGCGGTGCGCGCTGCGCTGCGCATGCCGGAAGACCGCTACGCCTGCGCGTGCCTGAGTCTCGCGCTGTCGATCTTCGCCATGCTCGTCTTTACCAACTCGCTCGTCGGCACGGGCGGGCTCTTGCTGTTTTCCAGCGTTTTTTCCCTACTCAGCGCGGGTCACTGGCGCAATCTGGCGCGCCGCCAGGCCGGCATCACGGAGGTTCCCGATTGAGAATCGCAATCGTCACGCATGTCGTGCGCCATAACGACGGCCAGGGGCGCGTCAATCACGAAATCGCGCGCGCGGCGCTCGAGGAGGGGTTCGACGTCACGCTCATCGCCTCGCACGTCGCGCCCGAGCTGCTTGCGCATCCGCGTGTGAAGTGGGTGCCGGTGCAGCCCTCGCGCGCATGGCCGACCAACCTGCTGCGCCAGCAGGTGTTCGCGCTCAGAAGTGCGCTGTGGCTGCGTCGACACAGAAGCGAGTACGACGTGCTGCACGTGAACGGTTTCATCACCTGGGCCCATGCGGACGTCAACACCGCCCACTTCGTGCACGGCGGCTGGGCCCGCAGCAAGTATTACCCGTTCGGGCTCACGCGCGGCGTGTGGTCGGCCTACCAGTACGTCTATACGCGTGCGAATGCCGTGCTCGAGCGCTGGGCTTACCGGCGCTCGCGCGTGATTGCCGCCGTATCCCGCAAGGTGGCGGACGAGATTCGCGCCTCGGGAGGCGATCCGGTGGAGCGCCTGGACGTGATCTACAACGGTGTCGACACGCGTGCTTTCGCAGCAGCCGGCGCCGACCGCGCGAACTTCAAGCTGCCGGCCGATGCGTTCCTGCTGCTCTTCGTGGGCGACCTGCGCACACCGCGCAAGAATCTCGGCACGGTGCTGCATGCCCTGCAGTCGCTGCCGGAGCGCGTGCACCTTGCGGTGGCGGGTTATCTGCCGGGCAGCCCCTATCCGGCGCTCGCGCAGTCGCTGGGGATTGCTTCGCGCGTGCACTTTCTCGGCCTCGTGCGCGAAATGCCCAAGCTCATGCGTTCCGTGGATGCCTACGTTTTTCCTTCGCGCTACGAAGCAATGAGCCTCTCGCTGCTGGAAGCGATGGCGGCGGGCCTGCCGGTCGTGACGGCCAGCACGGCCGGCGGCGCGGAGATTATCACGCCGGATTGCGGCATCGTGCTGGCCGATCCCGACGACGTGCCCGCGCTGGCGCACGCCGTGCAGCAACTCGCCGACGATACCCCGCGCCGCCGCGCGATGGGCGAAGCCGCGGCGCAACTGGCCGGCTCGTTCGGCTGGGCGCGCATGGCGGCGCAATACATTGCGCTTTACCGTCAACTGGCCGGCGATGCGAACGAGGAAGCGGTCGACCGCGGTTTCGCGGCTGCCGTACTGCCGAGCGCAGAAGCTCCCTGAAAAAAACTCCAGCAGAACAAGGACACACGCGATGACGACTCAATCCATTCATTCGTTGCAGATCGGCATGCACTGGTTCCCCGAACGCGCGGGCGGACTCGATCGCATGTATTACTCGCTCGTGGGCGCGCTGCCCGGCGCCGGCGTACACGTGCGCGGCGTGGTGGCCGGCTCGCCGAAGGTCGCGCAGGATAGCGGCGGGGCGATTCATGGTTTCGGCTCCGCGTCGCGCGCGCTGCCGCTGCGCCTGATCGCGGCGCGCCACGCGCTGCGGCGCGAGATCGAGCGCTATCGGCCCGACGTGATTTCCTCGCACTTCGCGCTCTACACCTTTCCGGGGCTCGACGTGACGCGGGGCATTCCGCAGGTCTCGCATTTCCAGGGGCCGTGGGCCGACGAAAGCTTCGTCGAAGGCGCGGCAACGCTTAGCCAGCGCATCAAGCATTATCTGGAGCAGTCGGTGTACGAGCGCTCTTCGCGTCTCATCGTGCTCTCGCGCGCATTCGGCGACATTCTCACGAAGCGTTATGCGATCTCGCCCGAGCGGGTGCGGGTCGTGCCGGGCTGCGTGGATACGGCGCAGTTCGATCCGCCTTGCACGCCTTCGGAGGCGCGCCTGAAGCTGCAACTGCCGCAAGGGCGCCCCATCGTGCTGGCCGTGCGGCGCCTCGTGCGGCGCATGGGGTTGGAGGACCTGATCGATGCAATCGCACAGATCCGCTCGCGCCATCCCGATGTGCTGCTGCTGATCGCCGGGCGCGGGCGCCTGGAAGCGGAGTTGCAGCAACGCATCGACGATGCGGGTCTCACCGACAACGTGAAGCTGCTCGGTTTCGTGCCCGACGCGCATCTGCCTTCGCTTTATCGCGCGGCCACGCTGAGCGTGGTGCCGACGGTGGCGCTGGAGGGCTTCGGGCTCATCACGGTGGAATCGCTCGCGGCGGGCACGCCGGTGCTGGTGACGCCGGTGGGCGGCCTGCCGGAAGCCGTGGCCGGTCTTTCCCCCGATCTCGTGCTGCCTTCCACGGGGGCGGCGGCGATTGCGGATGGGATCGACGGCGCGCTATCGGGGCGCATCAAGCTGCCCGACGCCGAGACCTGTCGCGACTACGCGCGCAATCACTTCGATAACGCGGTGATCGCGAAGCGCGTGGCGGCCGTGTATGCGGAAGCGATTGGCGCTGCGAACGGCGTGCACTGAACGAGGGGCGGTCTGGAGCCGGCGCCACGGCACCGACTTCGGAACCGCTCGTTAGAGGGGATGGCGGCGCGCGTCTTCGTACATCCAGCGCAGCGTGTCTTCGAGCCGCACGCGCTCCGTGTCTCCAATCGCGGCGGCGAGCTTCGCGTTCGATCCCACGAGCTTGCGCACCTCGTTAGCGCGCACGAAACGCGGATCGACCTCCACGTCGATGACGTAGCCGGCGATCTTCGAGAGCGTGTCGAGCACCGAGTGCAGCGTCCAGCCCTTGCCGGAGCAGACGTTGAAAGTCTCGCCGCGCGGCACGGCTTCGACCAGGCGCGCGTAGGCATCGACCACGTCGCGCACGTCGGAGAAGTCGCGGCTCACGTCGAGATTGTCGAGCGAGATCGAGCGCGCACCGCGTGCGTAGTGCGAAACGATCTTGGGCAGCAGGAAATCGCCGTCCTGGCCCACGCCCGTGTAGTTGAACGGCCGCGCGATCACGATGGGCAGTTTCGACAGCCAGTGCTTCGCCACGTACTCCATCGCAAGCTTGCTGACCGCATAGTCGTTGGCGGGCTGCGGCGAAACGTTTTCGTCGATCACGCCCTGGGTGGCGTTGCCATAAACGTTCGCACTACTGGCGATGAGGACGGCGCGCGGTGCCTGCGTCATGCGCGAAAGGGCATCGAGCAGATTGCGCGTGCCGACCACGTTCACCACGTAGGTGCGGGCAATATCGGCATTCGTGACGTTCGCCACGGCCGCGAGATGCACGACGATTTCGGGCTGCACAGCCTCCACGGCGTCGGCGAGCGCGCGTTCGTCGAGCAGGTCGGCGGCAATGGGCGTGGTGTCGGCCGGCACGCGCTCCTGGCTGCGCACCGTGCCCCAGACGCGATACCCGGCGGCGGCGAGGCGTGCAGCCATATAGCGCCCCGTGAAGCCGCCCATGCCGGTAATCAGCGCGCGGGGCGCGCGGCGGGTGTCAGAACGTGTCATGGGTTTCGTTGCGTGCAAGATCGGCGGCCACCATCATCTGGCACAGCTGTTCCAGCGTGGTCTGCGGCTGCCAGCCCAGTTCGGTGCGGGCCTTGCCGGCGTCGCCGATCAGGAGGTCCACTTCGGCCGGGCGGTAGAAGCGCGGGTTCACGCGCACGAGCGTGCGGCCGTTCGAAATGTCGATGCCGGTCTCGCGTTCGCCGCGGCCCGACCATTCGAGCTGGTAGCCCGCTGCCGAGAAGGCCATCGTGACGAAGTCGCGCACCGTTTCCGTGCGACCCGTGGCGAGCACGTAGGTGTCGGGGCGGTCGGCCTGGAGCATGCGCCACATGCCTTCCACGTACTCGGAGGCGAAGCCCCAGTCTCGTTTCGCGTCGAGATTGCCGAGTTCGAGCACGGACTGCTTGTCGAGCTTGATCTTGGCCACGGAGTCGGTAATTTTGCGCGTCACGAACTCGCGGCCGCGCAGCGGCGATTCGTGATTGAAGAGGATGCCGCTCGTGGCGAAGATGTCGTAAGACTCGCGATAGTTCACGGTGGACCAGTGCGCGAACAGCTTGGCGATGCCGTAAGGGCTGCGCGGATAAAACGCGGTCTCTTCGCATTGGGGCACGGCGCGCACCTTGCCGAACATTTCGGAGGTGGAGGCCTGGTAGAAGCGCATGCGCGGATTCACCACGCGAATCGCCTCGAGCAGATTGAGTGCGCCGATGCCGGTGACTTCGGCGGTCGTGACGGGCTGGTCGAACGAGACGCCCACGAAGCTTTGCGCCGCGAGGTTGTAGACCTCGTGTGCATGGGTACGCTCGAGCAGGCGCAGGGTGGAACCCGCGTCGGTGAGATCGTGCTCGACGAGTTCGAGCCCGGGGTGGTCGAGGATGCCGAGTTCGCCCATGCGCCAGAAGTTCACCGAACTCGTGCGCCGGTAGGTGCCGGTGACGCGATAGCCCTTGTCGAGCAGCAGACGCGTGAGGTAGGCGCCGTCCTGGCCGGACACGCCGGTAATGATGGCTTTACGTTGTTCGTTCATGGAGTCTGCCTTGGTTGGGTGAAACGACGAGAAGTCGAAGGGCCGGAATGCATGGCGCGTTCGGGGGCATTCAGGGGCGCGGGCCGGACGCACGCGCGGCGGCCAGGGTGTCGTGCATGGCGGCGGGTTTGGTGCGGGGGCCGCGCGTGAGGCGTTTTTCGAACAGGAACCAGCTCGCGCTCGCATAGGCCAGCGTGAGGGCGAGCGCAATGGCGGCGCTTGCATAGCGCCCGTGACCGAGCGGCCACACCGCATAGAGGAAGGTGAGGTGGATCAGGTAGATCGTGTAGCTGATCGTACCGATATACACCAGCACGGGATGGCTCAGCATGCGCAGCACGAGGCCTTTGGCCTGCAGCGCGATCACGACGGTCGAGGTGCACAGCACGAGCGAGACGCTATAAAGCAGCGCGTTGGAGAGCGGCGTATTGGTGGCGCGAAAGCGCGGATAGTGCAGATGCAGCCAGGCGAGCGTGGCGAGCGCCGCGAAGAAGAAAACCACGGCGACGGGCTTGAACGGTTCGAGCGCGTGGCGATCGCGCCGCACGAGCACGGCCAGGAGTGCGCCGGCCGCGAGCAGATCCATGCGGAACGGCGTGAGGTAGTAGATCGGCCAGTAGCTGTCGAACCACGGAGTCGCCACGGCGCGCAGGACGGGCACCAGCAAGATCAGCGCGGCGGCTACGAGGGCCAGCAGGCGCTCGGGCAGAAGCAGCACCACGAAGGGCCAGAAAATATAGAACTGCTCTTCCACCGCGAGCGACCAGAGGATGTTCAGGCTGTCGTGGCCGCTTTGGCCCAGCGCGTCGCCGATATTGGTGGCGAAGAACGCATACCAGGGCCAGTAGTGGGCCCAGCCGAAGCCGAACAGCGCCGAGGAGACGGCGAGCAGCAGCACGTAGGGCGGCAGGATGCGGCGCGCCCGGCGCGCGTAGAAGTAGCTGAAATACGATTGCCCGCGGGCCTTGCGTTCGAGCAGGATGCCGGTAATCAGAAAGCCGCTCAGCACGAAGAAAAGATCGACGCCCATCCATAACGGCGCGCGCAGCGCATGCTGCGCGAATACGGCCATCACGGCGATCGCGCGCAGCCCGTCGAGCTGGACGATGCGATGGGAAGACGGTGAGGGATTTGCGAAGCTCGTAACGGTCATCGGGTATCCGGTGGATGCAGGCTCAGACAGTCCGGATCATTCTAGGAAGAATTAAATTCGCAAAAATCGGCGAAATATATTCGGAATGTAATAGGCAATAAAAATCGCCATGGATGGAAATTGTCGCTATTGAGGAAGCGCCGAAGGGAAGAAGGAAAGAATGACCTGTACGGATCGAAACGTGAATTTCTGACCGGCAAGATCAACGCGATATCGATGCAATATCGGTGAGAAGGGAATGCCGATGCATCGAAATAGCACTGAATTTTTTTGAATTATTTTCGCTTTTTTCGGGGCGATTTTTCTTCGTGGTTGTACGGCATGATCCGGACAGATTGCCGTAAACCCGAACGGAGGAATTGCCTTGCCCGCATCGAGTCCCGGTCGCCGCATCAAGAGGCCGTTGGCGCTAGCCGCACTGTGTGCGTTCGTCTGCACGTCGTCGGTTCAGACCATCGCCGCGCCGCAACTGAACGTGACCACCTCGTGGATCGGCAATACCTACGGCTATGGCCAGGGCACGTGGACGCAGATCAATATCACCGCGATCGCCGTGACGCCCGAAGGCAAAGTCTATACAGACGCGCCGTGGGACGAGAGCGGCGGCGAGATCAGCGCGTACCAGAACGGTAAGGCGCTGGGCTTCGCGGGCGGCACGCATGGGTGGGGCGGCACGGGCGGCAACGCGGTCGCAGTGAACCGCCACTATCTCTATGCGGCCGTGGGCGTGGGCAATGAGAAGGGCAAGCTCGTCGGCAACGGCATCTGGCCGGCGAAGGGGCATCAATGGATCGGCGTCACGCGGCGGCCCATCGACGAACCCAAACGCGCCGCGGCGTTTGCGGCTTCGCCCGAGCCGCTCAATCCGCATGCACAGCTTGCGGGCGCATTTCTGCGCATCAACGACGTGACAGGCGATGCACATGCCGACATCGGCGGACTCGCCGCCACCGATTCGACGCTCTATGTGAGCAACACGGCGATGAACCGCATCGAGGTGTACGACGCCAATACGATGCAGCGCGAGGCGCAGTGGGACGTGCACGAGCCGGGACACATCGCGATTGCCGGCGATGGATCGCTGTGGGTGCTCACCGGCACGCTGACCGATCGTGCACCGCGCGTCGCGCACCTGACGGCCCAGGGCAAGCCGATTGCCCCGGACACGCTGGCGCTGCCGGCCGATACGGTGGCCGTCGATCTCGCCGTCGATCCCCAACAACGCCTGCTCGTTGCCGACAATGGGCCGCGGCAGCAGATCCTCATCTATACGCGCAACGGCGGTGCATATGCGCAAAGCAGCACGCTGGGCGAGCGCGGCGGAATTTTTTCGGGTGTCGCGGGACGGCCTGGACCTGGGCGCTTCAACGGACTGACCGGTGTGGCGACGGATGCACGCGGCAATATCTACGTCTCGACCAATGGGATTGGGCCGCGTCACGACACCATTGGCGCGGGGCTGGGCGCCACGCTCGAGAGCTATACGCCCGAGGGCAAGCGCAACTGGATCGTAGAGGGCCTGCTGTTCGTGGATGGCGCGTGGATGGACCCGCAGCGTCCCAATAGCGTCTATACGGGCAATAAGCGCTTCGAACTGGACCTCTCGAAGCCGCCCGGCCAGGACTGGCGTTACGCAGGTTTCCTTTCCAATCGCTTCCGTTATCCCGACGACCCGGTTTTCCATACGGACCAGTGGCCCGGATTGCCCACGGCGCGCGCGCTGAACGGCCACACGTTCCTCTACCTCACCGACATGTATGCGGATCACCTGAAGATCTACCGCTTCGATCCGCAACACGACGGCGAGGTGGCGATTCCTTCGGGTTTCATCGCAGGGCGCGAGCGGCCGGTGCTGCGCGTGCCGAACGCACCGCCGGGCGGCGACTGGATCTGGCGCGACACCAACGGCAACGGTGCCTTCGATGCCGCCGAATTCGCGCGCAATCCCGGACCGGACCGGTTGGGCGGCGGCTGGGGCTGGTGGATCGACACGCGCGGCGACATCTGGCGCGCCCGCGACGACAAGGGTATCTGGCGCCTTCGTTTCGGCGGCCTCGATGCGAAAGGCAATCCCATCTACGGCTACGACAAGCTCGACAAATACGCGGTGCCGGCGCCGTTCACGGAGGTGCACCGCGCCATCTACGAACCGGAAACCGACTCGCTCTACGTGACCGGCTACACGGCCGATGCGCCGCACGATCCGGGCTTCTGGAAAGAAGCGGGCCGTGTGCTGGTGCGTTACGACCACTGGTCGGGCGGGCACCCCGATCAGCGTTACCTGTTGCGGTTGCCGTGGGATCCCGGTGCGAAGCCGCCCGTCACGCCGGCAGGCCTCACGGTCGAAGGGCGCTACGTGTTCGTGGTCGAGCCCGCGGGCAACGTGCATGTGTACGACAAGGAGAGCGCGAAGGAGATCGGCACCTTCGGGCCGGGGCAGGAAGTGGGCAACGCCTCGGGATGGGTCGACGTGCCGTTCGGCATCAGCGCGCACCGGCAACCCGATGGCGAGTACCTGATCTTCGTGGAGGAAGATGCGCGCGGCAAGGTGCTCATGTATCGCTGGAAGCCGGCCTGACGGCAGCCGCTACGGCAGTTGCTACGGAAACCGCCACGGAAACACCATGGATAAACGCATACTGCGCAACGTCGCGATCAACCTGTTTGGCCTCGTGCTGCCGACCTTCGTGTCGCTCGTCACGGTGCCTTCGTATATCCGTCTGCTCGGGGTCGAGCGCTATGGCGTGATCGCGCTCGTCTGGACGCTGATCGGCTACTTCAGCGTGCTCGATCTGGGCATGAGCATGGCCGCGCAGAATCACATTTCGAAGGCGCATGCCTCGGGCGATGCCGAGGCATGCGAGCGCGTGTTCTGGAGCGCCTTCTGGCTCAATCTCACGACGGGCGCGATCGGCGGGGTGCTGATCTATTCGGGCGGCGCGCTCTATACGGCCTATTTCACGCATGTTTCCGCCGAGCTGCGCCACGAGGTCTATCGCGCGCTGCCGTGGCTCGCGGTGGCGATACCGATCGCCAATGTCTCGTGGGTGTTCGCGGGCGCCATCAACGGCGCCGAGCGCTTCGGCATCTACAACACCAACCAGACCATCGGCACCTTCCTGTTCCAGTTGTTGCCGCTGGCCGCCGCCTGGGCCGTCGCGCCGAACCTGCAGACCGTGCTGGCCGCCGCCGTGTTCGCGCGGTTCGTGGCGGCCGTGCTGCTGGGGCGCTCGGCGCTGCGCGTGCTCTCCATTCGCACGCTGCGCGGGCCGCGCTTCGACACCTCGAAGGCGCTCTTCAACTTCGGCGGCTGGATGCTGATTGCGAGCATCACGGGCATGGTGGCCGACTCGCTCGACCGCATGATGCTGGGCGCCGGGCTGGGTGCGCGCTTCGTGACCTACTACACCGTGCCGCAGAACCTCGTCACGCGCCTGAATCTCGTGCCGAACGCGCTCGTGCGCACGCTCTTTCCGCGTCTCTCAGCGCTGGGCCGCGATCATGCCGACGAGATCGCGGCCCAGTCGCTCCAGTTCCTCAACGCGGTGTTCACGCCGGTTGCCATCGGTGCGATCGTCGTGCTCGAGCCGTTCCTGCGCGCGTGGGTGGGCCCCGATCTGGCGGCGCACGGTGCGCCGGTGGGCCGCGTGCTGATCGTGGCGGTGTGGCTGATCGGTCAGGCGAGCGTCACGCGCGTGCTGATCCAGGCACAAAACAATCCGGCCGCGACAGCGCGCGTCGGGCTGATCGAGTTGCCGCTCTTCGCGGGTCTGCTGTGGCTGTGCATCGCGCGCTACGGCTTGCCGGGCGCCGCGGCCGCCGTGCTCGCGCGTTCGCTGTTCGACTACCTGGTGCTGCTGTACCTCTCGCGCATTCATGGCCGCCTGATTCTGGTGGACATGTTCGCACACCTGAGTTTTCTGGCCGCTGCGCTCGCCTGCGCGTGGTGGCTGCCGGGCGCCGCGTTCGCGATTGGCGCGGGCGTCGTGCTGGCACTGGCGAATGCTCTCTGGTCGGTCGCGACCACGCCGGTGCTGCGCGGCTATGTCCGTTCCCTCCTGTTTCGCCTGAATCTACGGAAAAGCGCATGAGTCACGAACTGATCGACGAAGCGGCGCGCACCGAAAGCGCGGCCGCACCTGCCTTGCGGCGCGAGCAGATTGCGAGCAAGGTCATCAAGAAACGCGGCGAGTCCGGGGCCGCCATCGTGCCAAGGGCGGCACGCGCGCCGCGCGTGGCGATCGTGCACGACTGGCTCGTCACCTATGCCGGCGCCGAGCGGGTGCTGGAGCAGATCATCGCCTGCTTTCCCGAGGCCGATCTCTTTGCGGTGGTCGATTTCGTCGAGGAAAAGGATCGCGCCTTTCTGCACGGCAAGCGCGTCACGACCTCGTTCATCCAGCGGCTGCCGCTCGCGCGCAAGAAGTACCGCACGTGGCTGCCGCTCATGCCGCTCGCCATCGAGCAACTGGACGTTTCGGCTTACGACGTGGTGATCTCCAGCAGCCATGCCGTGGCCAAAGGCGTGCTGACCGGGCCCGACCAGTTTCACTTGAGCTACGTTCACTCGCCCATTCGCTATGCGTGGGACCTGCAGCACCAGTATCTGCAGGAGTCGCAACTCACGCGCGGCACGAAGTCCGTGCTGGCGCGGCTCATCCTGCACTACATCCGCAACTGGGACGTGCGCACGGCCAACTCGGTCGATCAGTTCGTGGCGAACTCGGAATTCATCGCGCGGCGCATTCACAAGGTGTATCAGCGCGACGCCGCCGTGGTGTATCCGCCCGTCGATATCGAGGCCTTCGCGCTCGAAACGCGCAAGGACGACTTCTATCTGACCGCCTCGCGGCTCGTGCCGTACAAGAAGATCGATCTGATCGTCGAAGCGTTCGCGCGCATGCCCGAGCGCAAGCTGGTGGTGATCGGCGACGGGCCCGACATGCAGAAGGTGCGCGCCAAGGCTACGCCGAACGTGGAGGTCATGGGCTACCAGCCGTTCGCAGTGCTGCACGATCGCATGCGCCGGGCGAAGGCCTTTGTGTTCGCAGCCGAGGAGGACTTCGGCATTTCCGTGGTCGAAGCCCAGGCATGCGGCACGCCGGTGATTGCATACGGCAAGGGCGGTGCGCTGGAAACCGTGCGCGAAGGCACGCGGCCCACGGGACTTTTCTTCGAAGAGCAGCGCGCGGAAGCGATCATCGCGGCTGTCGAAGCGTTCGAACGCGAACCGGGTTACTTTCGGCCCGAGGATTGCCGTGCGAACGCCGAGCGTTTTTCCGCGGCCCGGTTTCGCGAGCAATTGTTCGCGCGCGTGGCGCAGGCCGTGCCCGAGATCGGGTATCGGGATACGGCACGGCCGCAAGCGGTGCCGGATGCGCAGAATGAAGTCGATGCACCCGACGCACCGCGCGTGCTCGCCATCGACCAGAGCGGCGTGCTGGGCGGCGCGGAACTCTCCCTGCTCGAAGTGGTGAAGGGGTTGCGCTCGCGCATCGAGGTGCTGCTCTTCAACGACGGCCCGTTTCGCGAGGCGCTGGCAGCAGCCGGCGCGCGCGTGGACGTGCTCGATTCGGGTGCGCTGCGCAACGTGCGCCGCGACGGCGGCGCGGCCCCGCGACTCGGCGTGATCGCGGGAATTGCCGCGCTCGTGCGCGAGACTCGCCGCCGTGCCCGCACGGTCGACGTGCTCTATGCCAATACCCAGCGCGCCATGGTGATCGGCGTGCTGGCGGGGCGGCTCTCGCGCAAGCCTGTGGTCTGGCATCTGCGCGATATCGTGAGCCCCGAGCACTTCGGCCGCGTGCAGCGTATGGTCATCAAGGGCTGCGCGAAACTCGGCCTGGCGCATGTGATTGCCAACTCGCACGCTTCGGCGCGAGAGTTCGTGCAACTGACGAATTTCGACGAGCGCCGTATCGACGTCGTGCACAACGGCGTGGACGAGGCGCCGTTCCGCGCGCTCGACCGTGTTTCGCAAGGAACGCTGCGCGCGCAGATCGGCCTGCCGGTCGACGCCTTTCTCGTGGGGGCGTTCAGCCGGCTCGCGCACTGGAAGGGCCAGCATGTGCTGCTCGAAGCACTGCGTCACGATACGCGCTTTCATGCCGTGCTGGTGGGCGCGCCGCTGTTCGGCGAAGACGCTTATGCCGAGGAGCTGCACGCGTTCGTCAAGACACACGGGCTGGAAAGTCGCGTCCACTTCCTCGGCTTTCGTCACGATATCGCCGCATGCATGCGGGCGATGGACGTGATTGCCCACACGTCGATCACGCCCGAACCGTTCGGGCGCGTGATAGTGGAGGGCATGCTGGCCGAACGGCCCGTCGTGGCTTCGCGCGACGGCGGCGTTACGGAGATCGTGGAGCACGGCGCGAACGGACTGCTTTGCACGCCCGCCGACGCTGCCGAACTGGCCGCTACGCTGGTTTCGCTCCACGACGATGCGGCTCTGCGCGAGCGGCTCGCCGCCGCTGGCCTTGCCGTCGCGCGTGCGCGCTTCGGCAAGGCCCAGTACGTGGAAACGGTGGATCGCGTGCTGGGGGAAGTGGTGAAGCGCGGCCGCTAACGCGGTTGTCCGGGAAGTCCGTGGGCGCCCGTTGCGACGGGCGCTTGTCGTTTCCGCGGCCTTACCTTGCTTTACGAAGTCTTTTGCAGTCCTATGCGGCCCGGCGCCGCAGCCGCCCCGCGGCATTGAGCGCGGGACGCTCGAAGAGCCGGTAGAAGACCCAGGCCACCGGCAGTACTGCAAGCGTAAAGCCGAAGGACGGCCAGATGGAAGGTTGCAAGGCCGAGCGGTACAGCAGCGAGCCGAGCAGCACGAAGAGCGGCAGATGGATCAGATACAGCGAGTAGCTGAAGTCGCCGATCTTCGCAAACACGGGAGCGACGATCCCGCCGCCGCTGCCCCGATGCGGGCGCGCCAGGGCCTTCACGAGATAGCAGGCGAACGCGCCGGACCAGAGCTGGAACGCACCGTACTGGCCGAAGTGGAACGCAGCGCAACCGGCTGCCGCGAGCAAACCCGCCGCCACGTAGGCGAACGGGAAGCCTTCGGAGCCACGCAGGCGCGCTTCGGCAATCCAGGCACCGAGGATCCACGAGAACCAGTACGACGTGAAGACGATGATGTCATGACGCTGCAGCGTAAGCGCGGACACCACGTTGACTAGGGCAATGCCCGCTACGACCGCAGAAAGGCCGAAGCGGCGGCGCAGCGCGAAGACGAGCGGGTAGAGCAGATAGAACTGCACTTCGAGCGAGAGCGTCCACAGCGCGCCGTTCGAGCCATAAGTCTTGCCGGCCAGGCCTTGCAACGAGAACAGATTGACGAGGAACGCGCGCGGCCCGATGTCGAGGATCTTGTGGCTGACCGGTTGCAGCGTGAGGCTGATCGAATCGGCGGCGAAGGTGAGCACGAGCGCGGCCAGCAGCACGGGATAGATGCGCACGAAGCGGCGCAGCCAGAACTGGTGCGCGTCCAGCCGGAAGTCCGGATTGGCGAAGAGCTTTGCCGCGCCGCTGCGGTGGATGCAATAGCCGCTGATCACGAAGAAGATCGGCACGCCTGCCGATCCCCACGCGACCGGCAGCGTGAGCCACGCGGCGAGCGTGCCGGGCTGCGCGAGGCTGGGATGCGAGGCATGAAAGGCCTCCATGCCGATCCACGTCACCTGGCGGCAATGAAAGTAGGCCACGAGCAACGCCGCAAAGCCGCGCAGGGCCTCGATCAGATGGTCTGACGCGATGGCGGCCGGCTGGGCGATGGCATGCCTCGTGCCTTTCGTCACGAGGGCGGGAGCAGCTGGCGGCAGGGCGGTATCGAGTGCGGGGTCGCTCATCGGGGTGCGCAAGGTTGGGTGTCCTCGCGATCATAGGTGCGCGATGGGGCGAAATTATGCGAAAGATTTTCAAAATGTATTCCTGCTTGCATTCCGGATGGGTATTTGAAAAATATCGAAAAGCATAAAAAAATCGGAATACGGGTAAACCAGTTTATTTGTGGAATTTGTGATGCTAGTTTGGATACGCCTGCGTGTTGCTGCCTGTTGCTCCCTGTTGGCTCCCCGTTGCATCCGGTTGTTTTCATAGGCGCTGGAGATTTCGATGAACCTGCACTTGCTAGCCGGCGTTGCCGTGCTGTTGATCCTGGTCGCCGTGTCGGCCTACCGCGAGGCCTTGCGCAATGAGCCTATCCGGCGCGTGCGTGCGCGCTCGGGCAAGTTGCCCACGGTCGAAGATGTCGAGTAGACTGCCGTCGCCGGCAGGCATCCCGCATTCGCGCGCATCGTGGGATGCGCGTGACGAGGGTCCGAATATTTCAGGAAATTCATGCCGAATATCCTCAATGAATGGCAATAATTTCCGCCGATTCTTTTCAATACCGTTTTACAGAATTACGCTGCCTTTCACTCTTGCCGATGGCGGCGCAGACCTGTCACCTTCCATATAAAAAACTGCACTGTCGAACCCTCGGGGCCGCCGGCCTTGCGTTGCCGCGAGGCCGTCACTCAAACGATCGATCTGGGAATGAACATCATGCTGAAAGTAACCAAAGCGGTATTTCCTGTGGCGGGCCTCGGTACGCGCTTCCTGCCGGCGACCAAGGCCAGCCCGAAGGAAATGCTGCCGATCGTCGACAAGCCGCTCATTCAGTACGCGGTGGAAGAGGCGATCGCGGCCGGCATCACGGAGATGATATTCGTGACCGGCCGCAGCAAGCGGGCGATCGAAGATCATTTCGACAAGTCCTACGAGATCGAGGCCGAACTCGAAGCGCGCCGCAAGGACAAGCTGCTCGATCTCGTGCGCAGCATCAAGCCGAGCCATGTGGACTGCTTCTACGTGCGCCAGGCCGAAGCGCTGGGGCTCGGTCATGCCGTGCTATGTGCAGAAAAACTCGTGGGCGGCGGTCCGTTCGCCGTGATTCTCGCCGACGACCTGCTCTACAGCCCCAAGCCCGTCATGCGGCAACTCGTGGACGTGTTCAACCACTATCACAGCTCGGTGGTGGGCGTGGAGACCATTGCGCGCGAGAACAGCGCGTCGTATGGCGTGGTCGATGGGCGCGAGTGGGAAGAGGACGTGTTCAAGCTCGCGGGCATCATCGAAAAGCCGGCGCCCGACGTGGCGCCTTCGAATCTGGGCGTGGTGGGGCGCTACGTGCTGATGCCCACCATCTTCGATCATCTGCGCTCGATCAAACCCGGCGCGGGCGGCGAACTGCAGCTGACCGACGCGCTGCAGTCGCTTCTCACCGAGGAGCAGGTACTGGCCTATCGCTACATGGGTACGCGTTTCGATTGCGGCAGCAAGCTCGGCTACCTGAAGGCGACAGTGGAGTTCGCGCTGCGCCACCCCGAGGTGAAGGACGAGTTCGAAGCGTATTTGCAGAACCATCTGCCTGCGGCATTGCCCGCAGCGGCATGATGCAATAGCGACGGCGGCGCCTTATTGCGGTGCCGCCGCGCTACCGCGCGAGGGTCGAGCCGTGCCGCCGTTATTTAGGCACGGTGCCGTCCACGCCTTCCACGAACCAGTTGAGCCGCTGCAGTTCAGGGTCGGAGAGCGATTTGCCCGCCGCCACGCGAATCGTGCCGCTCTGGTCGGCGATCGGGCCGGCGAACGGGTCGAAGGTCCCGTCCACGATGGCCTGGCGCTTCGCCGCGAGTGCCTTGAGCGCGGCGGGCGGGACCGCTTCGGTGTTGATGTCGGCGAGGTCGATCGCTTTTTCTTTCAAGCCCCACCACACGGGCGCGTTGGTCCACGTACCCGACATCACCTGCTGGACCAGATGGGCGTAATACACGCCCCAGTAGCTCACGCAGGCGCCCAGTTGCGCATCGGGGCCGAACTTCTTCATGTCCGAATCCCAGCCGAACGCGTGAACCTTTTTCTGCTCGGCCGTCTGCATGGTGGCGGTGGAGTCGGTGTTCTGGATCAGCACGTCGGCGCCCTGGCCGATCAGCGTTTCCGCAGCCTGTTTTTCGAGGCCCGGGTCGAACCAGCTATTGATCCAGATGACCTTCACGCGTGCCTTGGGATTCACCGAGCGCGCGCCCATGGTGAACGCGTTGATGTTGCGCACCACCTCGGGCACGGGCACCGAGCCCACGAAACCGAGCGTGCCCGTCTTCGACGTATAACCGGCCACGAGGCCCGCGAGGTACGCGCTCTGATAGGTCCGCACGTCGTAGGTCGCGAAGTTCGGCGCCTTCTTGAAGCCGGTGGCGTGCATGAAGACGCTATCGGGGTAGTCCTTCGCCACTTTCAGTTCGAAGTCCTGAAAACCGAAACTCGTGCCCACGACGATCTTGTTGCCCTTCGCGGCGAGGTCGCGGAACACGCGTTCGGAATCGGCCGATTCGGGCACGTTCTCCACGCGCGTGACCTTGATCTTGTCGCCGAACTGCGCCTCGACGGCCTTCACGCCTTGCTCGTGGGCATAGGTCCAGCCGGCGTCGCCGGGGTTGCCGAGGTAGACGAAGGCGACGCCCATCGGCTCGGCGTGCGCTGCCGCGGTGCCGAACGAGAGGGCCGCACCGAGTGTGGCGAGCGCGGCGAGTGCGGCGGAAGAGGCGCGCAGGGCGCGGGCCATGCGTTGTTTCATGAGATCTCCGGTAAAAGGGCAGGGTGGATCACGCATGGTCGGGAGCCAAATACTCCGGAAATATTTCGGCACGTTATCGTCGGTATAACAAAAGTCATATGTATGCCGAGGCGTGCGCCGGCGAGGCGCGAAGCCCGGGAATGCGGGTTGCTGCGCGCGATTCGTTTGCCTGCATGAACGCGCGAACGCGTACGCCCCGACCCGCTCCGGGGCGTGTCATGCGCAATGAATCGATGGAACCCGATGTGAGGGTTGCGTGTCGGACGGCCAGCAGGCACGCACCGCAAACGCGAAGCAAAGGAGAACGAGCCATGACCAGGCATGCCCAGACAGGCAGCGATCATCCCGTGCCGGCCGGCGCGAAATGCGTCGGCGCATGCGATCTGGGGGAGCGCTTCGAGATCGTGCTGGTGCTGCGGCGCCAGCAGCAGGCGGCGTTTCGCGCGCTGGTGGACCGCTTGACTGCGCGCGATCCGTCCGCCCAACCGGTGTCGCGCGAGGAATACGGCCAGCGCTTCGGCGCCGCACCTGAGGATATCGCGCAGGTGAAGCGCTTCGCCGCGGCGCACGGCTTGAATGTGGTGCAGGCCGATGCGGCTGCGCGCCGCGTGGTGCTGTCCGGCACCGTGCAGCAGTACGACGCGGCGTTCGGCGTCGATCTCAAGCGTTTCCAGCATCAGGTCGGCCAGTCCACCTATCACTACCGGCAGCCGGGCAATCCGGTGCAGGTGCCCGAGGGCATGCGCGACGTCGTGACCGCCGTGCTCGGTTTCGACAACCGCGCGAAGGCGCAGCCGCACTTTCGCCTGGGCGTGCCGATCCGTCCACCCCTGCGCGCGGCGCGCGCCGCGGCCGCTTCGTTCACGCCGCTGCAGATCGCCGGGCTCTACGACTTTCCGCCCGGCGACGGCAAGGGCGAATGCATCGCGCTGATCGAAATGGGCGGCGGCTACAGCGAGTCCGATCTTGCGAGCTACTTCAGCGCGCTCGGCGTGCCGATGCCGACGGTGCAAGCCGTGCCGGTGGACGGCGCGAACAACGCCCCTACGGGCGACCCCAACGGCCCGGACGGCGAAGTCACGCTCGACGTGGAGATCGCCGGCGCGCTCGCGCCCGCCGCGCTGATCGCCGTGTACTTTTCGCCGAACAGCGAAGCAGGTTTCGTCGACGGCGTGAGCGCCGCGCTGCACGACAACACGCGCAAGCCTTCGGTCATTTCGATCAGCTGGGGCGCGCCGGAATCGTCGTGGTCGCAGCAGACCCTCTCCGCGCTCAACGACGCACTGGAGACGGCGGTGGCGCTCGGCGTGACGGTCTGCGCGGCCGCCGGCGACAGCGGTTCGTCGGACGGCGTTTCCGATGGCGCCGATCACGTGGACTTCCCGGCATCGAGCCCGTATGCGCTGGGTTGCGGCGGCACGCATGTGACGGCCTCGAACGGCCGGATCGTGCGCGAGGCGGTGTGGAACGGCGGCGCCGAGGACGGCGCGACGGGCGGCGGCGTGAGCGCGACCTTTGCGCTGCCCGCGTGGCAGAAGGGGCTCTCGGTCGTGCATCGCAACGGCGGCACCGGGGCGCTCGTGCGCCGTGGGGTGCCCGACGTGGCGGCCGACGCCGATCCGGAATCGGGCTACTCGGTACGCATCGGCGGCACGGACACCGTGGTGGGCGGAACGAGCGCGGTGGCGCCGCTGTGGGCCGCGCTGATCGCGCGCGTGAACGCCACGCGCGGCAAGCCCGTGGGTTTCGTGAATGCGCTGCTCTACGCGCAGCCCGGCGCGTTCAACGACGTGACGAGCGGCAACAACGGCGACTACTCGGCGGCGCCGGGATGGGACGCCTGCACGGGACTCGGCACGCCGGTGGGCAGCAAGGTGGCTGCGGTGCTCGCATCGGCGTAGGATGGTCGGCGCGCGGGTTGAGATTGACCCGCGCGCAGGGTTGGGAAGCAGCACGGTGGGGATGTCAAAGGCGTGTCAGCGGTCAGGCAAAAGAGCAACGCGCAAGGAGAAGACATGAACGATCCCGCTTCGTCCACGCACGGCAACGACCATGGCGACGGCAACGGCCACCCGCCCGCCGCCGGCAACGGCAAGCATCGCAGCCCGGCGGACGTGCCGTGCTTCGATCCCACGGCCTACGGCATGGGCCCCGACGACTTCGTCACCGACATGACCGAGAATGCCGCGATCACGCACCACACCATGGAGCTGGGCGGCAAGGCCATTACCTATACGGCGACGGCGGGGCACCTCGTGACGGTGGATCCGAGCAGTTCGCAGCCCAACGCGAAGCTCTTCTACGTGGCGTTCACGAAAGACGGCGAGAGCGCGCAGGAGCGGCCCGTCACGTTCTTCTACAACGGCGGGCCGGGCTCGTCATCCGTGTTCGTGTTGCTGGGCTCGTTCGCGCCCAAGCGCATCAAGACCTCGATGCCGGGCTTCACGCCGCCCGCGCCCTATACGCTCGAAGACAATCCGGACAGCCTGCTGGACCGCAGCGACCTTGTCTTCATCAATCCGGTGGGCACGGGTTATTCGGCGGCCGTCGCACCGCATCACAACCGCGACTTCTGGGGCGTCGATCAGGACGCCGATTCGCTCAAGCAGTTCATCAAGCGCTACCTCACGGCGAACGATCGCTGGAATTCGCCGAAGTTTCTGTATGGCGAGTCGTACGGCACGGCACGCAGCTGCGTGCTGGCCTACCGTCTGCACGAGGACGGGGTGGACCTGAACGGCGTCACGCTGCAATCGTCGATACTCGATTACACGCAAAGCGGCAATCCGGTGGGCGCGTTGCCCACGGCCGCGGCGGATGCGTGGTATCACGACCGCCTGGGCGTCAGCCCGAAGCCGAAGGATCTGCAGGCGTTCGCGGCGCAGGTCGCGCAGTTCTCGCGCACGGATTACCGCGAGGCGCTCGCGAAGTTTCCCGATGCGAAGGATCCGGCGGTGACGGCGGCGCTCAAGACGCTCTCGCAGTACACGGGCATCGATACGGAAACGCTGTCGTCCTGGAGCCTGAACATCGCCGCATACGACAACCGCGGCAACTCGCTTTTCCTCACCACGCTGCTCAAGAGCAAGGGCGTGGCGCTGGGCGCTTACGACGGCCGCGTGACGGCCATCGATACCGGCATTGCCGGCAAGATCGATCCGAACTCGGGCGGCAACGACCCCACCATGACGGCCGTGACCGGGGTCTATACGGCGATGTGGAACAGCTACCTCAACGAGCAGCTCAAGTTCCGCACCAATTCGTCGTTCACGGACCTCAACGATCAGGCGTTCCAGAACTGGAACTTCAGCCACATCGATCCCACGGGCGCGCAAAAGGGCATCGACGCGCAGGGTAACGTGATCCTCTACACGGCCGGCGACCTGGCCGCGGTCATGGCGCTGAACCCGGATTTGCGGGTGTTGTCGGCAAATGGCTATTACGATTTCGTCACGCCGTTCTACCAGACCGTGATCGATCTGCAGAAGATGCCGCTTGCCGACCAGAAGGTGCGCGACAACCTGAGCGCGCGTTTTTATCCTTCGGGACATATGGTTTATCTCGACAACGCTTCGCGCACTGCGCTCAAAGGCGATCTGGCGAAGCTCTATCAGAGTGCGGTGGCGGATCGGCCGGCTATTGCCCGTATTCGCGCGCTGCAGCGCATGAATACGATGAGCGCGATGCATCATTGAGGTGTTTCATGGTATTTATGAGGAATGCGAATGTATTTGTGAGGAAGCCATTCTTGCTGCCCCGTATTCACTGACTTTCGGTCTCACTATGACCGCGAAAGACGTTAAAGATTTTTGAAGGGATGACAACGTTATCTGGCATGAAAACGGAGACGTATTTTTCCGCGGGAACGGGATCGATAACATGCGCAATTACTGATATGGGATAATTCGATTGAATTAATGTCAATGAGTATTCGCTTCGTTCAAAATTTCGGGCGATATGGTACGGACGATGTTTTGGACAAGATATTTCGTTTTATCTCCCGATATTGCAATTACTAAAGACGATTCAGTTAAAAGCGCGACGGCAAAAACCGTGCGCTGGCACGTCGAATTGGTATATGAAGCATCCTAAGCTCGACATATTCGAGCGATTCTCTTGAACCTCACTTTCGCCATTTGATCGAGCGCCTGACTTTGCCGCGTTCCGATCTTCGCGAGTCTTCGGCTCCTTGTGCTTATTTCCCGGGTGAAAGAACCCATCCAGTCAGCGCGTGCGCTTGCGTTCATCGCAGATCGCGCATGCTGAGGGAATCCACGCGACTTTCAAAACAAAAGAACCCGCATTCCGTGGGCATTCGAGGCCATCGATAGCAAGGTGGCGTCCTGATCAACGGCCATATTGGGCAATGTTGCAGAAAATCAAATTCTGGGAGCGCTATTCATTATTAATAATCCCGACGTTATTTGATGTCCCGCTTCCCCTTTATTGACCAGTCTGATTGAGTGGCGAGCCAAAATGCTGAAACTGCGGGGTGGGCGCAAGGCGGCATAAGCATAATTTTCCCGCGCCGCACGTTGCCCCAGTAATTCTCCCCTCGAAGGGAGACGGAAGAACCCGTAACGGGACCCGATTCCGGACTCCCTTTTTCCGGCTGGTACAAAAGAAGAAAGGAAGAAGATGAGCAGTAGAGATTACACCTCCTCACGTCGATCGTTTCAGCGCGCTCGATATCCCTCGCGACGCTGTTGCGCAAACGGAGCACTTCCCCCAGCATTTCCCCTTTTTCCCCGGCGCGGCGCCGCTATTGCCGTGGCGCTGCTGATTTCTCCATTGGTCCATGCGCAGCTTTGGGTCCAGGATGGTTCGACACAGACTGCCTCCGGGACCTACGCGACCTCGAACCCCGGGCAGTACGCACTGCTTGCGCAGAACGGCAGCGTGGTCAGTGGCTCACAGCTGACCTTGCTGACAACGGGCCAGAATGCACATGGCGCGAACGCAGCGGATGGCGGAAGCATTTCGCTGACCAACAGCGTTATCAGTACGACCGGTTACCAGGCAAACGGCGCCATGGCTTCCCGAAACAATGCGACCCTGTCGCTTGACAATACCTCGGTACAGACGAAGGGCGACTGGGCCGCCGCCATCGAGGCCAACAACAACAGCAGCGTAACGGTTCAGGGCGGCAGCGCTACGACCGGCGGACAGTATGCCTACGGGCTGTATAACATCGGTACGGGCAGCAACCTGTCGGCAACGGGCACCGTGGTTCTGACCTCGGGGAATGCAAGCGCGGGCGCTTACAATCAGGCGGGTGGCCTGATGACCCTCGATAGCGTTTCAATCAGTACGACCGGCGCTCAATCCCCGGGTGTGCTGATCGGCTCGCAGGGTGTCATTGGAGACGGCTCGACGTCCGATACCACGGTCATATCCAACAGCGCCGTCACCACACTGGGCAGCAACTCGGCTGGTCTGCTGGCATCGGACAATGCGACGCTGAACGCCACCAATGTCAACGTCAATACGGCAGGTGCGGGCAGCTTCGGCGCCGAATCGATCTTCGGCGCCCAGACCGCCATTCAGGGCGGTTCCATCAAGACTTCGGGCGATGACGCTGCGGCCCTGCTGGTGGCGGGCATGCCCGCAACGGCCGGCGATCCCGGCACGAATGCTCCTGCCATCGTTGCGAGCGGACTGCATGCAAGCACCAGCGGCGCGGCTGCTCCTGCCGCTTATCTCGCCGGCGGCGCCAGCCTTTCCTTCTCGAACGGTACGCTCTCGGCAAGCGGCGCAGGCTCGGATGCCCTCTACGCGACCTTGTTCGACACCACAGCTCCTGCCACCGCGAACATCAGCGATAGCGCACTGGTGTCGGCGCAGGCCGACGGTTTGCTGGCCGACAATGCGACGCTCAATGCCACGCTGACCGGATCGACCGTGGTGGCGGGAACAAACGCACTGGAAGCCGTGAATGGAGGTGTCCTGAATGTCGTTGCGGATGCCTCGACCCTGACCGGTACGACGAATGCCGATTCGTCTTCCACGCTCAACGCCGCATTGCAGAACGGATCGGTCTGGAACGTGTCCGGGTCGTCGAATCTGACTGCCCTGACGCTGGACAACGGGACGCTTCATTTCCTGTCGCCCGCGCTGGTCAATGCGGGCGGCGCGACGCTGGCTGCCGGTGGCGGCACGTTCGACACGAACGGCTTTGACGCAACGTTTGACGCTCCCCTGAGCGGTTCCGGCTCGCTGACCAAGGCCGGCAGCGGGGTATTGACGCTCGTGGGCTCCGGCAGCTACCTGGGTGCCACCAACGTCGACGCGGGCACGCTGCAGGCAGGAGCGGCCGACGTCTTTAGCCCGGCCTCGAACTTTAACGTGAATGCGGGTGCCGTGCTGGACCTGAACGGGTTCGGGCAGACCGTCGGCTCACTGGCCAATGGCGGCACGATCCGCTTCGGGCAGGCGGCGGGAACGACCATGAACGTGACGGGCGACTACGTGGGGAATGGCGGCCTGCTGGCGATGAATACGGATCTGGGCGATTCGTCGTCGGTAACGGACCTCCTGCATGTGTCGGGTTCGACTTCCGGCAGTACCGGTGTGCAGGTGAACAACACGGGCGGCCTTGGCGCACAGACCACGGGTGACGGCATCAAGGTGGTTCAGGTGGACGGCGCATCGAACGGCCAGTTCAACCAGGTTGGCAAGGTCCAGGCGGGGGCATACGAGTACACCCTCTACAAGGGCGGCGTGGGCGCGGATGCATCGAGCGGCAACTGGTATCTGCGTTCGACCCTCGAAAGCGAGCCGTCGCAGGCGCCGGACGAGGATAGCGGTTCGACGTCGCCCGCTGCGAACGTGTTGCCGCCTGCCGCTGCACCCGTGGCCTACCGTCCTGGCACCGTCGGCTACGTCATGACGCCGCAACTCGACGCGAATTACGGCTTTGCGACGCTGGGCCGTCTCGATCAGCGTGTCGGCGACGTGCCGGACGCGGAGCGCCAGTCGGGTTCGAATGCTAATGGCGTATGGGGCCGCGTCTATGCCTGGAATACGGAAAGCGACGCGCTGGGCCGTTTTTCCGCAGATGCCCGTAGCGCCTTCGTGCAGTTCGGCAAGGACTGGACATTGAGCACTCCCGCAACGGAAGGCAGTGCGCATGCGGGTATCACGGCCACCTTCGGCAACGCTTCCGCGAACTTTTCGGACGCGCTGCGCAGCGATGCGGGGCTCGATACGGCGACGGGTTCTGTCGAGACGCAGGTTCAGGCGCTGGGCGGCTACTTCACGCGTTATCTGGCAAACGGGCTCTATTCGGACAGCGTGGCGCAGGTTTCGCACTATCACAACCGTTACGACGACAACGGCGGCAATACGCCTCGCCAGGATGGCTTTTCTCTCGCGGTCTCCGAGGAAGTCGGCAGGCCGTTCCAGATTGCCGGCTTGCCGGTGGCGATCGAGCCGCAGGCGCAACTCGTGTATCAGTACATGCACCTCGGTGCATTCAGCGACGACGTTTCGTCGATTTCATCGACGGTGACCAATGCGCTGCGCGGACGGATCGGGTTTCGCATCTTCACGGATGCCATGGCGAATGCGAGCGGCACGAGTACGGTCAGGCCCTATGTGACCGCCAATGTGCTGCACGACTTCCTGGTTCCGGGGCAGACGGTTGTCGGAGGGACGCCGTTCAACGCGAACTTCACCCGCACCTGGATGGAGATGGGGCTGGGGATTGCCGCGACGTTCGGCAAGCGTGGAGCGCTGTATTCCGCTGTCGACTATAACCACAATCTCGGCGGACAGACGGCTCACGGCGTGACCGGAAACGTGGGCTACCGGTACGGCTGGTAACCATCAGGAGACCTGTCGCGTTGGGCTGACGGAGTTGTGCCGTTAGCGCATCGGGCAGGTCGATCCGCGTGGGAATACCCATCGACGAATAGTGACTGGATGCCGTTGGCGTTGTCGCGGGCCCGGGCCATCATGCGCGCCACGCGGGGCAACTGCATGATCGCGCTGGCCTTCCGACGGTTACGCCGGTTATGCACGGTCATCCCTGGCACACCTCGCGGCCTTCCGCCATGGCCGCGAGGCATGCACGCGCATCGCCGTTCACGATCCGGGCAGAACACGCGATCATCAGATTCTTCTGCAGTCCGAAGTCTTCCACGAGAAAACCTCTCGCGCATTCGCGTCCTTGCGGGATGGCGCGCGAGGGCACGCGATCGATCAGCGCGCCGGCATCGGTCGTATAGGCCCAAACCTCCTTACCCAGCGCCGCAGCAAAGCCGATCTCGAACGCCGTGCCCGAGTCCGGCTCGCCGGGTCCGCGAAAGTCGTCGACGTTGGCCATGACGATATCGGCGCCGCGGATCGCGTCGATGTTCGAGCGGTAGATCCAGGCCGCCGCGCGCGGGCCGTCGAGGTCGGCGGGCACTTCGGCATCGAGCGGATAGACGCCTTCGAAGCCGTACTCGGCGCAGGCTTCGCGCAGGCGTTCGCCGAATGCGCGCGCGTCGAGGCGGAACACGTCGAAGCCGGCGAGATAGACGCGCGGGCGGCGGGGCAGCGTGGCGTTCGTCATGGCGATGTTCCTCGTGAGGTTGGGCGTCGAGCGGGCCGGGTGAGAGGGGGATTCTAGTCCTCGACGGCCATTCGCGCGGCTTCACTTACATTTTGTTGACAGCGAATGTTTTAAGTAGCTAGTATCATGCGCCTTGCATTACACCCGAATCATGTGGAGACCATGAATACCATCGCCAGCGGCCAGTCCAGAGCCGAACTTCTCAATCTGGAAGCGCGCGCCTATTCGAAGGCGACGCTGCGGCTTCTGCCGTTCCTCTTTCTTTGCTACGTCGCGGCCTATCTGGACCGCGTGAACGTGGGTTTCGCCAAGCTCCAGATGCTGAACGACCTGCAGTTCAGCGAGACCGTTTATGGCCTCGGCGCCGGCATCTTCTTCATCGGGTACTTTTTCTTCGAAGTCCCAAGCAATATTCTCATGCATCGCGTGGGCGCCCGCGTGTGGATCGCGCGGATCATGCTCACGTGGGCCGTGATTTCCGCAGCCTCGCTGCTCGTGAAGACGCCCACGCAGTTCTACATCGTGCGCTTTTTGCTGGGCGTGGCCGAGGCGGGCTTCTTTCCCGGCATCGTTCTCTATCTGACCTACTGGTTCCCCGCCACGCGGCGCAGCCGCATGAATGCGCTCTTCATGATCGGCATCCCCATTGCGGGCGTGCTGGGTGGCCCGCTTTCCGGCTGGATTCTCTCGGCGTTCGAAGGCGTGGGCGGCTGGTCGAACTGGCAATGGCTCTTCCTGATCGAGGCCGTGCCTTCCGCCGTGCTCGGCGTGGTCACGCTGTTCTATCTGCCCAACAGCATTCGCGCCGCGAAGTGGCTCTCGAACGAAGAAAAGCTCGTGCTGGAGCGCAATATCGAGCAGGACCAGGCCGGCAAGGGCCACGCATCCATCGGTTCGGTGTTCAGCAATGGCCGCGTGTGGCTCATGGCCGCGATCTACTTCTGCTGCATGATGGGCCTGTACGGCATCAGCTTCTATCTTCCCACGCTCATCAAGGCAAGCGGCGTGAAGAGCGCGCTCGACGTGGGCCTGCTTACCGCCGTGCCATACGCGTGCGCCGTGGTCAGCATGCTCGCGGTGGCGAAGCGCGCCGACCGCACGGGCGAGCGCCGCTGGCACTTCGCCCTCGCGGCGATTGCGGCCGCCTTCGGCTTCTTCTTCAGCACCGTGTTCGCTTCGAACGTGGCGCTCGCGCTGCTGGCGCTTTCGGTCGCGACGGCCGGCATGCTCGCCACGATGCCGGTGTTCTGGACCTATCCGAGTGCGATGCTCGCGGGCGGTTCGGCCGCGGCGGCCATCGGCATGATCAACTCGATCGGCAATCTCGCCGGTTTCGTGAGCCCTTCGATCATCGGCTGGCTGAAGGACGTCACGCACAGCACGAACGCGGGCATGTACTTCGTGGCGGCGGCGATGCTGCTGGGCGCGGTGCTCGCACTGCGTCAGCCGAAGGAACTCGTGAACGGCTGAGCGGAATCGGCGCGGGCGCCCTGGCTCGCGCCGCTCATGGTCTCGCCACGCTGCCGTCTTCGTGGGGGCCGTCGTGGGCGGCGCTATCCTTTGATGGGGTTAAAGACTAGTCGGTCGCGGCGCGATACGAAAGATCGGCTCACATAATGGAACGCGGCACGGCTGGAGGAGACTCAGAGCATTCGGCGCAGGACGTCGTTGCGGGCGATCAGCTGATGCTTGACCACGGCGAGCACATGAAGCACGACCAGCGCCGCGAGCAGCGCGCAACCGATGCGATGCACGATGAAGAGCGTGTCCGTGAGCGGGCCTTTCGCGAAGGGTGTGGGAATGTCGACGAGGCCGAAGAACGCGTAGCCGTTCGGCACCATCAGAAAGCCGCTCGCGAGCACGATGAAGATCACCGCATAGATTAGCGTGTGGACCCCGTGCGCCAGCACCCGTTGCAGTCGCGGGATGCCAGGCAGCGCACGCGGCGCGGTGCGCACCAGGGTCCAGCCGAGACGCAGCGGAAAGAGCGCGATGAGCACCGTGGCGATCGACATGTTCAGGCGCGACAGGAGATCGCGTTCGGCGCCGGCGGGAAGCTGCGCGAGCGCGTAGCCCGCAATGCTCGTGTAGAGGATGCCGGCCGCGAACACCCAGTGGAAGAATCGCGCGATCGCGTCGTAGCGGGCCGGGTTCGGAGCCTCGGCAGCGTGGGCCGGTTGCGGCATCGGGTTCACAGACACATTCATGTCCTGACTCGTCGATCAGAATGGATCAGCACGTGCGCCGGCGTGCGGGGGAGGCGCGGGAACCGGCGAGCGTCGGATCGTACGCATCCGGCATCGCTCAGTCAATGAAAGCGCTAATGGTAATCAAACTCATTTACGAATAACTTGCACGAATAACTTGCAGGGCTTTCATTGGGTTAAAAGGGTGCCGGCGCATCCCCGGCTATGCGCCCCGAACCCACTACGGCGCTCGCGCCAAGGCATGAGATGATCTCGTTCCTGAATCGAATACACGCAAGGGAGCGGATATGGAAGGGGCGGGCAGCACGGTGGTGATCGTCGGGGCGGGGCATGCGGGCGGCAATGCCGCGGCGCTGTTGCGGCAGTACGGTTTCGAAGGGCGGGTCGTGCTGGTGGGCGCCGAGCCGGTGCCGCCGTATCATCGTCCGCCGCTCAGCAAGGCCTACCTGAAGGGCGAGACCGACGTGGAGCGGCTCTGGCTCAAGCCGCGCGCGTTCTACGACGAGAACCGCATCGAGCTCGTGCTCGGCGCGGCGGCCACGGCGCTGGATGCCGCGGGCAAGACGCTCACGCTTGCCGACGGCCGCCAGATCGCCTGGGACAAGCTGATTCTCGCCACGGGTTCGGTGCCGCGCGCGCTCGCCATACCCGGACACGACCTGCACGGCGTGGTGGCGTTGCGCTCGCTGGCGGACGCCGACGTGCTGCGCGAGCGCGTGCAGCCGGGCGAAAAGCTGGTGGTGATCGGCGCGGGTTATATCGGCCTCGAAGCGGCGGCGGCCGCGCGCCAGCTCGGCCATGACGTGACTGTGCTCGAAGCGGCGCCGCGCGTGCTGGGCCGCGTGACGGGCGAAGCCGTTTCGGCGTTCTATGCCGGGGAGCACCGCGCGAAAGGCGTCGATCTGCGGCTGGGCGCCCAGATCGCGGCCTTCGTGGGCGAGGCCGGCAAGCTGAGGGGCGTGCAGCTCGCGGACGGCGAAATCGTGCCGGCCACGCTCGCGCTGGTGGGCATCGGCATCGCGCCCGATGTCGCGCTGGCGCAGCAGGCGGGTCTCGTCTGCACCAACGGCGTGCAGGTGGACGACGACGCGCGCACCTCCGACCCCGACATCTACGCGATCGGCGACTGCGCGAGCCGGCCGCTCGCGCACTACGGCCGCACGGGCCGGCTCGAAAGCGTGCACAACGCCGTGGAGCAGGCGAAGCTGGCGGCGGCGGCCATCGTGGGCAAGCCTCGCCCGGCCTGCGACGCGCCGTGGTTCTGGTCCGATCAGTACGACCTCAAGCTGCAGACGGTGGGCCTGCTCGAAGGCTACGACGAAACCGTCGTGCGCGGCGATCCGGCGGCGCGCCGCTTCGCGGTCTATTACCTCAAGGGCCGCACGCTGCTCGCCGTCGATGCGGTGAATGCCATGCCCGACTTCCTCTGCGGCAAGAAACTCGTGGGCTCGGGCAAGCCGCTCGACCTCGACGCCTTGCGCGATCCGGCCACGGATATCGGCAAGTTCGCGGCAGCGACGCTGGCGTAAGGCGGATCGAAGCGGCGGCGGGGCTTCGGCGAGCCCCGGCGCCGCTTCTTTGCACGGCATCGGAAACGTTTACATAACCGTCACACGACTCGGCTAGAATGCGGTCGCCGCAACGCGGGAAGGCCCGCGGCTGGCGGCGCATCGCCTGGAAAACCGCCGAGGAGAGACCGGATGTCGAAAGCCACACCGCCCGCTGGCGGCCGATTCGTCGCGCGCCCGTGCGCCGCGCACAGGGAGGGTTGACGCAATGGAACAACGCTCCCGTTTCGGGCCGGGCCTGCTGCCGTACCTGCTCGTCGGTCCGCAGCTCGCCGTTACCGTGATCTTCTTCCTGTGGCCCGCCGGCGTGGCGCTGCTGCAGTCCACCCAGGCGCAGGACGCCTTCGGCACTTCGACGGAGTTCGTCGGCTTCGCGAACTTCGCGCGGCTCTTTCAGGATCCGCTCTACCTCGACTCGGTCAAGACCACGGTCGTGTTCAGCGTGCTCGTCGCCGTGAGCGGGCTTGCGGTGTCGCTGCTGCTCGCCGCCATGGCGCATCACGTCACGCGCGGCAAGCGCATCTACCAGACGCTGCTCATCTGGCCGTATGCCGTCGCGCCGGTGATCGCCGCGGTGCTGTGGGGCTTCCTGTTCAATCCGAGCATCGGCCTCGTGACCTTCGCGCTCGCACGCGTGGGCGTGACCTGGAACCACGCGCTCAACCCGGGCCAGGCCATGGCGCTCGTGGTGATGGCTTCGGTGTGGAAGCAGATCAGCTACAACTTCCTGTTCTTCTACGCGGGCCTGCAGTCGATTCCGCAGTCGCTCTTCGAGGCTGCCGCCATCGACGGCGCGGGACCGGTGCGGCGCTTCTTCGGCATTGCGTTCCCGCTGCTTTCGCCCACGAGCTTCTTCCTGCTCGTGGTGAACGTGGTCTATGCGCTTTTCGACACCTTCCCGGTGATCGACGCGGCCACGGGCGGCGGCCCGGGCCAGGCCACGCGCACGCTCGTCTACAAGATCTTCGACGAAGGCTTTCGCGGCCTCGACATCGGCAGCTCCGGCGCCCAGTCCGTGGTGCTCATGCTGATCGTGACGGGTCTCACAATCTTCCAGTTCCGCTTCATCGAGCGAAAGGTGCAGTACTGATGATCGAAAATCGCAAGTACTTCAACCTGTTCTGCCACGCCATGCTGATCCTCGGCGTGGCGGTGGTGGCCTTTCCGGTCTATGTCGCGTTCTGCGCCGCGACCATGAACGAGAAAGAGGTCTTCACGGTGCCGCTCTCGCTCGTGCCGGGCACGCACCTCTTCGAGAACGCTGCGCGCATCTGGAACCTGGGCACCGGCAACGCCGCGAGCCCGTTTGGCCAGATGCTCATGAACAGCGTGCTGACGGCGTTGGTCATCGCGGTGGGCAAGATCGCCATTTCGATTCTCTCGGCCTATGCGATCGTGTTCTTCCGTTTTCCGTTTCGCAAGCTGTCGTTCTGGCTGATCTTCGCGACGCTCATGCTGCCTGTGGAAGTGCGCATCTTCCCGACGGTCCAGGTGGTCGCCACGCTGCATCTCACGAACACGTATATGGGTCTCACGCTGCCGCTCATCGCGTCGGCCACGGCCACGTTCCTGTTCCGCCAGTTCTTTCTCACGCTGCCGGGCGAACTCGTCGAAGCCGCGCGCATCGACGGCGCGGGGCCGCTGCGATTCTTCTGGGACGTGGTGCTGCCGCTCTCGAAGACCAACATCGCCTCGCTTTTCGTCATCACGTTCATCTACGGCTGGAATCAGTACCTCTGGCCGATCCTCATTTCGAGCACGGCTTCGATGACGACCGCCGTGGTGGGGATCAAAGGCATGATCGCGAGCGGCGACGCGGCCACGCAGTGGCACCTCGTGATGTGCGCGACGATGATCGCGATGCTGCCGCCGCTCGTGGTGGTGCTCGCCATGCAGCGCTGGTTCGTGCGCGGTCTCGTGGACGTCGAAAAATGAACGCGAATTCTTTTAACGGGCCGTTTTGCGGCACGGCGCGCCTCGCGGCGCGCCAACGGGTGACGGGGATCTCGATGAAGAGCAAGACGAACGTGAACACTGAGGGGAAGACGGCATGGCAGCGCTGACCATACGCGGGGTGACGAAATCGTACGACGGCGGGCAGCAGGTGCTGCACGGCATCGACGTGGACGTGCAGGACGGCGAGTTCCTCGTGCTCGTGGGCCCTTCGGGCTGCGGGAAATCGACGCTGCTGCGCATGGTGGCGGGCCTCGAGAGCATCACCTCGGGCGAGATCGCGATCGGCGGCAAGGTGGTCAACCGCATGGAACCGAAGGATCGCGACATTGCGATGGTGTTCCAGAACTACGCGCTCTATCCGCACATGACGGTGGCGCGCAACATGGGTTACAGCCTCAAGCTGCAAGGGCTCGACAAAAACCTCATCGACGCGCGCGTGGCGGCTGCCGCCGGGATCCTCGAACTGGGCAAGCTGCTCGAGCGCAAGCCGCGCGAGCTGTCCGGCGGCCAGCGTCAGCGCGTGGCGATGGGGCGCGCGATCGTGCGCGAGCCTTCGGTGTTTCTCTTCGACGAACCGCTTTCGAATCTGGACGCGAAGCTGCGCGTGCAGATGCGCCTCGAAATCCAGCGGCTGCACGCGCGGCTCTCCACCACGAGCCTTTACGTGACGCACGACCAGATCGAGGCGATGACGCTCGCGCAGCGCGTGATGGTGCTCAACGGCGGGCGGGCGGAGCAGATCGGCACACCGGTCGAGGTGTACGAGCGTCCGGCCACGATGTTCGTGGCAAGCTTCATCGGCTCGCCGGCCATGAATCTGCTGCGCGGGCGCGTGAGCGAGGACGGCAGTCGCTTTGAGCCGGCCGGCAACGGCCCGCATCTGCCGCTACCCGTGCAAGGTTTCGAGGTCGCGGTGCCGAGGGGCCGCGAGTGCGTGCTGGGCGTGCGGCCCGAGCACATGCACGCGGGCGGGCTGGCCGGCGCGGCGACGCTGGAAGTGGAGACCTGCGAGCTGCTGGGCGCGGACAATCTCGTGCATGGGCGCTGGGGCAGCAACGACGTGGTGGTGCGCCTGCCGCACGAGCAGCGGCCCGCACGCGGCGAGCGGATTCCGGTTCAGTTGCCGGGGGCGCGGCTGCACTTCTTCGATCCGCAGACGGGGTTGCGGATCGAGTGAGGGTGCCGGGTAACGGGAAAACCCCGGCAACGTCAGCAGAACAGACTACGCACAAGGAATATCGTCGAGTTCAGGAAAGGGCGGCGACGCGGTAATCGGTACGGGAAAGCCCACGCCGTAACCCTGTGCGTAGTCGACGCCCATCTCGCGCAGGCACTCGATAATCGTCTCGCTTTCGGCGAATTCCGCAATGGTTTGCTTGTCCGCCGCATGCGCGACCTGGGTAATCGATCTCACGATGGCGCGGTCAAGCGCACTGGTGAGCAGTTGCTTGATGAAAATGCCGTCGATCTTCAGGTAGTCGACCCGCAGATGTTTCAGGTAATTGAACGAGGACATGCCCACGCCGAAGTCGTCGAGCGCGAACCGGCAGCCCGAGGCGCGCAATTTTTCGATCAGGGCCGTCGCCTTCTGAAGATTTGAAATCGCGGCGGTTTCGGTAATTTCGAAGCAGACCTGCCGCAGCGATATGCCGTGACGCTCGCGCTGCTCGTCGATGTAGTCGGCCAGCCGCTCGTCGCCGACCGACGTGCCGGAGAGGTTGATCGACCAGGTCATCGTCTTGTCCGCGTGTTTCGCGATTTCCGAAAAGGCTCTCGCGATCACCCAGCGATCGATTGCGGGCATCAGATTGAAGCGCTCCGCGGCGCCGATGAACGATGCGGGAGCAATGATCGCGCCGGACTCGTCGCGCATTCTCAAGAGCAACTCGACGTGTTGGCCGCTTCCCTGGACGCGAGCGGACTTCAGCGGCAGGATTTTCTGCGAGTAAAGGCAGAAGCGGTCGTGCTCGAGCGCGGTTTTTACCCGGGATACCCATACCATCTGGGTGTGAGCCAACGTCAGTTCGCGGTCGTCGTGACTGAACAGGTGCACGCGATTGCGGCCTTTCTCCTTCGCCATGTAGCAGGCGGCGTCCGCCGCCTTCATGATTTCCTTCGTCTGCGTGAGCCGCGCTCCGGCCGCCACGACGCCGATGCTCACGCCGGTCGTCAGGATGCCGTCCGACCACGGAAGACGAATGTTTTCGACAGCGTGGCGTAAATGATTGGCAATGCGAAGCGAATCTTCGGCGGTGCAGCGCGGCAACACCACGCCGAACTCGTCGCCGCCTAGCCGCGCCAGAATGTCGCCGCGCCGCAGGTGTGCCCTCAATGTCGTGCCGACGTGACGGATCAGATCGTCGCCCGCGGCATGGCCGCAGGTGTCGTTGATGACCTTGAACTGGTCCAGGTCGAGAAACATCACCGCATGTTCGCTGTGGTCGCCGCCGTCGTCGCGAAGCAGTCCGCCGAGGCGCCGCTCGAATTCGCGGCGGTTCAGGAGATCCGTCAACTCGTCGTGGGTCGCCTGATACGACAGTTGCGCGGCATGTTTGCGCTCGGCGCTCACATCGCGCAGCACCACCACGACGCCGATGGCCGCGCCCTCCACGTCGTGCATGGCCGCCGCGGCATAGTGGACCGGCAGCCGCGTGCCGTTCGCGCGAATGAGGTGCAGGCTGTTCGACGGGTCGCGATGGGTTTCGAGTTGCGGTGCCGGAAGACAGCCCGGACAATCGCTTGCGCGTGTGCAGGTGGCTTCGTCGCAGAGCGCGCACACCGAGGCAAACGGTTGCCCGTACAGGTCGGCGGCGCTGCGGCCCAGGATCTGCTCGGCCATGGCGTTGCAATAGGCCACGCGGCCGGATTCGTCGATTCTGATGACCGCGTCGCCAATCGAAGCAAGCGTCACTTCCGCGATTTCCCGCGCCTTGTGGGCTTCCAGCTGGGCCTGTTTCCGATCGGAAATATCGAATAGACACCCTACCATCCGCACCGCGCGACCTTGGGCGTTCAGCATGGATTTACCGCTGGAGCGGCACCACACGTAGTTTCCCGCTCTCGTTCTCAGGCGCAATTCGACGTCGTACACGGCCCCGGTTGCAAGATGATTGCGCAGCGCATCGCGCACACGGGGCAGGTCGTCGGGGTGGGTGAGCAAAAAGAAGGTTTCGGTATCGAGTTGCAGTTCATCGGCACTGTAGCCAAATCGCCCATACAGATTGGGCGAATAGTAGGCGCGATCGTGTTCGAGATCGAAGTCCCACAGCCCGGCATTCATGCCCTCGAATCCCAGACTGAAGCGTTCCTCGCTTTGGCGCAACTGGGCGCTCAGTCGTTCGCGGTGGAAAAACAGGCGCCGGATGTACAGCGTGAAGCCGCCCACCAGAAGCAGTGTCGAGCTCACGAGCGTCAGGATCAGGGCGTTCCGGGTCTCGCGGGTCGCCACGCCGAGGGAGACCGAAAAACCGCGTTCTATGGGGGCGAGCTGCTGGTCGACGACGGCCAGCCTTTCCACCAGCGCGACGGCGGCCGGATCGCCGATGCGCCCTTCGTCGGCGTACACGCGAAGTTTCGCACCGATGTCACGCAGTTCCAGAATATATCGATCCCCGAGGTCCCAATAGGCCAACGCATGCCTGAAAAGCATGGTGTTCTTGAAGTTGCGGTACAGCCAGATCATTCCCTCGATATCGGGCTGCGCAATCTGCCCCTTCAGGAATTCCCGCGTAATGACGGCATGGTCGGGGTTCGCCTTGTTCATTTCCAGCTTGGCGGCCCGGTCGCCGAGCGGAATGGCGATGCTGTCGAGAAACTGCTGGTAGTCGGCGCCGGATTCCGTCACGGCGAAGCGCTGAAGCGCGTGCGCGGCGTCTTTCTGCCCCTTCGACCATTGACTCTCGCCGGCCACGTAGGCCTGCAGGAACGACATGCCCGTCACGCAGAGCGAAGCGACAGTCGTGATCGCGGCGGCCACGAGCCACAAAGGCAGTACGACGGGAGTGGAGCGTTCCGTTCTCTTCGTCATCTTTCGGGTGTCCTTCGGCGGCGTTCTGCGGGCTGCGGCGGCCGCCGATTCCATTTATTCTGCCTTCGGCATTCGCCACGGCCGGCCGCTTTGCGTCGACCGACGAACCTGTGACGGATCGCCCGATTTCTGCATCGTTCCAATATGGATATCGGCTGGGCCAGGAAGAGCTTTAGCCGGTGATAGCTCCGCGTCTTGGGAGGCTTCGTTGCCTATGCCATAATGACCAGGGTCAGATGCCCATGGGGGCGTCGCCGGCGGCCGCGGTACGGTCGAGCCGAACGGCGCAGCGCAGTTCGTCCCGTGGCCATTGAAATCGGCTTGAAATCCCGCCTGGCAGGCATGGCAAGACGATCCGGTAACAGCGCACGAACAAGCCGCATGGTTGCACTTCCCACACACCCGTTTTCGCGTCCGGTTCTCCTCGCGCCGCGCCGGAGGTGCGCTTGAGCACCCGCGAGCTTCCCACCGGCCTCATGCTCGCCCACGGCAACCAGCCGGAGCGGCTGCGCGACCTCATCGTGCAGTGGATCCGCGAAAATCCCGTCGGCCCGCTCGAAAAAGAAGTGATGCTGGTGCAGAGCAACGGCATCGCGCAGTGGCTCAAGCTCGCGTTCGCCGCCGATCCCGAAGAGGGCGGCTGCGGCATTGCGGCGGCGCTCGAAATGTCGCTGCCTTCGCGCTTTCTCTGGCAGGTCTATCGCGCGGTGCTCGGCCCCGAGGCGGTGCCGGCCGTTTCCCCATTCGACAAGTCGCGCCTCACGTGGCGCCTCATGCGCATGTTGCCCGCGCTGCTCGATGCGCCCGGTTACGAGCCGCTCAAGCGCTTCATGGCGCGCGACGACGACCAGAAAAAGCGCTTTCAGCTCGCGCAGCGCGTGGCCGATTTGTTCGACCAGTACCAGGTCTATCGCGCGGACTGGCTGGCCGCCTGGGCGGCGAACGACGATGTGGTGATCGACGCGCGCAACCAGCGCACGCCGCTGCCCGACGACGCGCGCTGGCAGGCGGCGCTGTGGCGCGCATTGCTCGACGACGTGGGCGCGCATGACGAGGGCAGCGTGGATGCGCGCGAGACCGGCCGCGCGGCCGTGCACGAGGCCTTCATGCAGGTTGCGCAGAACTGGCGCGAGGGCGATCCGCGGCCGAAGGGGCTGCCGCGCCGCATCGTGGTGTTCGGCATTTCGAGCCTGCCGCGCCAGTCGGTGGAAGTGCTTGCGGCGCTCGCGCGCTGGACCCAGGTGCTGATGTGCGTGCACAACCCGTGCATGCACTACTGGGCCGATATCGTCGCCGACCAGGATCTCCTGCGCGCGCGTCATGCGCGCCAGCGGCGCCGCCCGAATGCGCCGGCCGTGCTCGACGACTCGCTCCTGCATCTGCACGCGCAGCCCTTGCTCGCGGCATGGGGTAAGCAGGGCCGCGACTTCATCGGCCTGCTCGACGAATACGACAGCGACGAAGCGCGCGAGAGCTACGCGCCGCACTTCACGCGCATCGGCCAGCGCATCGATCTGTTCGACGGCGACGACGCGCTTACGCTGCTCGCGCAGTTGCAGGACGACATTCGCGATCTGCGCCCGCTCGACGAGACGCAAACGCACTGGGACGCGGTCGATCCGCACCGCGACGAGTCGATCCGCTTTCACGTGGCGCACAGCGCGCAGCGCGAGGTGGAGATCCTGCACGACCGGCTGCTCGCGGCCTTCGCCGCCGACCCCACGCTGCGTCCGCGCGACGTGATCGTGATGGTGCCCGACATCGAAGTCTATACGCCGCACATTCAGGCCGTGTTCGGCCTCTTCGACGCCGACGATCCGCGCTCCATCTCGTTCAGCATTGCCGACCGCGCGCAGCGCGCGTTCGATCCGCTGATCGGCGCGCTAGAGATGCTGCTTTCGCTGCCGTACTCGCGCGTGACCGTGAGCGACGTGCTCGACCTGCTCGAAGTGCCGGCGGTGCGCGCGCGCTTTGGCATCGACGTCGAGGATTTGCCGGTGCTGCACCACTGGATCGACGGCGCGAATATCCGCTGGGGTCTGCATGCCGAACAGCGCGCGAGCCTCGGTTTGCCGCAGGCCGACGAATCCGGTGCGCCCAATAGCTGGGCCTTCGGTTTGCGGCGCATGCTGCTCGGCTATGCGGCGGGCGACCGCGCGGGGGCCTGGCGCGGCATCGAGCCGTATGCGGAGATCGGCGGGCTCGACGCCGCGCTGCTCGGCCCGCTCACGCGCCTCGTGGATGCGCTCGACGCCGCCTGGCAGACGCTGCGCGAACCGGCAACGGTCGAAGTGTGGTGCGAGCGCCTGCGCGCGCTCAAGACCACGTTCTTCGACGCGGGCGATGGCGAGGACGCCTACACATTGGAGCGCCTCGACACGGCGCTCGAAACCTGGCGCGACGCGTGCGACGAAGCCGCGCTCGCCGACCCGCTGCCGCTGGCCATCGTCGCGGAAAACTGGCTGGGCGAGCTCGAAGGCGGCGGTTTGCAGCAGCGCTTCTTTGCGGGCGCCGTGACCTTCGCGACGCTCATGCCGATGCGCGCGATTCCGTTTCGCCACGTGTGCCTGCTCGGCATGAACGACGGCGACTATCCGCGCAGCCGCACGCCGCTCGACTTCGACCTCATGCGTCGCGACTATCGTCCGGGCGATCGCTCGCGCCGCGAAGACGACCGCTATCTGTTTCTGGAAGCACTGCTTTCGGCGCGCGACCATCTGCATATTTCGTGGATCGGGCGCAGCGTGACCGACAACACCGAGCGGCCGCCTTCGGTTCTGGTGGCGCAACTGCGCGATCATCTCGAAGACGGCTGGCGGCTCGAAGGAGCGCAGGAGGGCCAGCGCGGCGCGCTGCTCGACGCCCTGACGATCGAGCACCGTCTGCAGCCGTTCAACGCCGATTATTTTCCGCCGCAAGGGCAGACTTCGCGGCTTTACACCTATGCGCGCGAGTGGAGCCGCACGGCGCCCGTCGCCGGTGCTCCTGCGCAGGCGCTCGCGCCGCCCGAGCGCGACGAGCCGCTCACGATCGCGGAACTGGGCGAGTTTCTGCGCGATCCCGTGCGCAGTTTTTTCCGGCAGCGGTTGCGCGTGGCGTTCGAAACGGCGGATGCGGCGAGCGAGAATCACGAGCCGTTCGAAGTGGATGCCCTGGAAGCCTGGCGCCTGCAGGGCGAGTTGATTCGCGCGCAGATCGCGGCGATGGAGCGCGGCGAGGACGATCTTCAGCCCGCGGCGCTCGCGCGGCTCGAACGTATGCATCGCAGCGGCGACCTGGCGGCGGGCGGTTTTGGCGAGGTGATCGGCGCGGAACTGCTCGCGCCCATGGACGAGCTCTTCACGGAATATCGCAAGGCGCTCGCGCGCTGGCCGGAGCTGCTCGAACATCAATACGAAGTGCGCCTCGATGCCGTGGAGGGCGATCCCTCGGGCCTGGCATTGACGGACTGGATCGACGACCTGCGCGCCGGGCCGGATGGATCGCGCGGCCGCGTGATTCTCGACGCCGGCACGCTCGTGAAGGACAACAAGTATCGCGGCGACCGGCTCGTCGCGTACTGGGTGGCACACGTGGCTGCACAACTGGCGGCGGGTGAGGTAACGACCGTCATCGTGAGCAAGGTGGGCGTGGCCGAATTCGCGCCGGTCGCGCCGGAAGCGGCGCGCGAGTATCTCGCCACGCTCGTGCGCGCCTTTGGCGAGGGCGCGTGCCGGCCGTTGCCGCTGGCGGTCAAGACGGCGTTCGCGTGGCTGCGCAGGCTGCCCGAGACGTTCGACGGCAGCCGGGCTTCGGTGCCGGCCGAAGCGTGGGATGCGGCGCGCACTGCTTTCGAAGGCGCGGCGCGCGCGCCGGGCGAGTGCGAGACGAATCCGTACCTGCGTCGCGCGTTTCCCGACTTCGACGCCCTGATCGCTCACGACGAGTTCATCACGCTGGCGACCTCGCTGCTTCTGCCCGTGCAGCGCGCGCCGCTGGCCGGCTCGCGCGCAAAGCGCGAGAGTGCGCCAACCCCCGCAGGAGAGACCGCATGACCCCGGCGCACGACATCGCCGCCGAGGTGCAGGACCTCGAGCCGCTGCGTTTTCCGCTGCATGGCAGCCGCCTGATCGAGGCAAGCGCGGGCACCGGCAAGACCTTCACGATCGCCATGCTCTACGTGCGTCTCGTGCTCGGCCACGCAGGGAGCGACGACGAGGGCGATGGCACGGCCGAAGGCGTGCGCGCCTTCACGCCGCCCGAAATTCTCGTCGTCACGTTCACGGATGCGGCTACCAAGGAACTGCGCGAACGTATCCGCACGCGCCTGGCCGAAGCCGCCGAGGCCTTCCGCGCCGATCCGGACGATCTGCCGCTGCCCGCAGCGGGCGGCGATCTGCTGTACGACCTGCGCGAAGACTATCCACCGGAACAGTGGGCCGCGTGCGCGCGGCGCCTGCAACTGGCGGCCGAGTGGATGGACGAGGCCGCCGTTTCGACGATCCACGGTTGGTGCAATCGCATGCTGAGCGAGCACGCGTTCGACAGCGACAGCCTGTTTTCGCAAACGCTCGAAACCGATCAGACCGAATTGCGCGCGGAGGTGGTGCGCGATTACTGGCGCACCTTCATGGCGCCGCTCGATGCGCAGTGCGCGCAAGAGGTGCGCACGTGGTTCGCGAGCCCCGACGCGCTGCATACGGCCATCCGTGGCCTGCTTGGCCACGCGGACCTGCTGCCCGATGCGCCGGAGCCCGTGGTGGCGCTGCTCGACGCCCGCACGCAGGCCAAGGAAGCGCTCGAAGCGCTGAAGGCGCCGTGGCGAGTATGGGTCGACGAGGTGAAGGCGTTGCTCGATGCGGCGCGCGCGAAGAACCAGTTCGACGCCCGCAAGCTGAACACGCGCAACTGCGAGGGTTGGCTCGACAAGCTGCGCGCGTGGGCGAACGACCCTGAAATCGGGCATCCGGGCTTCGACGAGAAAGCTGCCGTGTGGACGCGCCTCACGCCCGCAGGTCTCAAGGAAATCTGGAAGGCAGGCAGCGAGCCGCCTGCTCATCCGGCCTTCGTCGCAATGGAAACGCTGCGCGAGGCGCTCGGCTCGCAGCCCGAGGCCCGCCAGGATCTGTTGTGCCACGCCGCGCGCTGGGTGGCACGCCGCTTCGAGGAGGAAGAGGCGCGCCGCTCGCAGATGGGTTTCGACGATCTGCTTACGCGCCTGCTCGCGGCGCTGAAAAAGGAGAACGGCCCGCGCCTCGCGGAAATCATTCGCAAGCAGTACCCGGTGGCGTTGATCGACGAGTTTCAGGACACGGACCCGGTTCAGTACGAGATTTTCGACCGGGTCTATCGCATCGAAGCCAGCGACCCGGCCACGGCGATCATCCTGATCGGCGACCCGAAGCAGGCCATCTACGCGTTTCGCGGCGCCGATATCTATACCTATCTGCGCGCGCGGCGCGCGTGCGAAGGGCGTCTTTATACGCTCAAGAAGAACTTTCGTTCGACGCGCGCGATGGTGGCGGCCGTCAACCGGTGCTTCGACGCCGCCGAGCGGCGCCCCGAAGGGAGTGGTGCGTTTTTGTTTCGGAGTACGGAGGAAGGCGCGAATGCGTTGCCGTTCGTGCCCGCCGATGCCAAGGGCCTGCCGGACAAGCTGGTAGCGAATGGCATCGAGCTGCCCGCGCTGACGGTGTGGGGGTTGCCGCCCGCAGAAGACGGCAAGCCAATGAGCAAGACCGCGTACTTTGCCGGCATGGCGGAAAGCTGTGCGACCGAGATGGCGCGCCTGCTCAATCTCGGGCAGGCGGGGGCGGCGGGGTTCGAAGGAGAGCGAGGCAAGCAGGCGCTGCAACCGTCGGACATGGCGGTGCTCGTGAACAACCGCGACGAGGCGCGTGCCATTCGCGAGGCGCTCGCCGCGCGGGGCGTGCGCAGCGTCTATCTCTCCGATCGCGACTCGGTGTACCAGACCCCCGAGGCTGTCGAGCTGCGCTACTGGCTCGCCGCGTGCGCCGAGCCCGACGACGGCCGCCTCGTGCGCACGGCGCTCGCGAGCCCGGTGCTGGGTCTCGGCTGGGACGAACTCGACGCGCTGGGCCGCGACGAGATCGCGTGGGAAGCGCGCGTGCTGCAATTCCGCGGCTATCGCGACGACTGGCGCAGGAAGGGCGTTCTGCCGATGCTGCGGCGTCTCTTCAACGACTTCCATGTACCCCAGCGGCTGCTGGGCGAAGGGCGCACATCGTATGAAGGCGCGGGCGGCGAGCGTGCGCTCACGAATCTGCTGCACCTGGCCGAACTGTTGCAACAGGCGAGCACGCAACTCGACGGCGAACACGCGCTGATCCGCTACCTCGACGAGCAGCGCGAGGACGAGAGCGCAGGCGGAGGCGGCGACGCGCGCCAGTTGCGGCTGGAAAGCGACGCGGCGCTCGTGCAGGTGGTCACGATCCACAAGTCGAAGGGCCTCGAATATCCGCTCGTGTTCCTGCCGTTCGCGTGCGCGTATCGCGCGGTCAAGCCCGACGACGTGCCCTTCAAGTGGCACGACGAAGCGGGCAACCTGCACGTGACGCTCGCAGCCGACGCGCACGTGCTGCATCAGGCCGACCGTGAGCGGCTGGGCGAAGACCTGCGCAAGCTCTACGTTGCGCTCACGCGCGCCTGCTACGCCACCTGGATCGGCTATGCGCCGCTGGCCGGCGTGGAGTCGAGCGCCATCGGATATCTGGCCGGCGGCGGTGCGCCGCTGCCGGCTGAAGAGAGCGAAACACGGCTCGAAGCGCTGCGCGGCGATTGCCGCGATATCGAAGTCGCGCTGGCGCCGCAGCCCACGCGCGAAGTGTTTGCGATGCGGGGGCCCAGAACGGCTCGCGGTCCGGCGCGCGTGTTCCCGTATCGCGAGCGCGAGCGCTGGTGGGTCGCGAGCTATTCGAGCCTGAAGACCGTGGAGGCGGCGCCGGGCGCGGGTGCCGCGCGCGGCCCGGTCAGCGCAGATAATGCTGACGGCACGCGCCTCGCGCCCGATACGCCCGGCGAGGACGTGTTCCTCGAACTGCTCGACGCGAGCACGCCGCGCGAAGACGAGGACGACGGCGTGCAGAGCGTGGCCCCGGCAGGCGCCACGATGCACGGCTTCGAGCGCGGCGCGGACGCGGGCAGCTTCCTGCACGACCTGATGGAGTGGGCGGCCAACGAAGGATTCGGTGTAATCGCACAGGACCCCGAACGGGTTCGCGACATGGTCGCGCGCCGCTGCAGCGTGCGCGGCTGGTCGCACTGGGTCGAGCCGCTTACGCAATGGCTGCTGGACCTGGTGAAGTTGCCGCTGCGCCTGCCGCTGCACGAGGGCGAGGACGTTCCGCCGGCTGCCTTCGACAAGCTCGGCGCGTACATGGCCGAAATGGAGTTCTGGGTCGCGGCGCATCGCGTGGATACGCTCGAACTCGATGCACTCGTGACCGCGATGACGCTCGACGGCGAGGCGCGCCCCGCGCTCGACGCCACGCGCCTGAACGGCATGCTCAAGGGCTTCATGGACCTCGTGTTCGAGCACGAGGGCCGCTACTACGTGGCCGACTACAAGTCGAACTGGCTCGGCCCCGACGACGCCTCGTATACCGCCGAAAAAATGCGCGCGCAGATCCTGCATTCGCGCTACGAGCTGCAATACGTTCTCTATCTGTTCGCGTTGCACCGGTTGCTGAAAGCCCGCTTGCCCGACTACGACTACGACCGCCATGTGGGCGGCGCGGTATATCTGTTCCTGCGGGGCATCCACGCGCCGGGGCAGGGGCTGCATTTCGAACGGCCGCCACGAGCACTGATCGAACGACTCGATGCGCTCTTCGCGCAACACGACGCGATAGAGGATGCGGCATGACGAAGCGGCGCACGAAGAACACGGACGGCTTGACCGGCGACCTGTTCGCGCAACTCGAACTCGAAGCGGTCACGCCTGCCGTGCCGCAGCCCGTGTCGAACGGTGCGGGCAAGACCCATGCGGCGCGCGAATCGGCGGCACAGATGCTGGCCGTGCTGGACCGCTGGGTGGAGCGCGGCTGGCTGCGTACGCTCGACGCCGCGTTTGCACGCTTCCTCTGGAGCGAAGCACGGGAGTCCTCACCACTTCTCCTGCTGGCGGCCGGCCTTGCCAGCCATCAGCTGGGTCGCGGCCATGTGTGTCTCGATCTGCAGGCGACGCTGCACGACCCCGCGTTCGCGCTCTCGCTGCCGCCCGACGGGCCGCAGCCGGTAACGACCGAGCCGCCGCCTTCGCCCGCCGAGGTGCTGGCGGGCGTGACGCTCGAACAATGGCGCGCGGCGCTCGACCTGCCCGGCGTGGTGGGCTCGGCGCCCGGCGATACGCCGCTCGTGCTGGCGGATTCGCGCCTCTATCTGCGACGCTACTGGCAGTACGAACAGGACGTGCGCGTGGGCATCGAAAAGCGGCTCGCCCGCAGCGCGCAACTCGAAGCGGCGTTGCCGCCCGACGCGGTACGTGGCGCGCTCGACGCGCTGTTTGGCCCAGGCGATGGATTCCGCGATGGCCCACGCGATGCGCAGGCGCGGCCGTCATCGCGCGCCGACTGGCAGAAACTCGCGTGCGCGCTCGCGGCTCGCAGCGCCTTCAGCATCGTCACGGGCGGTCCCGGCACCGGCAAGACCACGACGGTCGTGAAGCTGCTCGCGCTGCTGCAAACGCTGGCACTCGGGGAGGCCGGCGCGCGGCCGCTGCGCATTCGCCTCGCCGCTCCCACGGGCAAGGCCGCAGCGCGGCTCAACGAATCGATCGCGGGCGCGGTGGACAGGCTGCCGTTCGGTGCGCTGCCGCAAGGCGAGGCGCTGCGTGCCGCGATTCCCAAGGTCGTGGCGACGCTGCACCGCGTGCTGGGCACCCGGCCCGGCAGCCGGCGCTTTCGCCACGATGCCGCCAATCCGCTGCCCATCGACGTGCTCGTGATCGACGAAGCCTCGATGGTCGATCTGGAGATGATGGCGGCCGTGCTCGATGCGTTGCCGCCGAACGCACGCCTCATCCTGCTCGGCGACAAGGACCAGCTCGCATCGGTGGAGGCGGGTGCCGTGCTCGGCGAGTTGTGCGATCGCGCGCGCGAAGGCCACTATACGGACGCCACGCGCGCGTGGCTCGAAGCGGCGACGGGCGAGCGCATCGACGCGGCCATGCTCGACGCAGGTGGCCTGCCGCTCGATCAGGCTGTGGCGATGCTGCGCGAGAGCCATCGCTTCGCTTCCGATAGCGGCATCGGCGCGCTGGCCGACTTCGTCAACGCGGGCGATGCGGTGAGCGTCGCGAAGATCTGGACGCGCGGGTACGGCGATCTCGCCCGGATTGCCTGCTCGACGGCCGACGATGCGCCGTGGCGCGCATTGATCGTGGATGGCGTCGCCGGTGGGGAGGGGAGTGTCCCCGCGACGAAACCGGGTGTCGCGCGTCGCGGCTATCGGCACTACCTGGAGACGATGCGCGATTCGCAGCCGGCGCCCGGCGCATCGCCCGAAGCGCTCGCGGAGTGGGCGGCGGGCGTGCTCAAAGCACACGGCGAATTCCAGCTGCTGTGCGCGTTGCGGCGCGGGCCGTGGGGTGTCGAGGGATTGAACCGGCGTATTGCGCACCTGCTGCACGCTGAGAATCTCATCGATCCGCGCGGCGACTGGTACGCGGGGCGCCCCGTGCTGGTCACGCACAACGACTACGACCTGGGGCTGATGAACGGCGACATCGGCATCGCGCTCGCGTTGCCGGTGCAGGCGGGCGAGGCGCCGGTCCTGCGCGTGGCGTTTCCTGCCGGCGATGGGTCGGGGGGCGTGAAGTGGGTGTCGCCGAGCCGCCTGCAAGGAGTGGAGACGGTGTTCGCGCTGACCGTGCACAAGTCGCAGGGCTCGGAGTTCATGCACGCGGCGCTCGTGCTGCCCGATACGTGGAGCCCCATTCTCACGCGCGAACTCGTGTACACCGGCATCACGCGCGCGCGGGCGTTTTTCACGCTGGCGGTGCCCGAGGGCCGCTCGGTCATGGAGCGTGCGGTGAACGCGAAAGTGCAGCGTGCGAGCGGGCTGATGGCAGGGCTCGCGCGAGATGCCGCGGCGGCATAGTAACGCTCGAACCTGAGCCGGAAAGCAGACGGCCCGCAACGAGCGGGCCGTTTGTTGCAGGCTTACCGGTGTATCAGCGACGCAATCGCTTTTAGACCACCGTCAGCGTCACATCGATGTTGCCGCGCGTCGCGTTCGAATACGGGCACACGACATGGGCCTTCTTCACGAGATCTTCGGCGGCGGCGCGCTCGAGGCCCGGCAGCGAGATCTTCAGTTCGACTTCAATGCCGAAACCGTTGGGGATCTGGCCGATGCCCACGCTGCCGTCCACGGAGGCGTCGGCGGGGAAGGCGATCTTGTCGCGCGCGGCGACGAACTTCATCGCGCCGATGAAACATGCGCTGTAGCCCGCTGCGAACAGTTGCTCGGGGTTCGTGCCGTCGCCGCCCGCACCGCCCAGTTCGCGCGGCGTGGTCAGCTTGAGGTCGAGGTTGCTTGCCGGCACGACAGCGCGGCCATCGCGGCCTCCGGTGACGTGAGCGTGGGCGGTGTAGAGAACTTTTTCGATCGACATGACAGACTCCGGTTGGGTGATACCGCTAAGGTGTACGGCGTGAGAAATTCGTTAGCCATGCAGATCGAATCCGATCTCATGGGAAATGCGGGGAAATGCGAGACGTTGCGAGGCAACGCCTGGGTCGTGCGGACTTCCTGGCACGTGCGCGGGTTGGCCGGTACGGCGGCACCCTCTCGTGAAGAGTAGTCGCCCGGCGTGAAACTCGCGAGTCGTCGTGCTTTCTGCGATTCCCTGCGTTGATTCTAATACTATCTATTAGAAGATAGATAGTATATCCTCAAAAAAGGCGGTGATCCGCCTTGCTGCGAAACTTCGACGGCGATCAGGCCGCCGCCTTCATCCACATCGCGCTCACGTCTTCGAGGCGCGACTTCGTATGGAACAACCGGCTCGCCACAACGCTGCCCTGCAGCGCTGCGAACAGCGTGCGTGCCGCGCTTTCCGCGCTGCCGTTGACCACCAGCGTGCCTTGCGCCGCGCCTTCGGCCAGCACTTTCGCCAGCCAGCTTTCGTTGGCGCGGAAAAACGCCTGGATCGCTTCGCGGATGTTCTCGGGCAGCGACTCGATATCGGCGGCGAGCATGCCGCACAGGCAGATCTGGTTGCCGTCGCCCAGCGTCTTGCCGAACAGCTTCGTGTAGGCGGCGAGCCTCGCCTCGGCCGGCTGGTCGGCGTCGATCGCTTTCAGGCCGGCCATGACTTCGCCGCTGTACTGGTGCACCGCTTCGAGCACCAGATCGTCCTTCGACGGGAAATAATAATGGATGCTCGACGTCTTCACGCCCACCAGTTCGGAGAGGTCGCGATAGCTGAACCCGTTGTAGCCGCGCAGCATCATCAGCGTGATGGCGTGGTCGAGGATCTGCTCGCGGACGGTCGATTTCGTTTCCATGAGCTTAACTTTATCTACTGGAAGGTAGATTGTCAAGGGGAAGCGGAAAATATTTGCGGGTGGGCCGGTCCCGACTCCCTGCGCGACCGGCCCAACGAACCCTTAGCGCATGCCGCCAGTCGCGAGCAGATGCTCGCCGGTCAACCAGCGCGCGTCGTCCGATGCAAGGAACGCGGCAATGTCGCCGATGTCGTCCGGTTGTCCGGCACGCCCGAGCGGTGTTCTCGCGACGAAACCGGCTTCCATTTCGGACCCCGAAATACCGGCGCTATGCGTGCCCTCGGTTTCGACGTAGCCCGGATTGATCGCATTGACGCGGATCTTGCGCGGCGCCAGCTCGAGTGCCAGCACCCCGGTGATCGCATCGACGGCCCCCTTGGTGCCCGTGTAGATCGCGGTGGTGGGAGGTGTGACGGTTGTGGCGCCGGAGCTGATATTGATGATGCTCGCCCCCTCGCCGAGGTGTTTGACCGCGGCCTGGGTCACGAGAAGCAAGCCGAGAACATTGGTGTTGAACTGCCGATGAAACTGTTCTTCCGTGAAGTCCTCGATCGATGAGAATTCGTACACGCCGGAATTGTTGACCACGATATCGAGGCGGCCGAACTGCTCGATTGCCGTCTGCACGAGCCTGGCGGCGTCGGCTGCCTTCGCCACGTCGCCGCCTGCCGTCGCGGCGCGGCCGCCGGCCTCCCTGATCTGCGCGGCCACAGCGTTCGCGCCCGACTTGCTGCTTGCATACGTGACGACTACCGCTGCACCTTCTGCGGCGAGTGCCTTTGCGATTGCTGCGCCGATACCTTTCGATGCGCCGGTGACGAGCGCTACTTTTCCTTCAAGCCTGGCCATGAGAACCTCAAATGTGGGTTGACCCGCGTTGCCGCTCAACCGCGATGAACACGGGCGACAACCAGCAATCTAGACGGAGAGAACCCGGCGAAAAAGCGTCTGCGCCAGAATGGAGAAGCCGCTTTGGCCGAACAATCGCGCGGCGCAGGCGCGTACCGGCTCAAGGCGTGGGGTCGGTGGGTAGCGCGTGACGTTGTGCCCGTCGCGCAGCGAACGGGCACAACGAACGAGTCGAGCGCGCGAAGGGAAACCGGGCCGGCCTACGATTTCGGTCCTGGCCGCTGGCGTGAGGCTATTCAAGCGTTGGGAGGTCCGTCAACGCCAACTTGAAATGCCGGCGTGTGCGACTCCAGAACCAGAGCTCGCACACAACGCCGGCAACGAACAGATCAGCCATTTCCCCCATGAAAGAGCGTGAGCCGGTTCGACACCGAACTGACGCCCTGCACCGAGCGGGTGACTTCCTCCGCCTGTCTTAGCTGGTCTCCGTTGCGTACCGTGCCGCTCAGCGTCACGACCCCGCCCCGGGCCCGCACGAATACCCCTGACACATCGAATCCGGGTGTCTTTGCGAGCGCCCGACGCACCGAGTGCGAGAGTGCGCGATCGGCTTGTTTCTGGCTCGTGCCAGTCGGGCCCGGGGTGGCCGACATCGTCGTGTCCATGGGAGCGCTTGCGGACTGGGCATGAGAGACGCCCGCGCCAAGCATCATCAGAAAGGCGGCCGGTACGGCAAGTAACGCGTTTGCTTTCATCATTGCCTCCTTAAGGCATGAATTGAGGGTGCGCATACATTGGCTAGTACGTTTTCCAGGCCGCTGCGGTTTCACGGGGCATGAAATATTTTTCGGCCCGCGCCCGCGGCTGTCCGTTGCACGGCAGGTTATCGTCATTTGACGGCGCCGCTGCCTTGCCGCATAGTGCGACGATTATCTTGCCCCCTGCGCTATCGTGCTCACTGTCCATCATTTGAATAATTCGCGCTCGCAGCGCGTCCTCTGGTTCCTCGAAGAACTCGGCGTCAGCTACGAGATCAAGCGCTACGAGCGCGATCCGAAAACAATGCTCGCGCCACCTGAATTGCGCGCCGTGCATCCGCTGGGAAAGTCGCCGGTCATCGTCGATAACGGTCGGACCGTGGCCGAGTCGGGCGCCATCATCGAATATCTGCTGCACGAGTACGGCGAGGGCAGGCTGGCGCCGTTGCCCGGCTCGCCGGACTGGCTGAGCTTTCGCTACTGGATGCACTATGCGGAGGGATCGGCCATGCCGCCGCTCTTGCTCAAGCTCGTCGCATTGCGTATCGCCAGCGCGCCCATGCCGTTCTTCGCCAGACCGGTTGCACGGAAAATTTCGGAAACCCTGCAATCGAGTTTTATCGATCCGCAGCTCAAGACCCATCTCGGCTTTATCAACGATGAATTGAAAAAGACGGGCTGGTTCGTTGGCGATGCATTTAGTGCGGCTGATATTCAAATGAGCTTTCCGCTTGAAGCGGCGAGTTCCCGCAGCGCCGATCCGGCGCATACGGCCATTCGCGATTTCCTCGAACGCATTCATGCACGGCCCGCGTATCGTCGCGCGCTCGAACGCGGCGGCGAATATCTCTACGCCTGATGGGAACAAGAGCCGGGCGATGAAAACAAACAGCGCGGCATAATAAGCCCATGCAAGTTCAAGACCTTGAACGCCTCGTCACCGTCGCCATGCCCTTCGGCAAATACAAAGGCCGGCTCATTGCCGACCTGCCCGGGCATTACCTCACCTGGTTCGCCCGCGAAGGGTTTCCGCGTGGCGAAATCGGGCGCTTGCTCGCGCTGATACACGAGATGGACCACAACGGCCTGAGGGGCCTGCTCGAACCGCTGCGCAAACGCGAATAGCGCAGCGAGGCTTCGCCGGCAGAGACCCAAATCGATTCACGTTCCGGTTCTGCCCATCGTTGCAAGCGTTGCAAGACCAGGGAGGCACGATGTCGACCTCGACGGCAGCAAAGAGAACGCTGGTATTGAAGATGTCCGTCTCGCTGAATGGTTTTGTCGGCGGCCCGAATGGCGAGCTGGCGCAGACAAAACCGGATCGCGTTGCGCAGGGGCTGCATACTCCGGCCGATACTCGGCTCGTCAGCGCGATTCCCTTCAGTTCGGGTGTCGTCGCAACCATCTACCGGCCCGCATGAACCGGCCCGTTGCCATGTCGCATATCAAAGCGCCCGTAAACCGGCTTTTCCATCTGGGTGCGATACTCGGCCTGGCGATTCTGTTGAGCTCGACTCACAGCGAAGCCCTTCGCGCAGAGGACGCCGTCCAGCCAGTTTGGCCGACCCAGACGTGGCTGACGTCCACGCCGGAAGAGCAGGGCATGGATTCGGCCGCGCTTGCCCAACTTGTCGCGTATGGCGCGAGCCACGACTTCGATAGTCTGCTCGTCGTGCGTCACGGACGCCTTGTTACCGAGGCCTATTACGCTCCCTACACCGGGGACGTTCCGCACGAAATATTCTCCTCGACGAAAGCGATCACCGGCACGCTTCTCGGCATGGTCTACAAGGAGGGCCTGCTCGACCGTCTCGATCATCCCGTGCTCGATTTTTTCGCCGATCGCCAGATTGCGCATGTCGACGATAGAAAGAAGGCGATCACCGTTCAGAATCTGCTGGACATGACGTCCGGGCTCGATTGGGACCAGGGGTTCGAGGGCGGCAAGCAGCAAACCATGCAGGATCTGGAGCGCGCTTCCAATTGGACCCAGTTCATTCTCGATCGCCCGATGGCGCATCCACCGGGAGAGGTCTTCAACTATGGCAACGGCGGCCCGGATCTCGTGTCGGCCATTATCACGAGGCTGACGGGCAAACCTGCCGAGGATTACGCGCGGGAAAAGCTTTTTGCTCCGCTAGGCATCGTCGACTGGCACTGGGACCGGGATCCCCAGGGCCTGACGATCGGGCACGGGATGCTGTTCTTGCTGCCGCGCGACATGGCGAAGATCGGCTATCTGTATTTGCGCCGCGGCGAATGGGAGGGACGGCAGCTTCTTCCATCCGGCTGGGCGGATGTCTTGAGCCATCGTCTCGTGACCATGCACGCTTCGCACGATCCCAACCAGCGCTACACGAACTTCTTCTGGGTGTTTCCCGATAAACACGTCTACATGGCCAACGGCAAGGACGGCCAGTTGATCACCGTGTTTCCCGATCTGGATAGCGTGGTGGTGACCACGGCCAGAAAGCAGGTCCGTTATCGAACCCTGATCGATGCTGTGGCGGGCGCGGTCAAGTCGGATTCGGCGCTGGCGCCGAATCCGGGTGCCGTCGAACAGCTTTCCCGTGCGATCCATGACGCCGCAGTCGAAAAGCCCACACCGGTCGGCCCCACACCTGAGATTGCCTCTGCTATCTCGGGGAAGCGCTACATATTCCCGGACAACGACCTCGCGCTGAGGTCGCTTACCCTGTTTCTCAACGATCCGCGGCCGCATTTCGAATACGAACAGTATTTGCGCGATCCGGCCGGCGCTTCCATCAGCTATGACATGCCGATCGGACTCGACGGGCTCTATCGCAAAGGCTCTCCTGCGCTCTTCGGCGCCTACCCGGGTCACATCCCGGCGGCCAAAGGGACGTGGCTGGATGCGTCGACATTCGTGATCGACTCGCAGGATATCGGCTACGGGACGCAGATCAAATATGTCCTGTCGTTCAGCGGCAAGAAGCTGAATATTCGCCGTATCGACGAAGAGGGCTGGGAAGTGTCGGTCAACGGCGAACAAGGCAATTGACGCTTCGAAACGAGTTATTTGGCGACGCGCGCCTGCAAATGCCAGGGTATCGCTCGCCTTGCACGGCGATGTTCGCAAGCTGTGCGTCGATGTCGTCCCGATCGTCGGGTGTCAGTTCGATGGCGGCCCCGCTAGAAGCAAAGCTGGACGTGTCCGTGATAGCGTGTTCTCTGGATCGTCGTTTGAACCCGGATACCGAGGTGCAGCAATGAAGAAGATACTGATGAGCCTCAGCAGCAGCTTGATCCTCGTTGCCTGCAGCACGGGCACGCCGCCGGGTGCGCCAGGCCCGCAAGCCCAGTCGGCAACCAATCTGGAAGTCTCTTCCGCGGGTATTTACAGCGGCACGTTCTCTACGCAGGCCCCCGTCACGCTGCTTTCGCTCTACGACGGGTCGGCCTATCTCTTCTATCAAAAGCCGGTGGCCGGCGTCATTGTCGTGATGCACGGCCAACAGACGCCAAACGGCCATTTCTCGGGCGGGTCCGCCACCGAGTACCGTTTTGCGCCGAACGCGGCAGCGTCACCCGTGCAGGTGCAGATCGATTTCTCGCGAGCGCCGAATGTGAGCGGAACGGTCGTCGCTTCCGAAAAGGGGGCGACGCCCATGACGTTCGACGCAACCGCGGAGCCGTCTCTGGGACAAGGACCGGGTCTCGGGGCGATTGCGGGCGAGTACAGCGGGCAGATGAGCTCGTTGCAGGGCAACGGTGCCGCGCAACTGCTGATCGCACGCGACGGATTGCTCGCAGGCACCACATCGGCAGGCTGCGAGTTTCGCGGCAGCGTGTCGCCCGATAGCGGTGTGAATGCCTACCGGGCCTCGTTCACGTTCGGCGCGGCGCCCTGTGCGGTCCCGAATGCCACGGTCACGGGGCGCGCGTTGCTCCAGGAAAACCGTCTGCTGATTGCATTGCCGAAGCCGGATCGCTCGGACGTCGTGGTGTTCGACGGCACCCGATGATCGTCCGCGCGTTGTGATGCGGTGTAGTAAAAAGCGAGCGTAAAAAAAGCCGCTGCTCTTACGAGCAGCGGCTTTTCTTTATAAGGTCAACGAACGACGTCCGCGAACTTCAGATCGCATCGTTGTCCTCAATGGCCGTTATTGGGTAGCCGGCGAAGCGACGCTCGGGGTGGCGAGCGTGTTGTGGCTTCCGTAAGAGCCGGCGCCCGGCGCCGGGCTGACGTTCATGCTCTTGTCCGCGGTCTTGTCCAGCGAACCGGCGGCCATGCCGCTATCCGAGCCGGTCGCGCCGGGGGTGCCGTAGCCGCTGTTGGCTGTCGTGGCAGCGGCGGCGGCGACCGGCGACTTGACGCTCGGGGTGGCCAGCGTGTTGTTCTGGGCATAAGCGCCGCCACACAGCGCGAGTGCGGCCGTAGCCGCGATGAGTGTTTTGAGTGCCTTCTCCATGTTTCGCTCCTTTATGACTGGGCTGGAATATCGACGCAGCCGATCGCCGCCTGCTTGACCATGAATTGAGCAATCAGCGCGGCCGGTGCCGATTCGCACTCGCCGCCGGCCGACTGCCCGATGCCAGGGACAGTGGAAAACATCAAAAGGGACAGATTTACTGAAGTATTTCCTACAGTATAGGTCAAGCCTCAAATGCCCGCTGGCGGGCACCCAGGTCTGTCGGAGGACGGTGTTGGCCCCGGGCTGGCTATGCCCGGCGCGGGTCGGGCGAGCTTTCACCGGCAGTCAGCCAAGGGGCTCAGGGAGCGTGGAATAACAAAGTCGGAAGACGTCGCCCATGAATCTGCCGACCCGCGTTAGGCGACTTGTAGACGGCGAGCCCGTTCGCGAATCGAAAGATCACCCGCACTGGAGGAATAGGCCAGGTGGATTCACTCGCGGCCCGGAATACCGTGACCGCCAGGCCATCACGTCCCGCGCGTTTTTCTTGTCTTCGTTACGCGGAACGTCTCTGCCCGATTCAGGGCGCCTTGATCGCGCGCACGGCCATGGCGCGCTCCCGCTGCGCATCGGCAACGAGGATCTTGAGCTTGTCGACCACAGCCGGGTCCGGTTTCTCGCGCAGCGAGGCAAGATCGGCGATCCCAAGCATGCTGCGCTGGACATCGTCGTAATAGCGCAGCTTCGCGTCGCGCCACGCGGCGGGCGGCGAGCCGGGCGGCAGCAGCGCGCCGGCCAGGCGCGTTTGCAGCGCATGCCACTCCGGCCAGATTTCGGTGCGAATCCGGGCCGCCAGTTCGGCGGGTTTCGCGGGCAGCCGGCCCGGTTCCAGGAAGCCGCGCAGGTCATTCACGGCGTGGTGTTCGTCGATGGCGTCCTGCTGTATCAAGGCCGCAAACGTTAGCTCCGTCCGCGCTTCAAAACCCGCGTTGACGCGCACGGCCTGCAGCCAGAGGGCCGCGCACGCGAAGACCGCGAGCCCGGTGGCGAGATAGAGCGCGTCGCGCGGGTCGCGTCCCCGCTGCTCGCGCTCGTCGAACGGCCGCGCCAGCACCCAGCCCAGCGCGAAGCCCGCGAGCAGGCCGCCCACGTGCGCGGCGTTGTCCACGCGCTGCTCGCGCAGGCCGTTGAAGAGCCCGTAGCCGACCACGGTCAGCGCCATCGCGAGCCGCTGGCGGTACACCGTGCGCGGCAGGCTCGACGGGTAATGCAGCACGTGGGCGAGCAGGGCGCCCAGCACGCCGAAGATCGCCCCCGAGGCACCGGCGCTGTCGAGCGTGGCGTGCCAGCACAGACTCGCGAGGCTCGCGACGATGCCCGCGCACAGGTAGAGCGCCGCGTATCGCGTGTGCCCATAGAGCCGTTCGACCACGCGGCCCGCCTGCGCCAGCACGACCATGTTGAAGAGCAGGTGCAGGAAGCTCCAGTGGATGAAGAGCGCCGTCGCGAGGCGCCACCACTGGCCGCCGAGCGTGTCCGGGCCGAAGTTCGAACCGAACGCAATGGCGGTGCGCGCGCCGGTGTTGGGAAAGCCGCCGCCCGCGGCGACCATGGCCGCGTACACCACGACGTTCAGCGCGACGAGCGCCCATGTCACGCCGGCGTGCCCGGCGCGCGCTTCGATGCCGTCGAGGTAGCGGTCGAGCGTGGCGGCTTCGGCGGCGAACGCGGGCGTGGTGAGGGCGGGCAGGCGCGCGGCCAGCGCGCGGGCTTCGGCGCGCGAGGCGGCGCGCAGCACGAGAGTCCAGGGTTCGCGCCCGGGCGGCGCGACGTCGAAGCCGATGATCCGTCCATCGACCACCACGTCGCGCACGTCGGCGCGCGCAAAACGCAGGTCGGTTTCGCGCACCCCGCCGAGCGGCCCGGTTTCGAGCGCGACGAGGTGGAGGTTGCCGCCGTCGAACAGCATCGCGCCGCGTGCCTTGAACGAGCGCGCGGCGCGGGCACGGGCTTCGCCGGCGCGGCGGTAGGCCCGGGTGCCGAGTGCGATTTCGAATCGTTCGGGAGGCGCGCCGGCGCGCTCCGTCGAGTGGGAAGCAGGCGGGAACGTCGGGGATTCCGGTTGATTCATGCACGCATTTCCGTGGATTGGGACGGGCGTCGTGATGCGGCGCAGCACGACGGTCTTGCGCTGTTCTGTCCCAATAACGGCAAATGGCATGCGGGGCTTGAGGGCGCCAGAAGGGCCCCCTCAAGCCCCGCCAGACCCCGGAAGAATCAAAGGCCGCGGTGGCCCGCCGTGAAAATGAGCCGCAGGCCCAGCGCGGCGATGGCGCCGGCGGCGACCCGGTCGATCCAGCGCCTGGCGCGCAGATAGAGGTCGCGCGGGCGCTGGCTCGAGAAGCAGAGCGCGACGACGGTGTACCAGCCCGTTTCGATGGCGAACACGAAGGGCGGCAGGACGAAGTAGCACCAGAGCGGCGGATGCTGGGGCAGGAGCGCCACGAAGATGCTGCCGTAGGCGATGGCGGTCTTCGGGTTGCTCAGCTGCGTGGTGAGGCCGACCCAGAACGATTTGGCCGGCCGGCTCGCGGCGCTTGCGGTGTTGCCCATCGTGACGGGCTGGCCCGCGCCGCGCCAGATGCGCGAAGCGATATAGAGCAGGTAGGCGCCGCCCGCGATCTTGAGGATGGCGTACAGCCACGCGACGGTGGCGAGCACGGTGTAGAGGCCGGCGAGCGCGACGCCCGCGAAGCAGATCGCGCCTGCACCCATGCCGAACGCGGTGGCCACGCCGTCGCGGCGCGACAGGCCGATGGCGTTGCGGGCGACCAGCACGAAGCTGGGTCCCGGGCTCATGGCGCCGAGCAGCAGGGCAACGAGGATACTGACGACGGCGGCGAAGGGCGACATGGCAGAGGCTCCCGGCGGGCACGAAACGCGTACGGTAGCACGGTGCGGCGGGGTGCGCGCACCGCCAACCGGCCGCGTATCGGACAAGCCCGCGTTCAGGCGGACTTGTTTGCGTCGCGTTCGCGCATCCAGTGCGCGAGCAAGAGCCGCGTCTGATCGCGCACGGTCTCTTTGATGAACTCGGTCCGCTCCGGGTCGATGTCGTCCCATTGAAGCATCGAAAGCGCCGAGCGTCGCGCGATGTGAAAAAGCAGGAACTGTCCGTAGAGGGTCAGGAGGCGCACGCCCGTGCGCGGGTCGTCGGCGCCGCAGCCCGTCATGCGCTCCAGCAGTTCCAGATTGATCCGGTTGAGCGGTTCGCGCACGCGCTCGCGCAGGACCAGCGAGCCGATCTCGGGCTCGCTGCCGCTTTGCTCGCGCGCGAAGAAGAGCCGCGCGTCCGGTTCGTGGTGCTTGATGAAGGTCCGGTTGGCCACGGCCATCTGGATGCCGATGAACGCTTCGACGAGCGCTGCGTCGCTGGCAACGCCCGCGAGCACCTCGCGCGCGTGCAGCACGGCCGGCTCCATCGTCTGCCACGACTCGTCGGCAATCCATTCCGCGCAGGCGCGGTAAAGCCCTTCCTTGTTCTCGAAGTAGTACTGCAGCGCCGGCGCGTTGACGCCCGCTTTCGCGGCGATCTCGCGCGTCGAGGCGCCTTCGAAGCCGTGCTGGCCGAACAGGCCGATCGCCGCTTCGACGATCTTGCGGCGGGTTTCTTCGCCGCGCGCATAGCCACCCGCCGAGGGGCGACGCGGCCGTTTGCTCTCGCTCATAGGTCTCCTTGCATCGCGTTCGGAAATATATCACTTGACACAAATCTTCCGGGTGGAATAATTCTTCCGGCTGGAATAAATTGAGATCGAGAACATGTCAACGACGGCAGGTGCACCGGGTAGCGCGGTGGCGGACAAAGACGCAACGTCCTCGCGCGGCGGGGCGAAGCGGATGTTTCTGGTGGGACTGGCATTGGTCGCGCTCGCGGCCGGTGCGGTGTGGCTCGGGCACTGGTGGCTCGTGGGGCGCTTCATCGAATCGACCGACGACGCCTATCTTCAGGCCGACAGTGTCACGATTGCCCCGAAGGTGAACGGTTACGTGACCGACGTGTACGTGGCCGACAATCAGACGGTGAAGGCGGGCGACCCGCTCGTGAAGCTCGACGCGCGGCAGTACCAGGTGTCGCTCGACCAGGCCGTGGCCACGGTGGATGCGCGCGAAGCCGACATCCAGCACGCCGAGGCGCAGATCGACCAGCAGCACGCGAACATTGCGCAGGCCGAGGCGCAGGAAGACGTGGCGCGCGTGAGCCTGCGCCATGCACGCGACGAGGTCGCGCGCTATACGCCGCTCGCCGCCACGGGTGCGGAAACCGCGGAGCGCCTCGCCGAACTCACGAGCACGCGCGACCAGGCCCAGGCGACGCTCGCGGCGGACGCCGCCGCCGTGGAGGCGGCGCGCTCGCAAACCTCGGCGCTCACCGCGCAGCTCGCGCAGGCGCGCGCGCAACTCGAGGCGGCGAAGGCGAACGCGGCCCAGGCCCAGCTCGATCTGGACAACACGGTGGTGAAGAGCGCGCTCGACGGCCGCGTGGGCGACCGCACGGTGCGCGTGGGCCAGTACGTGCAGCCGGGCACGCGCATGCTCACGGTCGTGCCGGTGCAAAGCACCTATCTGGAAGCGAACTTCAAGGAAACGCAGATCGGCCGCATGCGCGTGGGCCAGCCTGTCGAGCTGCATGTGGACGCGCTGCCGGGGCATACGCTGCACGGCGTGGTGGACAGCTTCTCGCCGGGCACGGGCGCGCAGTTCGCGCTGCTGCCGCCCGAGAACGCCACCGGCAACTTCACGAAGATCGTGCAGCGCGTGCCCGTGCGCATCCGCATCGATACCGGCCCGCAAACGCGTCATGTGCTGCTGCCGGGCATGTCGGTGACCGTGGACGTGGACACGCGCTCCGCCCGCGACGACGACCGCCGCATCGACGTCGAGAACCATCGTGGCTGATACCCCCGCTTCCGGCGCGTCGTCCGCCGCCGCGCACGGGCACGGCGAGCGCGCGAGCGCGGCCGACTGGATCGCCGTGGCCGCGGGCGCGCTCGGCGCGCTGATGGCCACGCTCGACATCTCGATCACGAACTCGGCGCTGCCGCAGATCCAGGGCGAGATCGGCGCGACGGGCACCGAGGGCACGTGGATCTCCACGGGCTACCTGATGTCCGAGATCGTGATGATTCCGCTCGCCGCATGGCTCACGCGCGTGTTCGGACTGCGAAATTTCCTGCTGGCGAACTCGGCGCTCTTCATCGGCTTTTCGATGATGTGCGGCTGGTCGCACACGCTGCCCGCGATGATCGCCGGGCGTATCGGCCAGGGGTTCACCGGCGGCGCGATGATTCCCACCGGGCAGACCATCATCCGCACGCGGCTGCCGCTCTCGCAGTTGCCGGTGGGCATGACGGTGTTCGGGCTGATCGTGCTGCTCGGTCCGCTGCTCGGGCCCGTGGTGGGCGGGTGGCTCGCCGAGAACATCAGCTGGAGCTGGTGCTTCTTCATCAACCTGCCCGTGTGCCTCGCGCTGATCACGCTGCTCGTGGTGGGGCTCGAGCCCGACCGGCCGCATTGGGACGCCTTTTTCAAGGCCGACTGGCTCGGCATCGTGGGTCTCGCCATCGGCCTCTCGTCGCTCACCGTCGTGCTCGAAGAAGGGCAGCGCGAGCGCTGGTTCGAGTCGAGCCTGATCGTGACGCTCACCTGGATCACGCTCGCGGGCATGGCGCTGATCGCGCTCTCGCAGTTCACGGCGAAAAAGCCCATCTTGCGCCTTTCGCTCATGCGCAACCTGCGTTACGCGAGCGTCATCGTCATCGTGTTCGCCGTGGGGGCTGGCCTGTACGGGATCTCCTACCTGCTGCCGCAGTTCCTGAGCCTCGTGGCGGGCTACAACGCGGAGCAGTCGGGCGCGATCATGCTGCTCTCGGGGCTGCCTGCGTTCCTCATGATGCCGATTCTGCCGCGCCTGCTCGGCAAGATGGATTTTCGCGTGCTGGTGGTGGGCGGCCTGCTGCTGTTCTCGTTCAGCTGCATGCTCGATATTTCGCTCACCGCGCAGAGCGTGGGCCACGATTTCGTCTGGTCGCAGCTCATCCGCGGCTGCGCCCAGGTGCTGGCGATGATGCCGCTCAATCAGGCTTCGATGGCGGCCGTCGCGCGCGAGGACTCGGGCGACGCCGCCGGGCTCTACAACATGGCGCGCAACCTGGGCGGGTCGGTGGGGCTGGCGATCATCGGCACGCTGATCGACCGGCGCGAGACTTTTCATACGGCCGTGCTGCGCGAGTCCCTCAGCGCGAATTCGCTGATCGGGCAGGAGCGCATCGCCTCCGGCGCCGCGAACTGGTTCGCGCAGACGGGCGACATGGCCTACGCGCAGATGCAGTCGCTCGGACAGATCGCGGCGCAGATCCAGCAGCAGTCGATGGTCATCACGTACTCCGAAACGTTCTGGGTGCTCGGCATCGCGCTTGCCGCCTGCATTCCGCTCGCGCTCCTGCTCAAGAAGCCCCAGCAGCCCCAGCCCGGCGCCAAGGCGCCGTCCGCCGGCCATTGACGTTCCCTTTTGCTCTCATGACGGCAATTCGTTTCTTCCGCTCCTCTCTGGTCCCGCTCACGGCGCTTGCAGCCGCTTGCGCGCTCGCGGCCTGCACCGTCGGCCCCGACTATCGCGGCGCGCCCGCCGTGGCGCCCGAAGCGGCCAGCGCCGCCTCCTTCGTGCGCACGCCCCCGAAGGGCATCGTGCCCACGCCGGCCCCGAGCGAGTGGTGGCTCGCGCTGAGCGACCCGCAACTCGACGCGCTGATCGACGCTGCCTTTGCGCACAATCCCGACCTGCGCGCCGCGCAGGCGCGCCTGCGCGAATCGCGCGCGCAGCTTGCGCAGCAACGCGCGGCGGAACTGCCGAAGGTCTCCGCATCCGCGGCGGCGGTGCGCATGCGCGAGCCGAATCTCGGCGCCTTCACCTCGTCGCAGACCCAGGGGGGCGATAGCGGCAGCAGCGCGGTTTCGAGCGGCGGCGGTCCGTTGCAGTTCTACACGGCGGGCTTCGACGCTTCGTGGGAAATCGACCTTTTCGGCGGCACGCGCCGCGCGATCGAGGCGGCGAGCGACGAGGCCGACGCAGTGAATGCCGATCTCGCCGATGCGCAGGTGTCGCTCGCGGCAGAAGTGGCGCAGGCCTATATCGACCTGCGCGACCAGCAGCAGCGCCTCGCCATCGCGCAGCACACCGCGCAATTGCAGCAGCAGATGCTCACGCTCACCGAGCAGCGCCGCGCCGGCGGCACGGCGGCGGATGTCGATGTCGAGCGGCTGACCACCCAGGTCGAGAACACGCGCTCGACGATCACGCCGCTCGCGGCCCAGGTGGAGATCTCGCTCGATCAACTGGCGGTGCTGACCGGCAAGGCGCCGGGCGCGCTCGACGCGGAGCTGGCGGCGCCGAAACCGCTGCCGGCCATGCCGGAGTCGGTACCGGTGAGCAACCCGACGACCCTGCTCGCGCAACGTCCCGATATCCGCGCGGCGGAGCGCCGGCTCGCGTCGAGCAATGCGCAGATCGGCGAGCATATTGCCGACTTCCTGCCCAAGCTCACGCTGTTCGGCGACCTGGGCTTCACGGCGGCCGACCCGGGCCACCTCATGCGCAAGAGCAACTTCAGCTGGGTGGGCGCGCCGTATCTGCAATGGAACGTGTTCGACTTCGGCCGCACGCTCGGTGCGGTGCACGGTGCCGAAGCCTCGCGCGACGAAGCCGAAGCGCGCTATGAAAAGGCCGTGCTTGCTGCACTGCAGGATGCCAATGCGTCGCTCTCGCGTTATGGCTATCAGCGCGAGCATCTCGTGACGCTGCAGAAGGTGCAGGAATCGGCGGAGCGCTCGGCCACGCTGATGCGCCAGCGTTATCGCGCGGGGGCGTCGAGCCTCGTCGATCTGCTCGACACGCAGCGCGCCGAGTTTCTCTCGCAACAGGACGTGATCTCGGGCCAGGCGGAACTGCTCAAGGACTTCGTTTCGTTGCAGAAGAGTCTTGGGCTCGGCTGGCAGCCTGCCAGCTGATATTGGCCCGAAACGGCCGCCTTAAAACCGCCTCCTCCTTCCCGGCGCCGCCGGATCCGCGCGAGCGGTGTTCCCTGCACGATGCTATATTTTTCGGCAGGGAGCATCCCGACACAAAGCCGGACACCGTGAAGCGCCGATCCGGCCACAGGACATCACGTCCACGGAGGAGGCATGAAGCTGAAGAAGGCCATAGACCGCATACCCGGCGGCCTGATGCTGGTGCCGTTGCTGCTGGGCGCCTGCGTGCATACGTTCGCGCCGGGCGCAGGCAAGTACTTCGGTTCGTTCACCAATGGATTGATCACCGGCACCGTGCCGATACTCGCGGTGTGGTTCTTCTGCATGGGCGCGACTATCGACCTGCGCGCGACCGGCACGGTCCTGCGCAAGTCGGGCACGCTGCTCCTCACGAAGATGGCGGTGGCGTGGATCGCGACGCTTCTCGCGGCGCGCTTCATTCCGGTCGATGGCGTCAAGGCCGGGCTCTTCGCGGGCCTTTCGGTGCTGGCCATCACGACCTCGATGGACATGACCAACGGCGGCCTCTACGCCGCCGTGATGCAGCAGTACGGCACCAAAGAGGAAGCGGGCGCCTTCGTGCTGATGTCGATCGAGTCGGGGCCGCTCGTGAGCATGATCATCCTCGGCGCGACCGGCGTGGCGTTCTTCGAGCCGCGGCTCTTCGCGGGGGCGGTGCTGCCGTTTCTGGTGGGCTTCGTGCTCGGCAATCTCGACCGCGATCTGCGCGACCTGTTCGGCCGCTGCGTGCATCCGCTGATTCCGTTCTTCGGCTTCGCGCTCGGCAACGGCATCGACCTCAACGTGATCGTGACGAGCGGCCTAGGCGGCGTCATGCTGGGTCTCGCCGTGATCGTCGTGACGGGCATTCCGCTCATCCTCGCCGATCGCCTGATTGCGGGCGGCAACGGCGCGGCGGGGCTTGCCGCCTCGTCCACGGCGGGTGCGGCGGTGGCGAACCCCGCGATCATCGGCGAGATGATTCCGCGCTTCAAGCCGCTCGTGCCGGCCGCCACAGCGATGGTGGCGACCTCCTGCCTCGTCACGGCCATTCTTGTGCCCATTCTCACCGCCCTCTGGGTGCGCCGCCGCGAGGCGCGCGACGCCTTGCTCCAGGAGTTCGCGGAGCCGCCGGTGCCGCCCGTGGCCGGCCGCGACGCCCACGTGTAGCGGCACACGCACGGCGTATCGGGTGACAGGGCGTGCGGCGGGCAGCTTTTAGCTGCGCGCTTCCCCGCGCGCCATGCTCGCGAACACGCTGTCACGCCGGATCCACGCGTGAAAGAGCGCAGCGGCGAGGTGCATCAGCACCACGGCGAAGAGTGCGAACGCGAGCCACGAGTGCGCCGCGCGCAGCGCCGCATAGAGCGCCACGTTGTGCGGGGCGATCGGCGGCAGATGCACGCTGCCGAACATCACCACGGGGTAGCCGCCGGCCGAGAGCATGGACCAGCCGATCAGCGGCATGGCCGCCATCAGCGCATAGAGCGCGAGGTGCGAGGCGTGAGCGCCCGCGCGCTGCCAGCCCGGCAGGTCGGCGGGCAGCGGCGGCGCGCCGCAGGTGAGGCGCAGCACCGCGCGCACGATCACGAGCACGAGGATCGCGATGCCGAGCGGGCGATGCAGCGCGAGCAGCGTGAGGTGCAGTCTCGATACCGTGGAGACCATGCCCACACCGACGAACAGCATGGCGATGATCAGGACTGCCATCGTCCAGTGCAAGAGGCGCGAGGGCGCGCTGAAATGGCGTCGGGGCGCGTTCATGGCTGGGTCTCTCCCTGCGATTGCGCGAATTTCGCGACTTCTCGCGTGCGGCGGTTGAAGGAAACGGCATAAGCGGCCGAGCGCGCGGCGAGCAGCGGGTCGTCGGAGGGGGCGAGGCCGGCCGGGAGAATGGTCGGGTCGAAGTTGACGTCGCGGCAGACGCCTTCGCTTTGCGGCGAGGCGCTTTGCAGGACCAGTGTGCCCGCATCGATCTGCGTGCGCTCGGCGGGCCATGCCGCGGTGGCGTCGTTGGTGGGGTCGCCCGGTTGCGCGACGGTGATCACGAGATGCCAGCGCAGCGGGCCTTGTGCGAGACGTGCATCGAGGTCGGTCGAGAGGAAGTTGGGCTGGGTCTTCTGATCCGGCGTTTGCGGTGTGTACGGCGTTTCCGGCACCGTCTGCCAGCGGATGGCCTGGCGCCGCCCGTTCGCGTCCGTCGCGACGAAGGCGTTGATGCTGTAAAAGCCGGTATTCGCGAAGCTCGACGAAGGCGGGTGCGCCTTCACCCATTGACGGAACGGCAGCGTTTCCGGATTCGCGCGATAGAACGCGTCGAGTTTCTCCGGATCCGGCTTGCCCGTGGCAGGGTCGGGTCGCGAGGCGACGAGTTGCTTGAAGAACTGCAACGGCGTCTGCACCGCGAAGACGGGCGTCGAATTCATGCCCGTGCGCCACTGTTCGCCGTCCTGCAACTGGAACAGCAGCGCCATGCTGCGCACGGGTACGCTGGCGTCGGGCGCCGAAGGATTGCTGCCGGGAATCGCGAAACGTCCGATCACGGGCGTGCGGCCTGGCGCGAACACGGCTGCGCGCGATACGCTGGCGCCGTTGCCGTTGCTCTCGAACCAGCCCTCCACGCACAGGCCCTTCGCATGATTGCGCCGGAAGCCGGGGTGGACGCCGTAGTTGGTTTCGAAGGTATTGATGATGTGGGGGGCGTTCACGCGGTGCGGCGTGAGCCAGCCCGCGGTCCACGCGAAGGTGGCCGCTGCGCCGCCCAGGATGGCGGCAATGGCCGCGAGGCGGCAGGGCAAGCAGATCGTCGCGCGGTTCATGGCCGGGCTCCATGCCGCCGCACGCGCAGCGGCGCGGGGTGCGGGGAGGCCGGGAAATCCGGTTCGGGTTGGGCGATGGGCATGGTGAGTCCTGTTGGCTCCAGTTGTGTCCGGTCGTATCCGGTCGAAGGCCGCGGTGGCTGATACTGGCGTCAACAGTGTGTTCCTGCGATCTATTCCATTCGCGCGGTCCGTATCGTCCGCGCGCGGCATGGCGCTTGCGGTCGAGGAGGGGTGGGGGCGTCGCAGCTAATGTGAATCAAGGCGCTTCGCCACCTTTCAACGGCTTTCGCCGGGCGAGCGTGCGGGCGCCCGGTTCGGTCAGGGAGAACCTTATGCTGAAGGGCGGTTGCTTATGCGGACAGATCCGCTACGAGATCGAGGGCGAACCCGAGGACTGCACGGTGTGCCATTGCGCCGATTGCCGGCATGCGTCGGGGGCGCCGTGTACGGCGTGGCTCAGCGTGCGGCTCAGCAGCTTCCGGTTCATCGTGGGGGTGCCGCGCGTGGTGGCGTCGAGCCCGGGAGTCGAGCGGTCGTTCTGCGGTGTGTGCGGAACGCCGCTGACCTACCGGCATGCGTCGTTCGAGAACGAAGTGGATGTGAGCGCGGGCAGTCTCGACGACCCCGAAGCGGTGTCGCCCGCGCATCACACGTGGACTTCCCAGAAACTCGGCTGGGTGGTGCTCGCGGATGGGTTGCCGCAGCATCCGCGGGCATGGCCGGAGCCTTGATGCGGTGACGAAGCCGGGAGCGCCCTTGCGGCGCTCCCGGCTCGCGCATCAACGATGCTCGGTGACGAACTTCGTGACCAGATACGCTTCCATCGCTTCGGTGCCGCCTTCGGAGCCGTAGCCCGAGTCCTTCACGCCGCCGAACGGCGTTTCGGGCAGCGCGAGGCCGTGGTGGTTGATCGACAGCATGCCCGCTTCGATGTCGTCCGAGAGCGCAGCGGAGGTCGCGCTCGAGCGCGTGTACGCATACGAGGCGAGGCCCCACGGCAGGCGGTTGGCTTCCTGGATGGCTTCTTCGTAGCTCGAGAAGCGCGAGACCGGGGCGAGCGGACCGAACGGCTCTTCGTTCAGGATGCGCGCCGAAAGCGGCACGTCGGTCAGCACGGTCGGTGCGAAGAAATAGCCTTCGCGGCCCACGCGTTCGCCGCCCGTCAGCACCTTCGCGCCGTGTTCGCGCGCGTCGGCCACGAGCCGTTCCATGGCGGCGAGGCGCCGGTCGTTCGCGAGCGGCCCCATTTGCACGCCTTCTTCGAGGCCGTTGCCCACTTTCACGCCGCGCAGGGTCGTGACGAAATGCTCGACGAATTCGTCGTAAGCCGAGTCTTCCACCATGAAGCGCGTGGGCGAGATGCAGACCTGGCCCGCATTGCGGATCTTCGCGAGGGCCAGCAGCTTCGCTGCGCGCGGCACGTCCGCATCGGCGAAGACGATGGCCGGGGCGTGGCCGCCCAGCTCCATCGTGACGCGCTTCATGTGCTCGCCGGCCTTCGCGGCCAGCAGCTTGCCCACCGGCGTCGAACCCGTGAACGAGATCTTGCGGATGGCCGGATGCGCGATCAGGTACGACGACACTTCGGCAGGCACGCCGAACACGAGGCTCAGCGCGCCGGCGGGCAGGCCCGCGTCGACGAACACCTGCACGAGCGCCGCGCAGCTCGCGGGCGTTTCCTCCGGTCCCTTGAGCACGACGGTACAGCCCGAGGCGAGCGCGGCCGAAACCTTGCGCACGGCCTGATTGAGCGGGAAGTTCCACGGCGTGAAGGCGGCGACCGGGCCCACGGGTTCGCGCGTGACGACCTGGCGGACCGCTTCGGCACGCGAGGGGATCACGCGGCCATAAGTGCGGCGGCCTTCTTCGGCGAACCAGTCGATGATGTCGGCGCCCGCGAGCGTTTCCACCTTCGCTTCGGCGAGCGGCTTGCCTTGCTCGCGCGTCATGATCGCGGCGATGTCGTCGGCGCGCTCGCGCAGCAGTTGCGCCGCGCGGCGCATGAGCTTGCTGCGCTCGTAGGGCGAGACCTTGCGCCATTCGCGGAATGCGCGCGCCGCCGCTTCGGCGGCGTCGGAGAGATCCTGCTCGCTGGCCACGGCGAGGCGCCCGATTTCGGCTTCGGTGGCCGGGTCGATCACGGGAATCGTTCTGGCACCGGCGCGCCAGGCGCCGTCGACATAGATCTGGGTATCCGGATAGGGCTTCACGCTGGACGTCATGGGGCGATCCTCTTCAACTTTGGGGAAAAGCGGCCGCGTGCGGGAGGGGCTGTCCTCCTGTCTGCACGCGGGCTGGAAGATTAGATCGTCCATTGTGCCACTGCTCGACGCGTGCTGCTGGCGGCGGGCAGGGCCTCTTCGGCCGGCGCCTTGCGGCACTCGCGGCCGAAGCCGCGCATACCGCAGAGCGGGACGGCAGAGCAGGACGGCACAGCGGGGCGAGCGCCCCGCGTGCCTTGCTGCCTTACTCAGCTCAACTGCGTGACGGGCGCCACGGCGGCCGGGTCGCTGATGCTCGGGCGGCCGTTTTCGATATGACCGGCGAAACGGCGCTGGAAGCTTGCGTCGTCGTTGCTGGTCACGGTCAGGTCGTACCAGTGATGGCTCGATGCGAGGATCCACGCTTCCTCGATCCGCGCGCCCGCCGGAACCGGCACGGAGCGCTCGCGCGCGCCGTAGGCGTTGTCGGTCACGTTCAGGTGAGCCACGCCGCCGCCCGTGTTCGCAAAGCGCAGGAACAGGTTGCCGTTGGCGATGTCGTAGTGCGCCGTGACTTCGGGCGCCGGCGTGCCGCCGTGATGACCGAAGGCGTCTTGCTGCGACGACTGCTGAGCCTGTGAGGCAGCCGTGGCCACCGTGCCCGTGAAGCGGCGCACGAAACCGTTCGGCCCATGCACCTCGAACGCATACGCGCCGTTCGTCGCGGTGAGGTCCCACGTATCGGAGAGCGACTTGCCCGCTTCCACCGTATAGCGCCATGGGCCGTCGCTGCGGTTCGCGGCGTACACGTAGAAGTGCGCACCCTGGCGGCCCGTGTTGGCGAAGGTGATTTCCAGCGTGTTCTGCGTGGCGTCCACCTTGCCGTTCACGTGCAGCTCGTAGGGCAGCGCGCGGGCGAAGCGCACGCCCGGCTCCTGCGGATCGATCGGGCCCGGCGTGGCGGGCACGGTCGGCGCCGGATTGGCCGAGCACTGGTTATTGGCCATCGTGATGTAGTTGCTCGTGTCGGGCAGCGCCGGCATGGTCGCGTCCGGCGTGCGGAAGTCGAATGCCGAAACGAGGTCGCCCGACACGGCGCGGCGCCATGCCGTGATGTTCGGCTCGTGCACGCCGAAACGCGTTTCGATGAAGCGGATCACCGAGGTGTGGTCGAACACCTGCGAGCACACGAAGCCGCCCTTGGTCCACGGCGAGACGACGGTCATCGGCACGCGCGGCCCGAGGCCGTAAGGCAGGCCGTCGGCCGTGTAGCTGCCGCCGCGGTAAGGGTTCACGACGTTGTGGATCTCGCCTTCCACGCTCACCGTCGACTTGCCCTGTGCGGCCGTCGTGGGCGGCTGCGGCGGCACGATATGGTCGAAGAAGCCATCGTTCTCGTCGTACATGATGAAGAGCACCGTCTTGCTCCACACCTCGGGGTTCGACGTGAGCGCGTCGAGAATCTGCGAGGTGTACTCGGCGCCATAGGCCGGCGTGTACTTCGGGTGCTCCGAGTACGCGGCGGGCGGCAGCAGCCATGAGACCTGCGGCAGGTTGTTCGCGAGCACGTCGTTCTTCAGGTCCGCGATCGTGCGCACGGTTTGCGCGCGCTGATAGAGCGCCGAGCCCGGCTGCGCGTTGATGAAGTTCACGAAGTTCTGCAGGATGTTCGTGCCGTAGTTGCCGTTCAGCGGATCGTTGCCGTTGGTGCCCTGCTGATAGATCTGCCACGAGATGCCGGCGGCCTGCAGGCGCTCGGGATAGGTCGTCCACGAGAGCAGCTGGTAGGCGGGCGGCACGTCGCCGTCCACGTAGTCGTTGTTGTCGAGCAGCGGGCCGCCCATCGTGCCGCTCGGATCGACCATGCCCGTCATCAGATAGGCGCGGTTCGGGTGGGTGGGGCCGGCCAGCGAGCAGAAGTACTGGTCGCAGACGGTGAACGCATCGGCCAGCGCGTAGTGGAACGGAATGTCCGCGCGCAGGTAGTAGCCCATCGTCATGTCGGTCTTGTACTGCGGCCACTGGTTGTAGAGGCCGTTGTTGATCGCGTAGTGCGTGGGGTACCAGTTGTGGTCCAGGTCGCCCACGCATTGCGCGCTCGTGGTCTGCGTGTTGAGGTGGAACGGCAGCACGGGCTGCGCCGCGTTTTCCTTCGAAGGCTGATACCAGACCGGCCGGCCGCCGGGCAGCGGGATCGGCAGGCGGTCGTTATAGCCGCGCACGCCGCGCAGGTGCCCGAAGTAATGGTCAAACGAACGGTTCTCCTGCATGAACACGACGATATGCTCCACGTCGCGGATCGAGCCGGTGCGCGAGAAGGCCGGAATGGCGAGCGCGTTGCGGATCGACTCGGGAAACACGGTCATCGCGGCGGCGGCAGCGCCCGACTGCGCGACAGTCTGCAGGAAACGGCGACGGCTGGTTGACGTCATTGTTAATCACCTTTCTGCTTGTGCTTGCTTGGGGGATGAAGGTGTGTGCATACGCACACTACGATACGACGGGATTACTGGCTTGTCGTTGCGGTACGGCGGGAATCGTTGCCGGGGTTGCCGGAGTTACCGGGATCGTCGGCGTCGCCGGGGGCGTAGCTGAGGACCGGCGTGACCTGCTGGCTGTCGGCGGCGAGGCTCGCCTGTGCGCTTTGCACGGGGCCGGCGGCGGGCGGGGTCGCGTCGTCGTACGCCGCCGTGCCGTTCGCGATGCCGTTTGCGCCGTTGCCGGCTTGCGCCGACGCCCAGGCCGTTTGCGGCAGCGGCGCGGCGCTCGTGGGCGCGGCGTTGGCCGGCGCGGGTGTCTGGACCGAGGCGACGGAACCGCCGGCATCGGACCCAGCGTCGGACCCGGCATCGGGGCCGCACGCGGCAAGGGAAATCGTTGCGAGAACAACGGCAAACGCAAGGGCATACGCGCTCGCCTGCGAGGCGGCGCGGGGGCGTATTCTCATGTGTGCGTCCATTCTGATGGATGGGTCGCGCACAGTTTCCTTGCTGACGAAGAAAGAATTATGAAACGCAGGAAAACGTTTGCGAGAGACAGATATTGCTTTGCAAACGTTTCTGACGGCATTCAGGACGGCTTGCACGGCAAGTCCGTGGAATAAGGCGCCGTCGATGCACTGCGCATCCAGCCGCTCTTGTGACGCGAGCGCCGCACACGGTACGATGTCGCCGCGACGCGCGCGCTGCGCCGTCTTTTTGCCATCAAGTCAAGAGGAGACACCGTGCTGAAAAATCTCGATCCGCTGCTCAACGCCGACGTACTGCACGCACTGGCATCGATGGGGCACGGCGACGAAGTCGTGATCTGCGACGCCAATTTCCCCGCCGACTCGGTCGCGCGCGCCACCGTGACCGGCCGCCTGCTGCGTCTGGACGGCGTGGATGCGCCGCGTGCGATCCGCGCGGTGCTCTCGGTCATGCCGCTCGACAGCTTTGTCGACGACCCGGCGCTGCGCATGGAGGTGGTGGGCGACCCGCATGCGTTGCCCGCTGTGCAGCGCGAGGCACAGCACGAGGTCAACGCAGGCGAGGGCCGCGAGGTGCCGTTCGCGCCGCTCGAACGCTTCGCGTTCTACGAGCGTGCGAAGCGGGCGTACTGCGTGATTGCCACGGGCGAGCCGCGCGGCTACGGCTGTTTCGTCTTCAAGAAGGGCGTGCTGCTGGCGGCCGACGAACCGCGCGCGTAAGTGGCAAATGCGGCACATGCGGCACATGTGGCGTGCGCGGCCCGCCGCACGCGGGTCGCGTGCGGCGTCAGCGCGGGTCGAGCGCGTGCATGAGCACGTCGGTCGCGCGATGCGGTTGCGGCACCTGGTCGATCAGGAACGCTTCGCCCGTGGCGTGCTCCGTGCGCAGCGGCAGGATGGCCTGATAGGCGGGCGAGCGATACCACTCGCGTGCGCGTTCGCGGTCGTCGAACTCGATCACGATCAGGTCGCCCCGGAACGCGCCTTCGATGTGCTCGACGGGGCCGCCGTGGACCAGAAAGCGGCCGCCGTAGGGCGCGAGTGTGGCGTCGATCTTCTCCAGATACTCGACGATGGCGGGGCACATTTCGACGTCACGCAGATGGGCGATGGCATAGGCGGTCATGGCTTCGTTCCTCGTTGGCTGACTACGGCACACAACGGTGTGCAGGCAGGAACGAGGATAGGGCGGCGCGCACGGAGGATCGATTACCTCGGAGGTCAAGCTGCCGGGTTTTCGGCAATGCGCAGTGCGCGAGGCGTGCGGAGTAAAATGCCTCGCATCGAAGTCTCGACTGAATTTTCACCCGAATTTCCACTTGCCAGCCGCGCTTGCCGATCCGATGAAACCCGCCCCGACCGAAGAACGTAAGCGCAAGCGCCCGCCCACCTGGGTTCTGAATACCCTCACGGCGCTGGTGGGGGTGGCCACGCTGGGCGCCGGCATCGGCTGGCTCGTTTATAGCTGGGTCGTCGATCTGGAGATTCCGTACTTCGCCATCCCGCTCATTCTCTGCGTGCCCGTGATCGCGGCCGTGGCGTTCCGCAATCTCTGGGACTGAGCGCGCGCCCGTTTTTTCCTCACGCGGCGAAATGCAGTTCGCACGCTTGCCGCACCCGTTCCACTACCTCCGGCCAGGCTTCGTCCAGCCGCCGCCTGAAGAGCCGCACCGTGCCCGGATACCACGGCGAGTCGTCGCGGCCGTGCAGCCAGCGCCAGTCCACGTCGTAACCCGGCAGCAGCACCCAGCAGGGCTTGCCGAGCGAAGCGGCCAGATGGGCCGTCGAGGTATCGACGCAGATCACGAGGTCGAGTTGCGAGACCACCGCGGCCGTATCGGCGAAGTCGTCGAGTTCGGGGCCGAGCGGCACGATGGGCAGGTGCGGCAGACCGGCGTCGAGCGCCTCGTCTTCGCCCGCGCCCTTTTGCAGGCTCACGAACTGTGCGCCCGGCACCTGCCAGAGCGGCGCGAGCGTGCGCAGCGAGGGCAGCGAGCGGTGCAGGTCGTTTTTATGTTTGGGGTTGCCTTTCCACACGAGACCCACGCGCGGACCGGGGCCGAGATCGGCGAGGCGCCCGCGCCAGCGCCCGACCCGCGCGGCATCGGGCGTGAAGCGCATGGGCGGCGGAATCGTATCGAGCGTCGTGCCGAGGTGCAGCGGCGCGCTGATCGCGCTGATCCACCCGTCGAAGTTTTCCGCCTGCGCCGCCGCTTCGAAGTGGGTGAGCACGGTATCCACGCCCTCGACATTCGCGAAAATCGGCACGAGCGGCGTGCCGCAGGCCAGTACGATGCGCGCTGCGCCCCGAGCCTTCAAAAGTCCCAGAAAGCGGCCGAACTGCAGCATGTCGCCCAGGCCGTCTTCCTGCCACACGAGCAGGGACCGCCCCTGCAGCGCTTCGCCTTGCCACTTCGGACACTTGAGCAGCGCCTGCGTCGCGTGATGCACGAAGCCCGGCATTTCGTAGCGGCATTCGTAACGCGCCCAGCCTTCTTCGAATCGTCCCATCGTAAGGAGCAGCGTGGCGAGGCGGAACTGCGCGTCGCCGTAGCCCGGGCGCAGTTCGAGCGCGCGCCGGTAGCAGGCTTCCGCTTCGTCCAGATCGCCCAGTTCCTTCATGATGCTGCCGATGCTGTAGTGCGCCTCGGCCATGTCGGGCCGCACGGCGAGCGCGGCGCGAAACGCCGCCAGCGCTTCGGGCAGGCGCAACTGGTCGAGCAGCACGCAACCGAGGTTGTTGAGCGCTTCGATGCGGGCGGGCGCAAGCTGGAGCGCCGTGCGGAAGGCCGCCTCGGAATCGGTCAGGAGGCCGCGCGCGTGCAGCACGCAGCCGAGGTTGTAATGCGCGTCGGCATAGTCGGGGCGCAGAGCCAGAGCCTCGCGGTAAGCGGCTTCGGCTTCCACGAGCCGCCCGAGATCGGAGAGCACGCAGCCGAGGTTGTTGTGCGCTTCGAGGTAGTCCGGCTGCACGGCGAGCGCGAGACGGCAGGCGAGTTCGGCTTCGGTGGAGCGGCCGAGCGCTCTTTGCAGCGCGCCGAGGTTGTTGAGCGCTTCGGGGTAGCGCGGCTGCGCGCGCACGGCTTCGCTATAGGCCAGTTCGGCTTCCACGAGCCGGCCGCTTTCGCGCAGCAGGTTGCCCAGACCGTTGTGAGTGCGCGCGTGTTGCGGCTGTACCGCGAGCGCCGCGCGGTATGCCGCTTCGGCTTCGTCGCTCCGCTTCGCCTCATGGAGCACCGCGCCGAGGTTGCAGAGCGCCTCCACGTGGCCCGGCTCGCGCGCGAGGGCGCGGCGGCACGCGGCTTCGGCCTCGTCGAGGCGGCCGAGCCGATGCAGCACCACGCCGTGCTGGCTATGCACCTCGGTGCGCTCGGGGGCGAGGCGGGCGAGGTGTGCGTAGATCGCCTGCGCTTCGGCGAGCTGCCCGCGCGCGGCAAGCAGCGCGCCCAGGCCCAGGTAGGGCTCGGTGAATGCCGGCCGTGCATGGATGCAGCGCACCCACAGCGACTGCGCGGCGTCGGGCTGGCCTATGCTCACTGCGCAGGCCGCCGCGAGATTGAGCACGTCGATGCGGTTTGCGTCTTCGGTCGCGGCCTCGTGGCCGGCGAGCGGCACGAGTAGCGCGAGCGCTTCGGCAAAGCGCTGGCTCGCGGCAAGCGTGGCGGCTTCGCGCAGGATGTCGGCGGCGGTGGGTGCGGCGGTCGTCGTGGCGGTCACAGTGGACGGTTGGGGGCTAGGTGACGTTGGCGCGGAGAAAACGAGGGCAGGTTTGCACTTTACGGCAGGCGGGGCGCCCCCGGCGGGTGGAATAGAGCGCATGCCGCGCCTCAATTCGGGCCATGGTGCGCTGCGCCCGTGCTGGCTTGCAGCGCCGTAAGGCGTGCCGATCCACGCCGTTTGCGGCGCTGCGCATATCGATGTGCGGATTTCTTCGTGGCGGCCCGCCGGGCGGCGGCCCAGAATGATCCGTTTCGTTCCTCTTCGCGCTGCGCGTTTTGCCACCCCATGAGCCAACGTTCCGGACACCTGCGCCTTGGCGCCTTTCTTTACCCGACGGGCCACCACATTGCCGCATGGCGGCACCCGCATGCGCTTGCCGATGCGGGCAGCCGTTTTCGTCATTACGTCGAGCTGGCGCGTGCCGCCGAAGCCGCGAAGTTCGACCTGATCTTTCTCGCGGACGGCTCCGGCACGCGCGGCGACAACGTCGAATACCTGAGCCGCACGGCGCACAGCTACGTCGCCCAGTTCGAGCCGCTCACGCTGCTTTCCGCGCTGGCTGCGGTGACGGAGCGCATCGGTCTCGTGGGCACGGCTTCGACCACGTTCAACGAGCCGTATCACATCGCGCGCAAGTTCGCGTCGCTCGACCATATCAGCGGCGGGCGTGCCGGATGGAATCTCGTGACGTCGTCGAACGAGCACGAGGCGAAGAACTTCGGCTTCGACCAGCATCTCGCGCATGCGCGCCGTTACGAGCGCGCCGAAGAATTCGCCGCAGTCGTGACGGGTCTGTGGGACAGCTGGGACGAAGACGCCTTCGTGCACGACAAGGCCACGGGCCGCTTCTTCGATCCGGCGAAGCGCCACGTGCTCGACCATCGCGGCGAGTTCTTCAACGTGCGCGGACCGCTGAACGTGGCGCGCGCGCCGCAGGGGCATCCGGTGGTGGTGCAGGCGGGGTCGTCGGAGGCGGGCAAGGCGCTGGCGGCGCGCACGGCCGAAGTGATCTTCACGGCGCAGCAGCGGCTGGAAGATGCCGTGGCCTTCTACGCCGACGTGAAAGGGCGGCTTGCCGCGCATGGCCGCGATCCCGACGACCTCAAGATCATGCCGGGCGTCATGCCGATCGTGGGGCGCACCGAAAGCGAGGCGCGCGAGAAGTTCGAGGCGCTGCAGGCGCTGATCGATCCCGTGGTGGGGCTCGCGATGGTCTCGACCTTGACGGGCGGCATCGACCTTTCGGGTTATCCGCTCGACGGGCCGATTCCTGAATTGCCCGAAACCAACGCGAGCAAGAGCCGCCAGTCGCTCACGCTTGCGCTCGCGCGGCGCGAGAACCTGACGATCCGCGAGCTGTCGCTGCGCGTGGCGGGCGCACGCGGCCACTGGCAACTGGTGGGCACGGCGGAGCAGATCGTGGACGCCCTGGAAGAGCGTTTCGTGAATTACGGCGCGGACGGGTTCAACGTGATGCCTGCGCTGCTGCCCGACGGGCTCGACGATTTCATCGCGCTGGTGCTGCCCGAACTGCGTCGCCGGGGGTTGTTCCGCAGCGACTACGAGGGACGCACGCTGCGGGATCATCTTGGGTTGAAGCGGCCGTCCCTGCGCGGCGACCTCGCAGAACACGCCACGACCGCCGTCGCCGATTGATACGGAATGCGAAAAATATTCGCGCGGGAGTGCTTACGGAATGAGCACCTGCCGTCCCACGACCTTGCCCTGATGCAGCGCTTGCAGCGCCTCGTTGACTTCGTTTAGCGGACGCGGCGAAACAGGCGCGGGGCGGATCTTGCCGTCGCGCATGAGCGAGACGAGCTCGCGCAATTCGGGCAGCGTGCCGACATAGCTGCCTTCGATGCGCAGCGGCCGCATCGGAATGATCGGCAGCGCGAGCGTGATGTCGCCGCCCATCAGGCCGACGATCACCACATGGCCGCCGCGCGCGCAGGAATCGAGCGCGAGCGTCACCGTGGAGGTCGCGCCGACCAGATCGAGCACGGCGCGCGCGCCGCCGCCTGCGGCCTGGGCGATCTGCGTGGCGGCATCGGGTGCGCGCGCATCGATCGCGGCCAGCGCGCCTTCCTTGAGCGCGGCTTCGCGCCTCGTCGCATCCACGTCGACGACGATCGCGCCTTTGCCGCCCAGCGCCTTGAGCACCTCGATGGCCATGAGCCCGAGGCCGCCCGCGCCGATCACTACCAGCGGCGCTTCGTGAATGCGCTCGCCGAACTTGCGGATGGCCGAATACGTGGTCACGCCCGCGCACGCGAGCGGCGCGGCCTTGACGGGATCGAGCCCGCCGAGCTCCACCAGATAACGCGGATGCGGCACGATCACGTAATCGGCGAAACCGCCGTTGCGCATCACCCCGAGCGATTGCGGCTTGATGCACAGATTCTCCTCGCCGCGCAGGCAGGCGGCGCATTCGCCGCAACCGATCCACGGGTGCACGATGGCCGCCATGCCCGTTTGCACCGCACCGGCATCGGGGCCGGCCGCGACGACTTCGCCGCAGATTTCATGGGAGAGGGTGAGCGGCAGCTTGATGCCGCGGTCGGCGAGCGAGAGCTTCTTGCCGCCGCCGAGATCGTAGTAGCCCTCCCAGATGTGCAGGTCGGAGTGGCACAGGCCGGCGGCTTTCACGCGTACCAGCACCTCGGTGCCCTTCGGTTGCGGAACTTCCTGGTGCTTCAGTTCGAGCGGCTGACCGTGGCCGGTCACGCAATAACAACGCATCTGCATCGATGTCTCCGTTATCGGTTGGGCACTGCTGGACGTAGGCGGTTGCTTTGCATGATAGCGGATATGCCCGATTTTCGTACGGTCGTTCGGGTCGTCCGCCATGCCTGCGTCCGCGCAGGCGTCACGAAAAACAGGGCTCGCGTACCATGAATCGTGCCCATGCCGCGAGAGAGGCCGAGTCCGCCGATGAACGCCGCAGTGCTTTCCGTTTTGCTCTTCGTACGCTGCCCGGTGCGCCTGCGTGACGTCGCACGGCCTCCATCGGCTTTCGGCCGCGCTTGCGCGCGAGGCGGGCGGCGATGAACGGCGGCCTGATCGAAGGGCTGGGCGTCCTGATCGGCGGCATCGGCCTGTTCCTGCTGGGCATCACGATGATGACCAACGGCCTGAAGCTCGCCGCCGGGCCGGCGCTGGAGCACATCCTGAGCCGCGCCACGCGCACGCCGGTTTCGGGCCTCGCTTCGGGCGTGCTCGTCACTGCGCTCGTGCAGTCGTCTACCGCCGTTACGGTTGCCGTGATCGGCTTCGTCAACGCGGGCCTGCTCGATCTGGGCGGCGCGCTCTGGGTGCTGTTCGGCGCCAACCTCGGCATGACGACCACGGGCTGGATCGTCTCGCTGCTCGGCCTGAAGATGAAGATCGATGCGCTCGCGCTGCCGCTCGTCGGCATCGGCGTGGCGCTGCGCCTGACCGGCGTGGGCCAGCGGCGCGGAGCGCTCGGCGATGCGCTGGCCGGCTTCGGCGTGCTGTTCATCGGCATCGCCACCTTGCAGGGGGCGTTCACCGAACTCGTCGCGCAATACCAGTTGCCGCAGGGCGAGGGCGTGCTCGCCGTGGTCGCCCAGGTGGCCGTGGGGCTCGTGCTCACGCTGCTCGTGCAGTCGTCTTCGGCCACCATGACCATCACGCTCGCGGCCGCGCAGGGCGGCATGCTGAGCACCCAGGGCGGGGCGGCCGTGATCATCGGCGCGAATATCGGCACGACGGCCACGGCGCTGCTCGCGTCCATCGGCGCCACGCCCAATGCGCGCCGCGCGGCGCTCGCCCAGGTGATCTTCAACGTGGTGACCGGGCTCGTGGCGATGGCGCTCCTGCCCTGGCTCATCGGTTTCATCGTGCGCGTGGGCGACTTTTTCCATTTGCCGCACGATCCGGCGATCACGCTCGCGCTTTTTCACACCGCGTTCAACGTGCTTGGCCTCGTCATCATGGTGCCGCTCGCGGGGCGGCTCACGCGCTGGCTGCAGCGGCGCTTTCGCGAGCGCGAGGGCGACGAGGGCGCGCCGCAATTTCTCGACGATACGGTGCTGGTGGTGCCCGAACTCGCCGTGGATGCGTTGCGCAACGAGGTGCAGCGCATCGGCGCAATCGTGCGGCGCATGCTGCGCATGACGCTGGCGGGCGCCGATGCGAACGCACTCGCACAGGAGCAGGGCGCGCTCACGCGGCTTTTCGCGGCGGCGCAGAAGTTCGTGCAGAGCATGAACCGCCAGGAGATGGCGCCCGCCACCGGCGCGAATCTCGCGGAAGTGCTGCGCACGCTGCACTACTACGAGAGCGCCGAGGAGCAGGCCATGCAGGCGGCGTCGCTGCCGGGCGCGATGGACGATGCAGCGATTGCCGACGCCTACGGGCTCTTCGAGCGCCGCGCGCTCGCGCTCATCGACCAGACCGAGTCCGCGGGACGCAACGACGCCGAAGCCGGCGACGGCAAGCTGATCGAAACGCTGGGTCAGTCGATGGAGGCCGCCTATGGTGCGCTGAAGGCGCGTCTGCTGGCCGAGGGGGCGGCCGGGGCATTGGGGATTCCCGCCATGGAAGAACTTTTGCGCAGGCAGAGCGCCTTGCGGCGCGCGTTGCAGCAGGTGGCCAAGGCGCATTCGCGTTCGCTGGCTTTTGCCGATTGACGCGCGGGGCGGCGTGCGTGCTTATCGCAACGCTCCGTGCAGCCCTGGATCAGCGCGTCTTGCCGCGTGTGCTTTTCTTCGTGCTCGGCGCGCGCGGCGCTTCCTTGCTGCTGGCGGGTGCGTCGACGGCATTCAACTGCTCCAGCCACGAGAGCGCATCGGCGTAGGCCAGAAAGTTCTGCAGATAACCCGGCGAAAGCTCGCGCATGAGCGAAAGCGAGCGGTGCACGAGGCTCATCGAATTGAGCGGGCCGGCGTTCTGCGGCACCTGGAACTGCGCTTCGCGCAACTGCTGACCGGCGCGCACGCGTGCCCAGGTCGCACGAAAATAATCGGTCAGTTCGGGCGAGACCGTCCAGGTGCTGCCGTCGCCGCTGCGTACCTTGGCACCGTTTCCGGCGTTCGCGTGGTGGGCGAGGCGCTCCACGAGGGCGCCCAGCGCGCTTTGTGCGTCCGCCGGCGCGGTGTTGTGCGGCCCCGGCCCGTCCTGCGCAGCGTTCCCGGCTATGATCGAGTACTGCGCAATCAGTTCGGACAGCCTGGCATCGAGCAGGCGACGTGCTTCGCCGCCATGGTTTTGCGCACGCTGCTCCAGCGCTTCGATCAGGCGAAAGCGCGGGGGATCGAGCCGGTCAGCGCCGCGCTCGCGCCAGGCGTCAAGTTGCGCCCGCACGGGCATTGCGTGCTCACTCACCGTGGTCTCCGCCCGCGGCGCTCGAACGCGGCACCGGCGCGATTTCGACGCGCCGGTTCCTGGCGCGTCCCGCGGGATCGGCGTTCGAACTCACGGGTTGCTCCGAACCGAAGGCCGCCGCGAACACCGAGGAAGCGGGCACGCCTTCGTCGACGAACGCGCGCGTGACCGTCAGCGCGCGCTGGGCGGACAGCTCCCAGTTGTCGGCGAAGCGCCGGTTGCCCGCGCGTACCTGCTGGTCGTCGGCGAAGCCGCTCACCATGAGGATTTCGTCGTGCGCCTTCAGATAAGCCGCAAGCGGTCCGGCGAGGCTTTGCAGCAGTTGCCGGCCCTCGGGCTGCAACTGATCGGAGTTGAGCGCGAAGAGCACGTTGCCGCTAATGCCGATGCGCCCGTTCACGAGCGTGATGCGCCCCGCCGCGAGCGGCCCGGCCAGCGCCTCTTCGAGCGTCTTGCGGCGCTGGGCTTCCGCCTGGCGCTCCTTGACCGCCTGATCGAGCTTCGTCGAGAGTTCGAGCTGCACGCCGATCACGCTCACGAGGATCAGCACGAACGCACCCAGCAGCACCGACATCAGATCGCTGAAGGCCGCCCAGACGGGCGTGGTCGGCTCCGTGCCGCCGTCGATCTCCTCGCTCATGCGGCGTCGGCTCCTGCTTCGGCGCGCTGGCCCGCAAGCTGCTGCAGTTCTTCCATGATCTGCTTTTGCGAGAGCAGGCTCAGATCGATCACTTCACGCGCCTGGGCGACGTAGTAGGCGAGCTGTTCGTCGCTGCGCGCGAGCGACTTGTCGAGCGCGCCCTCGATGCGCTGGAGTTGCGCGACGAGCGTTTCGTTCGAGGCGCCGAACGACTGCACGGCGGCGCCGAACGCGTCGCCGAGGCTCGCCACTTCGGCGCCGCCGCTCGCGACCTGCGCGGCAATGCCGTCGAGCTTGCGCGTTTCGGTTTCGACGCGCTCGGTGAAGCGCGTGCCCACGCGATCGAGCAGTTCCGCCGAGGTGGAGACGAGCGCATCGACGGCGCTGCGCTGTTCGGTGGACGCGTGATTCACGGCGTCGAGCAGCGTTTCGAGCGTGGCCAGCAAACGGCTGCGCTCTTCGAGCATCGCCGTGTCGCGGACCATGCTTTCCGAGAGCTTCTGGCGCAGTTCGGCGACGACTTCGGCCGCGGCGAGCGGCGCCTCCGAGGCGGCTTGCACGAGGCGCGCGATTTCGGCGATCGTCTCGCGCGAGTGCGCCGACGTGGTGGCCGCGACTTCGCCGGCAGTGCGTTCTAGCGTTTCGCAGATGGCCTGCTGGCGGGCCGCCGTTTGCGCGAGCGCCTCGTTCCATTGAGCCTGCAGCGCAGCCGTCATGGCGGTGACGGTGTCGCGCCACGCGTCGAGCCTTTGCTGCTCGCGCGCCGTGAGTTCGGTTTGCAGCGCGGCATGCGATTCGTCCGCTGCGTGCAGCAGCGCGGCCGTGTGTTCGTCGAACTTCCCGGCCGCTGCGTCGAGCGCGTGCTGATGGGCAAGGGCCAGTTGCTCGCTAACCTGCGCGTGTTGTGCGTGCGCGCTGGTCCAGGTTTGCGAGACCGTGTCCGCCGTGGTGTCGAGGCGCGCGGCGACGTTGGACAGCAATTCGGCCGAGCGTTGCGCGAAGGTTTCGGCGTAGCGCTCGAGCGAGGCGCGCAGGTCGGCGGCGAGCGTATCGTTTTGCGCGCGCTGCTGGGCAAGTGCGTCGCGCCATTGCTCCGAGAGGCCGGCCGAGGTGGCTTCGAGACCCGTCGTGATGCCGCTCAGCTGGCGCTCCACGGCTTGCGTCACCGTTTCGTGCAGTGCGGCCGTGCTGGCGTCCAGCGCCGCTGTCGTGGCTTCGAAGCCGGCGGTGAACGCGCTCAACTGGCGCTCGACCGTTTGCGTGACGGTCTCGTGGAGCGAGACGGTTTCCGTCTTGAGGGTGGTCGTCGAGGCTTCGAGATTCGCCGAGATCGCGCTCAACTGGTTGTGCACCGCCTCGGTGACGGTCCGATGCAGCGTAGCCGTTTCTGCCGTGAGCGTTGCCGTCGAAGCTTCGAGCTTCGCCGTCACGCCATTCAACTGGCGCTCCACCGCCTGGGTCACCGTTTCGTGCAACGAGATCGTCTCGGTCTTGAGCGTTGCGGTGGACGCATCGAGCTTCTCCGCGACGGCGCTCAGTTGGCGCTCCACCGCCTGCGCCACGGTGTCGTGCAGGCGCGTGGTTTCGTGCCTCACGTTTGCCGTAGTCGCTTCGAACCCTTCGCTAATGCCGTTCAACTGCCTCTCGACGGCCTGCGTTACCGTGCCGTGCAGCGCGGCGGCTTCGTCCTTGAGCTTCGCGAGCGTGGCTTCCACGGCCGGCAAGACCGCCGCGCTGGCGGCGCGTGCGCTGCTCGCGGCATTGTCCTGGAGCGAGCGCGCCACCGACGCGGCGAGCGCCGTCCACGTGGCCTCGGCCTTGCCGAGGAAGGCCGTCTGGCTCGCGATCTGCCGCTCGTTCATGGCGACGCTCTGCTGCTCGATGGCCGCGATGACCGTCTGCAACCGCTCGACGATCACCGGCATCGCCTCGGCCTGGCGGCGCACCAGCGCGAAGCCCGCCTCGCGCTGGTGCGTTTGCGAAAAACCGCGCAGGGTGGTCGCGATTTTCGCGTCGAGCCGTTGCGCGGCTTCGGCGCGCGCGCGCCGGCACAGCGCCGAAAGCAGGCCGAGCATGGCCGAGGTGGCCACGCCCGCAATCGAGGTGCCGAACGCGAACGCGAGTCCCTTGACGGGCGCGGCGAGCGAGGCGCGGATCGCGATCAGGTCGGTCGAGCCCTCCAGCGCGGCGCCGGTGCCCTTGAGCGTCGCGGCCATGCCGAGCAGCGTGCCGAACATGCCGAGCAGCACCAGCAGGCCAACCAGATACGGCGTGAGCGCCGGGCCGGGCAGCGCTGCGCGCTCGCTTTCCACGCGCAGGCGCACGGCGCCGCGCAGGCCGGCGGGCACACGGTCGAGCCACGCGTTGAGCGTGGCGGGCGGGGCGGCCAGTTCCGTCACGGCGGCATCGAGCGCGGCCGTGTCCTGATTGAAGCGCCACAGTTCGAGCGCGCCGACCACATAGCACGCGCCGATCAGCAGCGTGACGGCGAGCGCGAGCGGGTTCGAGACGATATAGCCGATGCCGATCCAGAGAACGGCGGCGAGACCGGCGAGAAATACGAGGAAGTCGATACGAAATCGGGACATGGGGTGTCTGGATTAGCGGGCGCGCAGGGCGGCGAGCAGCCCTTGCACCGGTTGGAACCGGATGTCGAGTTCGGCGAGCAGCACGCTCTGCATGTCCTTGCGGAATGCGGCGAGCCATGCGCCCGGCATGATGGCGGTATTTGCGGCGTTGTTTGCCGCGTCAGTTTCCGCGCGAATTTCCATATTGTCTCCCGAGGCTTCGGCGTCGGCCAACGCTTGCTGCCCGGCGCGGCGCAGGCGCTCGAAGTGCGTGCCGAGCAGCGCGGGAATCGTGGCCAGCACGCGCTGCTCGCGCGCGCCGAGCGAGCGCTCCATGATGGCGTCCACGGCCGCGAGGCGCGCGAGCGCCGGCGTCTGTGCCGCGAGCAGGGCGCGCAGGCGGCCGCGCAACTGGCCCACCTCGGTTTCCATCATCTGCTGGATCGAGAGATAGTCCTGGCGGAGCTCCGCATAGTCGGCCGGAGCATCCGGATCCGTGCCGGGGTTCGGGTGGGCGTTCGCGCGCGCGCCGCGCCGCGTGTCGGGCGGGGCGCATGCGCGCGTGATCGCCTTCGTGAGCGCGCTGCGCGCATTCACGACCAACGCGGCGTCCTCGCGGTCGAATGAGGGCGCCATCGCCGGGCGCGCCGCACCCTCGCGCGGCTGCGCGTTCAGCGGGGCGTTGAGCGCCGTGGAGAGCCCGATCGCGTCGGTCCAGCCCAGCCACTGGCTCAGGCGGTCGGCGAGCGGCTGTTGCGGTCCGGAAACGTCGGCTTCGGCCAGACGAGCAAGCAGGCGAACGAGGGTCGGACCGCTCAGCGCCGCTTGCAGGGGGGCTTGCACCATACCTGCGGGAGACAAAAAGGCAGCAGTTTACACGCTGGCGCGCTTCGCGCCGCCTCTCTGTGAGCGGATTGGCCTTGCGTGGGCCGCTTACGGGCCCGAAATGGGCCTCAAGCTGGGCTTCAGGCGGACGGGGAAGCGCGCTCTAAATCGCCCTCAGGCCGGCTTGCCGCGCGCCGCCAGTTCGCGCGCGAAGTCGCTGAACCAGGCAAGCGATTCGGGGTTGGCCATGGTCCCCGGGTTCGCCACCTTCTCCAGCGGCTGGCCCAGCAGCAGCTTCTTGATGGGCAGCTCCATCTTCTTGCCCGAGAGCGTGCGCGGCACCGCGTCGATCTGGAACACGTCGTCGGGCACGTGGCGCGCGGAGAGCGCGACCTTGATGCGCTCGCGTATCGTCGCCTTGAGTTCGGGCGTGAGCACGGCGCCGTCGCGCAGCACCACGAAGAGCGGCATATACGATTCGCGGCCCAGATATTCGAGGTCGGTCACGAGGCTGTCGAGGATCTCGGGCAGGTCCTCCACCGCGCGGTACAGCTCGCTCGTGCCCATGCGGATGCCGTGGCGGTTGATCGTCGCGTCGGAGCGACCGTAGATGACGGCGCCGCCGCGCCCGGTGATGCGCACCCAGTCGCCGTGGCGCCAGATGCCGGGCCAGACGTCGAAGTAGCTGTCGCGATAGCGCGTGTTGCCCGCGTCGTTCCAGAAGTAGAGCGGCATGGAGGGGAGGGGTGCCGTGCAGACCAGCTCGCCCACTTCGTCGACGATGGGCTTGCCGTGGTCGTCGAACGCCTCGACGCGCGCGCCCAGGCACCGGCACTGCATCTCGCCGAGCCACACGGGCAGCGTGGGCACGCCGGCGAGGAAGCAGCCGGCGAAGTCGGTGCCGCCGGAAATCACGTCGATCCATACGTCGCCGACATGATCGAGAATCCAGCGATAACCTTCGGGCGGCAGCGGCGAACCCGTCGAGCCGACGGCCCGCAACGCCGATAGTTCGGAGACCTGACGAGGCTCCACGCCCGACTTCAGGCAAGCCTGGAAGAAGGCAGCGCCTGCGCCGAAGAAGTTCACCCGCGCATCGCCGACGAAGCGCCACAGCGCGCCCATGTCGGGGTAGCCGGGGTTGCCGTCGTAGAGGCACAGCGTGGCGCCCGCGAGCAGGCCGGCTGCCTGGCAGTTCCACATGATCCAGCCGGTGCTCGAGAACCAGTTGAAGCGGTCGCCGGGGCGCAGATCGAGGTGCAGCGCGGCGAGCTTGACGTGTTCGAGCACGATGCCGCCGTGCGAATGAACGATGGGCTTGGGCAGCCCGGTCGTGCCCGACGAATAGACGATCCACAACGGATGGTCGAACGGCACGGGGTCGGCGGCGAGCGGCGCCGTGCCCGCGATGGCTGCGCTCCACGCGGTACCTTGCGTGCCGTCGGGCACCACGGTCGACGCATCGGCGTGCGCATCGAGATACGGCACGAGCACGAGATGCCGCACGCTGGGCAATTCGCCGAGCAGTTCCCGCAGCAGCGCGCGGCGGTCGTGCGATTTGCCGCCGTATCGATAGCCGTCCACGGCGATCATCGCGGTGGGCTCGATCTGGCGGAAGCGGTCGAGCACGGCGAGCCGGCCCATGTCGGGCGAGCACACCGACCAGATGGCGCCGATGCTGGCCGCCGCGAGAAACGCAACCAGCGTCTGCGGGATGTTGGGCATGAAGGCCGCGACGCGGTCGCCGCGTTTCACGCCCATGCGGCGCAATGTGGCCGCGAGCGCGCCCACCTGGCGCTCGAGTTCGGCCCAGCTCATCTCCCCCTGCGCACCGGCCTCGTTGCGCCAGACGATGGCGGGGTACGCGGGTGTGGCGTGGCGAAAGACCTGTCCGACGTAGTTGACCGTGGCGTCCGGAAACCAGCGTGCGCCCGGCATGGCGGCGCTCTCCAGCGCCTTGCCGCGGGGCGTGGCCGAGCGCAGGTCGGCCCAGTCCCAGAGCGCGGTCCAGAAGGCGTCGAGGTCTTCCACGGACCACTGCCAGAGCGCGGCGTAGCTATCGAAGGCGAGGCCGCGCTCGCGCGCGAGCCATTGCATGAATTCGGTGATGCGCGCGCGGGCGACGGTCTTGGGCGAGGGGGTCCACGCGGGCGGGTCGGCGGCTTCGAGAGGCGGATTCACGGTAGTGGGTGTCCTTGAGGCAGAAGGCGCGGAGGCGTGAGGCCGGGGCCGCAGTTATCGTCCGCCGTTCTCCTCCGCAGGGGTCTTCATTGAGTACCATTTTTAGCGGTTCTCACGCTACCCGGTGAAACGCCGAGCATCCCGCCCGATCCCTGTTTCCTCTTTGCGCGATGATCGTTGCATAGCTAACGATATCGGGTTATGCTGTGGCCATGTTCGATCAATGTCTTTACTTCAACACGTCGGCGCTCGCGCGGCGGCTGGAGCGCGAATGGACCGATGCTTTCGGGCCGTTCGATCTCACGCCGCCCCAAGGCTTCATGCTGCGCGCGGTGATGGAGCGTCCAGGCCTGCTTCAGCGCGAGTTGGCCGATGCGCTGTCGATCGCGCGGCCCACGGCCACGCGCGTGCTCGACGGGCTCGAGGCGCGCGGCTACGTTGAGCGCCATCGCACCGAAGGCGACGGCCGGGAAGTGGCCATCGTCCCCACAGCGGCGGCGCTCGCGATACGCGACGCGCTCAACGGTGCGAGCGCGGCCGTCACGGGGCGCCTCAAGCGGAGTCTTGGCGGCGAGGCGTTCGTGGACACCGTTGCGCGCCTGCGCACGGCGCGCGAGACCTTGGGCTGAAGAGCACGGCCGCGCCTCGCGGTCGTATTTTTTCGAGGGACGCGGTGTCGGCGGCGCTTCAGGTCCCTCGCGCAACAGCACATTTCAACAGTACGGAGCGGCATCATGCGGCGCATCGGCGCTTTCTTCATTTCGAGCTGGCTCGCGGCAGCCATTCTTTTTCTCGGCCGGCATTCGGTGCCGATGATCGCCTTGAGCGGCGTGGTCGCGCTCGCGGGGTTCGACCTCTTTCGGCCGTAACGCACGCCCGCTTTTGCACGCGCGTCGCCGGTCCCGTTAGACTTCACGCTTCGCCCACTGCCGGCCCGCCAGAGGCGGACCCCGCCGATGACCGACGCTTTGCTCCCCGTGATGACCGACACGCCCGCGCAGCATCGCGACGCGGCCCAACGCGCACGCGAGGCCGGCGACGAACTGGGCGCGCTCGCGCATCTGATCGCAGCCGAAGCGCTTGAGGCGCATGAGACGCTTGAGACGCGCGAGGGCGCCGAACGCATCGGCACGGTCGCCACGGGTTACTTCATGAAGGGCGACCACGCACGCGCACAGCGCTGGTACGAACTCGCGCTCAACCTCGACCCCGCTCAGGCGGCCGCCTGGCAAAATCTCGCCGCGATCCATGCGAAGGCGGGGCGCCCCACGCTCGCGGACGGTTGCCGCGAACGGGCATATGCCCTGCAACGCGTGTATGTGGAGATGTCGGGGCAGCCGTCGCGCCGGGTGCTGCTGCTGTGCGCCGGCCGCTCGGCCGGCAACGTGCCGTTCGATCTGCTCGTGCCGGTGCCGCAGAACGGCCGCATCAAATACGCCATCGACTACGCCGCGCCCGAAGAGGACGCGAGCCTGCCGCCTTTCGATCTTGTCTTCAACGCCGTGGGCGATCCCGACATCGCCGGGCCGCTTGGCGAGCGTCTCGCGCAGTTCGCGCGGGCGTGCTCGCATCCCTTGCTCAATGCGCCCGAACGCGTGGAGGCCACGCGGCGCGACCGGCTGCCCGCACTTCTGGGCGGCCTCGCGGATGTGCGGTGCGCGCCGTGCATCCGCATCGAGGACGCCGGGGAAAGCGCCGCGCGGGTGTGGGATCGTGCTCACGCAGCGGAGATGAACCTGCCGCTCCTGGTGCGTCCCGTGGCGACTCACGGCGGCGCAGGGCTCGTGCGCTGCGATACGCGGGCGCAATTCGACGCCGCGCTCGCCGCGCAATCCGGCCCGTACTACGTGAGCGCCTTTCACGACACGCGCGACGCCGACGGCGCCTGCCGCAAGTACCGCATGGCCTTCGTGGACCGCGTGCCGTATCCCTACCATCTCGCGATCTCGCCGCACTGGATGGTGCATTACTTCTCGGCGGGCATGGAGGGCGTGCGCTGGAAGCTCGAGGAAGAGGCGCGCTTTCTCGCCGATCCCGCCGCGGCGCTCGGCGCGCGCGGCGCGGCCGCGATTGCGGCCATCGGCCGGCGGCTCGATCTCGACTACGCGGGGGTGGATTTCACGGTGCTGCCGGACGGCAGCATGTTCGTGTTCGAAGCGAACGCGACGATGCTCGTGCATCGCGAGCGGCCCGATGGTGAACTCGCGCACAAGAACGCCTACGTGCAGCGCATTGGCGACGCGTTCGAGGCGATGATGCGCGCGCGAACCGCCGCGGCCTGAGCAGGTTCGCAAGCGTTCGTCGCGCGCAGTCTGCACCGCCCCCGCGTGACGCGAGGGCGGCGTTTCAGAGGCTCAGGCCTCTTCGGCCCACGACATGCCTTCGCGCGCGAGCAGCGCCGACGAAGCCGCCGGGCCGTAGGTGCCCGCCGTGTAGGGGCGCGGCCGGTCGTGCAGCTCCTGCCAGCCCGAGAGAATCGGCTCGACCCACTGCCATGCCGCTTCCAGCTCGTCGCGGCGCATGAAGTGCGTGAGGCGGCCGCGGATCACGTCGATCAGGAGCCGCTCGTAGGCTTCCGCGCGGCGCTCGGGAATGGCCTGCTGCAAGTCCAGGTTGAGGTTCACCGGCAGCATGTTCATGCCGCTGCCCGGCTCTTTCGCGAGCATTTGCAGCTGGATCGACTCTTCCGGCTGGAGCTGGATCACGAGGCGGTTGCCGTAGTTGCGCGGGCCGCTCGGGAAGATCGAGAACGGCAGGTCGGCGAACTCGATCACGATCTCCGACTGGCGCTTCTGCATGCGCTTGCCCGTGCGCAGGAAGAACGGCACGTTGGCCCAGCGCCAGTTGTTGATGTGCGCGCGCAGCGCCACGAAGGTCTCGGCGCGGCTGTCGGCCGGCACGTTGTCTTCTTCGATGTAGCCCTGCACCGGCTTGCCGTCCACGGCGCCTGCCGCGTACTGGCCGCGCACCGTGTCGCGCGCGATGTCGGCCAGCGTCATGGGCCGCAGCGAGCGCAGCACCTTGAGCTTTTCGTCGCGCACCGCGTCGGCGTCGAGCGAGACGGGCGGCTCCATCGCCACGATGCACAGCAGTTGCAGCAGGTGGTTCTGCACCATGTCGCGCAGCGCGCCCGTGTGATCGTAGAAACCGGCGCGGCTGCCCACGCCTACCGTCTCGGCCACCGTGATCTGCACGCTGCGGATGTACGGCGCCTGCCACAGCGGCCCGAAGATCGGATTGCCGAAGCGCAGCACCATCAGGTTCTGCACCGTTTCCTTGCCGAGATAGTGGTCGATGCGATAGATCTGCGGCTCGGCGAAGTGCCGGCCCACCGACTCGTTGATCTCGCGCGCCGAGGCGAGATCGTGGCCGAGCGGCTTTTCCAGCACGACCCGCGAATGCTCGTCCACGAGGCCCGCCGCCGAGAGGTTGTCGCAGATGGTCGTGAAGAGCTCGGGCGAGGTCGAGAGATAAAACACGCGTATCGCTTCCTGGCGCGAGGCCTCCTTGAGGCGGGCGTAGTCTTCGGCCGCGTTGACGTCGATCACCACGTACTGGAAGAGGCCGAGGAAGCGGTCCCAGGCGGTGGCGTCGAAGGCCTGCTGGTCGATGAATGGACGCGACTGCTCGTTCATGAACGTGCGGTAGTCGTCGATCGTCCAGTTCTTGCGGCCCACCGCGATGATGCGCGTTTCGGGCGGCAGGTTGCGGTGCAGGTGCGCCATATAGAGCGCGGGCAGCAGTTTGCGTGCGGCCAGATCGCCTCCGCCGCCGAAGATGATCATATCGACGGGTTGTTCGGGCGCGGCTTGGGCAGGCTGGTTCGTCATGGCAGGTCGCTAGTCGGTGGATCGCAGGTTGGACAAGGCGCAAAGCGGCGCTGGGCGGCGCGCGGGGTGCCCGCGGAATGCCGGACAGGCGCGCCGGTTGGGAAAAGCCACGCCGGCTTTCGGGGCCGGGCAGGGCGAAAAAAGCTAATGGTGCATGGTTTCGCGCGATTTTGCACGCCGACGATCGGCTTGCGCCGGATGCGGGGCGCCCGCTGCTTCCATGTCAGGGGTTTGCTGCGGTTCGCAGCGTCCACTAGCCGAGCCCCGGCACCGCCACGCCGAAGGTCTGCAGCAGCAGGAGCGCGTTCAGCGCGAGCACCGCGCTCGCGCCGGCCAATGCCAGCCCCGCTGTCCACGGCCGGTTCCGATGCGGCCCCATCACGTCGGCGCGGCTCGTGAACGCGACGAGCGCGATCATCGGCACGGGCAGCGCGAGGCTCAGCACCACCTGGCTCACCACGAGCGCCTGGGTGGCGTTCACGCCCAGCCCCACGACGACGAAGCTCGGCACCATCGTCACGACCCGGCGCAGCCACAGCGGAATCTGGAAGCCGACGAAACCCTGCATGATCATCTGCCCCGCGAGCGTACCCACCACCGAACTGGAGATGCCCGAGGCGATCAGCGAAAGCAGGAAGATTCCCGCCGCGCCGATGCCGAGCAGCGGCGCGAGCGTATGGTAGGCGCTCCCGATCTCGGCTACGTCCGGATAGCCCTGGTGAAAGGCGCCCGAAGCCATGATGACCATGGCCATGTTGATGAGCCCGGCGATGGAGAGCGCAATCACGACCTCGATGTTCGAGAAGCGCACGAGGCGGGTGCGCTCGATGTCGTTGCGCGGCGCCACGCGCGCCTGGGTGAGGCCCGAGTGCAGGAAAAGGGCGTGCGGCATGACGGTCGCGCCGATGATGCCCACGGCGATCGTCACGCCCTGGGCGTCGGGCAGGCGGGGCGTGGCGAGGTGGCTGAACACGCCGTGCCACGCGATGGGCGCGATGAAGAGTTCGAGCAGATAACACAGCCCGATGATGCCGACGAGCGCCCCGATCACGAGCTCGAGCGGCCTGAAACCCGCGCGCTCGAAAAGCAGCAGGACGTAGGTGACGACCGCCGTCACGCCCATGCCGACGATGAGCGGCAGGTGAAACAGCAAGGAGAGCCCGATCGCGCCGCCGAGAAACTCGGCCAGATCGGTGGCCATCGCGGCGATTTCGCTCACGCCCCACATCGCCCAGACGAGCGGGACGGGCAGGCGCTCGCGGCACAGTTCGGCGAGGTTGCGCCCGGTGACGATGCCGAGTTTCGCCGAAAGCCCCTGGAACAGCATGGCCACCCCGTTCGCGAGCACCACCACCCACAGGAGCGCGTAGCCGTAGCGCGCGCCCGCCTGGATGTTGGTCGCGAAGTTGCCGGGGTCCATGTACGCCACGGAGACGACCACGGCCGGCCCCGCCAGCGGCAGCAGCAGGGCGACGCCGCGCCGGCGCCCTTCGAGCGCCTCGCGCACCGCGGCGGCCGTGCTCTTCGTGAGGCCGTCGGGGAGATTTTCTTCGCGGGTGCGGTGGTCCATGCCCATGCCTCGAAGTTGGGGGCGGAACAGGCCGGCGGCCCGGTCGGGCCGCATCGGCCGTCTACATTGCTACGGAGTGCCGCACGCGCGTCATCGGATTGCGGTATTCACGCGTTAAGCAGACAATCTCTCGCGCGCGAGCGGCCGGCGTATGGCCTTATCTCAGCACAAACCGGTCCGGCGCGCTTTCATCAGCCCCTATCGCTTACGAAATGCCTGAATTCCCGATCATTGCCATTACGAAGGCCCATTTCAGGTCCCGCTGCGCCACCGCCATGCTGATGGGCGGTCTCGCGTGGGGCACGCTCGCCCATGCCGCCGACGACAACCGGGTCATCGTGCTCGATTCCGGCGAGGCGCAACTCTCGCTCATCGACGAGGCGAGCCGCACCGTGGTGGGCACCGAGCCCACCGGCAAGGAACCGCACCACCTGATGATCACGCCCGACGGCAAGTCGCTGATCGTCGCCGATTCGGTGTCGAACGACCTGATGTTCCTCGACCCGCACACGGGCAAGGTGCAGCGCCGCGTGGAAGGCATCGAGGATCCGTACCAGCTCGGCTTCTCGCCCGACCACAAGTGGTTCGTGACGGCGGGCCTGCGCCTCGACCGCGTGGACATCTACAGCTACAACGGCCAGGACGTGACGCTCGTCAAGCGCATTCCGCTTGCGAAGACGCCCAGCCACATCACCTTCGCCTCGGACAACAAGACGGTTTTCGTGACCTTGCAGGACACGGGTGAAGTCGCGGCGATCGACCTGCCCACGCAGACCGTGCTCTGGAAGCTGCATATCGGCGACACGCCCGCGGGCCTGTGGATGACGCCCGGCGACAAGTACCTGCTCATCGGCATGACGGGCGAGGACGACGTGGCCGTGGTGGACTGGCACAACCACACGCTCGTGAAGAAGATCCAGACCGGGCGCGGTGCGCACAACTTCCGCAACCTCGACGACGGCAAGCACGTGGCCGTGACGAACCGCGTGGAAAGCACGATCAGCATTCTCGATTACACGACGCTCACGAAAGTCGCCGACATCACGGGCCTGCGCCCCGGTCCGGACGACATGGAACTTTCTGCCGACAAACGGTATCTGTGGGTAACGTTCCGCTTCGCGAAGCACGTGGGGGTCATCGACCTCACCACGCACAAGCTGATCGACACGATTGCCGTGGGCCGCTCGCCGCACGGCATCTACTTCGCGAACCGTGCGCCGGTGTATGCGCCGAATCCAGATTGACTGCGCTGGACTGACCGCACTGGTTTTAAAGGATTCACCAGAGAGACCCGATGATTGACACCTTGATCTCGCAGCTCGACAACGCCGTTTCCTGGCTGCAGACGCTGGTCTATGTGGACGTGGTCCAGCCGATCTTCTACAAGGTCGGCCTGATGGGCTACGACGAGGACACCTACGACGCCCTCTACTGGGTGATCGTGGGCGTGCTCGAAATTCTCGTGACCTATGCGCTGCTGCGGCCGCTCGAAGCGCTGCGGCCGATCGAGCAGTGGCAGGACCGCAAGGCGCTGCGCTCCGACGTCTGGTACACGTGGATCGCCAAGCTCGGCATTCTGAATCTCGCGTTCTTCTTCATGTTTCAGCCACTGTTCAATCACTGGCAGAGCCTGATGACGATCTACGACATTCCGAATATCGACGTGGACAGCATCTGGCCCGGCGTGACGGACAAGCCCATCGTCTCGTTCCTGATCTACTTCATCGTGCTCGACTTCGCGGGCTACTGGTATCACCGCTGGCAGCATCGCTTCGGCGTGTGGTGGGAGCTGCATGCGGTCCATCATAGCCAGCAGCAGATGTCGCTGTGGTGCGACGACCGCAACCACTTCGTCGACGACATCATCAATGCGGCGTTTTTCGCGGCCATCTCGCTCGGCATCGGCGTGCAGCCCGCGCAGTACGTCGTGCTCGTCGCGCTCGGCAATTTCATGCAGAGCGTGCAGCACGTGAACGCGCGGCTGCCGTTCGGCTCGGTGCTCGAGCGCATTGTCGTGAGCCCGGCCTTCCATCGCCGCCACCACGCGGTGGGCTACGGCCACGAAGGCACGCGCTACGGCTGCAATTTCGGCGTGGTGTTTCCCTGGTGGGACATGATCTTCCGCACGGCTTCGTGGAACAAGGCAGCCGAGCCCACCGGCATCCGCGATCAGCTGCCCGTGCCGCAGGGGCAGGGCCTCGAGTACGGCGGCGGCGTGTGGGCCCAGCAGTGGTACGGCCTCGTGCGCATCGTCCAGCGGCTGCGCGGCAAGCGTTATCCGATGGGCGCAGCTTCCTGAGCCAGTTTCACGAGCGGTTTCATGAGCGGCTTCCCCAGCCGCTTTCCGCCGGCCGCCGCGCCGGGCCGGCGGATGCGATAATCCTGCCTGTCCCCGTATAGAAACGCGACTGTCGCCGGGCACGTGCCCGGCGACAGCTTTGCATGGGACCAGAGTAAGTGCTAAAGCACTAACTCTGGTCGACAGCTTTGCATGGGACCGGAGTAAGTGCTAAAGCACTAACTCCGGTCGACAGAGGAGAACATCTTGAGCCGCATCGACAATCCCCAACACGACCAGGAAGTCGGCTACGCCGACGCCACCGAGGATTCCACCCGCATCGACGACGTGCGCATCGGCGCCGTGCGTCCGCTCATCTCGCCGGCGCTCCTGCTCGACGAACTGCCGGTGCCCTCGCGTACCCAGACGCTCGTGGAAACGAGTCGCGCGCAGATTGCCGAGGTCCTCAAGGAACGCGACGACCGTCTCGTGATCGTCGTCGGGCCGTGCTCGATTCACGACCACGACCAGGCGCTCGAATACGCGAAGCTCCTCAAGGCCCGTGCCGACGCGCTGAAAGACGATCTGCTCGTGGTGATGCGCGTGTACTTCGAAAAGCCGCGCACGACCGTGGGCTGGAAGGGCTATATCAACGACCCGCGCCTCGACGGCAGCTTCCGCATCAACGAGGGTCTGCGCGCCGCGCGGCAACTGCTGCTCGACATCAACGCGCTCGGGTTGCCCACGGCCACCGAATTTCTCGACCTGCTGAGCCCGCAATACATCGCGGATCTCGTCGCGTGGGGCGCCATCGGCGCGCGCACGACCGAGAGCCAGAGCCACCGGCAACTGGCCTCGGGGCTGTCGTGCCCGATCGGCTTCAAGAACGGCACGGACGGCGGCGTGCAGGTGGCCGCCGACGCCGTCGTCGCCGCGCGCGCGAGCCACGCCTTCATGGGCATGACGAAGATGGGCATGGCCGCGATCTTCGAAACGCGCGGCAACGACGACTGCCACGTGATCCTGCGCGGCGGCAAGACGGGGCCGAACTACGATCGCGCGTCGGTGGCCGCGTGCTGCGAAGCGCTCGCGAAGGCGGGCTTGCGCGAGCAGGTGATGATCGACTGCTCGCATGCGAATTCGAACAAGGCGCATCAACGCCAGATCGACGTGTCGCAGGATATCGCCTCGCAACTGGCCGAAGGCGAGCGGCGCATCGTGGGCGTCATGATCGAGAGCCACCTCGAAGAGGGGCGTCAGGATCTCAAGCCGGGCGTGCCGCTCAAGCGCGGCGTGTCGATCACCGATGCCTGCATCAGCTGGGCGCAGACCGAACCGGTGCTGGAGACGCTGGCCGAAGCCGTGCGCGCGCGCCGGGCGCGGCGCGGCTGATCTACGGCCGATCCGCCGCGGGTCGAGGGTTATTGGGCGGCGGCGCGCAGGCCGTCGGCCGGCTGGCGGATATCCTGGGGCGCCATGCCATAGGCACGCCGGAACGCGCGCGTGAAGTCCGAGGCGCTCTTGAAGCCGAGCGACCAGGCGATGTCCTGCACCGCAATGCCGGGCCACGCGACGAGTTCCTCGGCGGCGCTGCGCAAACGCAGATGGCGGATATAGGCGCCCAGCCCCCCTTCATGCTGGAAGAGGCGATAGATCGTCGGCCGCGAGAGGCCGAGCGTTTCCACCACGCGTTCGGGTGACAGGTCGCTGTCGTGCAGATTCGCGTGCACGTAGCGGCGCGCCGCGTCGAACGCCATCGCCCGCGCGAGCGCACGCGGGCTGCCCTTCAAACCCGCGTCTTCGGCAAATGCGTCCGCAATCAGCAGCACGATTTCGCGCAGCGTGCGGTGGGCGCTCTCGGGCGTCATCCAGGGGATCTGCGCCGAAAACGACATCACGCGGCCCACCAGATAGCGCACCGCCGGCAGGTACGGCGAAAGCTTGCGCCCATGCAGGGCGGAAGCGTCGGGAAACACGTCGCGCAGCATGTCGCGCGGCAGGAAGATCGTGACGTGCCGGCACGGCTTGCGCTTGAAGCGCACGGGCTGATCCAGGTCGACCGCGAAAATGCCGCCTTCGAGCGCGGTATCGGCGCGCTTGCCGGGAAACTCGAGTTCGCTGCCGGGCGCGGCCTCGAAAAACACATGAAAAACGATGCTGCGCGCGTTGTCCTGCGAAATCCGCGCGATCGTGCGGTCCTGCGTGATGCGGTCGGTATGGCAGTCCGCGAAGAGGAATTCGCCCACGGCATAGCGATCGATCCAGCCGCGAAACGGCCTGCCGAATTCGTCGCGCGTGGGCAGGAGATCGACCACGCCCACCATGCGGTCGAGCCAGGCGTGAAGCTGGCGGTCGACGGGCAGGGCGCACACGTCGAAACGCTGGTGCGCGATTTCGAGGCGCGGGATCCCGTCGAGAGCAACCGGCAAATCCTGAAAGTGCGTCTTGACGGTGGCCATGGTGAAAATTCGGTGGATCGGGGGGCGGAGCGAATACGTCTTGCAGTAAATAATATGACGAAATTGCGCGCCGTCAGAAAGCCCGGCGGCTCTCCGTGGCGTGCGCGACACACGCCGAAACACGCCAACCCCGGCCCCGGGGGCGTCAGCGCACGGCGTGATCGCGCAGTCGGAATGCCGCCACGGCTTCGCGCAAGGCACCGGCCTGCTCGGCGAGCGCGTGGGCGGCGGCCGAGGCTTCCTCCACCAGCGCCGCGTTCTGCTGCGTGACTTCGTCCATCTGCGTGACGGCAATGCCGACCTGCTCGATGCCCGCCGTCTGCTCGCGCGAGGCGGTGGAAATTTCCCCGACGATGGCCGTCACGCGATGCACCGACTGCACGATCTCGTCGATGATCTGTCCCGCGCCGGAGACGAGCGACGAGCCCGTTTCCACGCGCTGCGTCGACTGGACGATCAGCTCCTTGATCTCGCGTGCGGCCGAAGCGCTGCGTTGCGCGAGCGTGCGGACTTCGCCCGCCACCACCGCGAAACCGCGGCCCTGTTCGCCTGCGCGCGCCGCTTCCACGGCGGCGTTCAACGCGAGGATGTTGGTCTGGAACGCAATGCCGTCGATCAGGCTGATGATTTCGCCGACCTTGTGCGAGCTGTCCGCGATGGCCTGCATGTTCTCGACGACTTCGCGCATCACGGCGCCGCCGCGCGTGGCGGTGTCGGCGGCCGTGCCGGCGAGCGACGAGGCGTGTTCCGCGTTCTCGGCATTCATGCGCACGATGGAGGTGAGTTCCTCCATGCTGGCGGCGGTTTGTTCGAGCGAGGCGGCCTGTCCTTCGGTGCGCGCCGAAAGGTTCAGGTTGCCGGCGGCGATCTGCGCGCTTGCCGACGCCACGCCCACCGCGTTGCCGCGCACTTCGCTCACCACGTGCGCGAGGCTCGTCTGCATCTGCGAAAGCGCTTCGAGCAGTTCGGCGGTTTCGTCGTCGCCGCTCGAATGGAGGTCGGTGGAGAGATCGCCTTGCGCCACTTCGCGCGCGAAACGCACCGCGCGGGCGAGCGGCCGCGTGACCGTGCGGCTGAACATCACGCCGCCGGCCAGCGCGAGCGCGAACACGCACACCATGAGCGCGGCGCTGATCTGCGTGGCGCGCTCGGCCTCGATGGCGGCCTCGCCTGCGACCCGCGCGTTGTCGGCGGCGATCTTCTGCGCTGCGCGGTCGAGCAGATCGGCGGGCGCGCGGTCCACGCCCGCCACCTGGGCGTCGCCGGCGGTCGGGTCGAAGCCCGCGGCCTTGAACGCATCGAAACCCTTGCGATACCCCTGACCCATCACGGCGTGCGCATCGGCAAACTGTTCGATCAGGGTGCGGGCTTCGCCCGGCGGGAGTTTCTGTTCGAGCGTGGCGGTGAGCTCGTCGACCGTATGCTCGCGCGTCTGGAACGCGCTCCAGTAGTGATCGAGCTTTTGCGGATCCTTGCCGCGCAGCAGAGTGTCTTTCCACTCCTGCACCTGCAGCTTGAACGCAACGAGCGTTGCCGACGCCATGCGCTCGTTCGCGGCGGCATCCTGCACGGAGGTGCGATACGTATCGACGGCGTGATTCAGCATGTGAATGCCGTAGAAGGCACCCGCCGACATCAACGTAAGTGCGGCGCCGAAGGCGAGAGGAATCTTGCGACTAAGCTTCATGGGGGCAGATGCTAAGGAGGGGAATGGCGAACGACTTATCGATTCAGCATATCGGCCTGAGGCGGAGATTCTGAAGGGTTGGGGGCAAGATGTCGGCCGGCGCACGAGCGCCGCCTTCGGCAAAGGCAAACTCGTTCGCAGACCGGATCAAGTCTGGGAAATCTGAGAAATGGGGTCGGCAGGGGGCGGCAGCCGGATTGTGTCAGGCGTGTGAATCTGCGTCCGCCTTTGCGCAATCGTGCGCATCCGCATCGCGCCGGCGGCTGCTCGCGGGGCTTCGTGTTACGCGGTATTACGCCAGGGCCCTCTGGTAACGCCCCGTAAGCGGCAGGATCGAGGTCGCGATCTGGGCGGCGGCGTGCTCTGCTATGGTTCACGCGCATCCGTACTGTCGTTGCACCTTGCCATCATGTCCGTCGATCGTCTGTTTGACCTGGCCTCTTCGCATCATCGCGAAGGACGTCTCGATCTTGCCGAGAGCCACTATCGCGAAGTCCTCGGGAACGATCCCGAGCACTGGGGCGCGCGCTACGGGCTTGCGCAGGTGCTGATCCGCCGCGATCGCTTCGACGAGGCCATCTCGTGGCTCACGCCGCTTCTCAAACGGGAGGCGGGCGAGGGCGGCGAAGGCGACATCGCTGCGGTGTATCGGCAACTGGGGCTCGCCGAGGCGTGCGCGGGCCGCCCGGTGCGCGCGCTCGCGCATTTCGAGCGCGTGCTCGAACACGAACCGGACGATGCCGCCATCGTTCACCTCGTCGCCAATCTTCAGCAGGCGCTGGGTCTCGACCAGGCCGCCGATGCGAGCTACCGCCGCGCGCTTGCGCTCAAGCCGCTCATCCTGATTCCCGCCTCGGTCACGCCGCCCGACTTTCGGGTGCTGTTCGTGTTCGCGCCCGGCGCGGGCAATACGCCCATCGAATACCTCGTATCGAACGCGCGTTTCGAGAGCAACGTGGTAACAGTGCTGCCGGACATGGACTACGACTTCGAACGGCTGCGGGGTTATGCCGACGTGGTGGTCAATCTCGTTTCCGATGTCGATCGCGGACAAACCTCGCTGGGGCTGGCGGAGTCGTTCATCGACGGGTTGGGACGCATTGCCGTCAATCCGCCGCAACAGATCGCGCAAACGAGCCGCGAGGCCGTGGCGCGGCGCCTCGCCGCCGTGCCGGGCTGCCGCGTGCCGCAGACACGCCTGCATCCGGCCGGCGATCTGCACGCGATGACCGCCCAGGCCGCAGCGCTGCCGCCGTTCCCGGTGCTCGTGAGACCGGCGGGTACGCACGGCGGCGAAGCGTTCGAGAAGATCGAGGATCTCCCGCAACTCGAGGCGTTTCTGGCGAAGCACGTCGCCGGGCACTACTACCTCACGCCGTACGTGGACTATCGCTCGAACGACGGGTACTTCCGCAAGTACCGTTTCTTTTACGTCGACGACGAGATCCTGCCTTACCACCTGGCCATCGATCATCGATGGAAGGTGCACCACACCACGACGGGCATGGCCGATCAGCCGTGGATGCAGGCCGAAGAGCAAGCGTTCCTCGACGATCCCTGGCAAGTGTTCGGCGCGGCGCCGCGCGAGGCGCTGCGGGCCGTGCGCGATACGATCGGGCTCGACTATTTCGGCATCGATTGCGCGCTGGGCGACGACGGCACCCTCGTCGTGTTCGAGGTCAATGCGAGCATGCTGGTCCACGGCAACAACGCGCAGTTTCCGTACAAGACGGAAGCGGTGGAGCGCATCAAGCGCGCATTTCATGCCATGCTCGAAAAGCGGGTGCCGTCGCGCTAGTCGTTCAGTTCACGGCCATGGGCATGGCCGAGCGCAACGTTTCCAGCACTTCGCGCGCCTGCGCCAGTTGAGGGCGCAACGTGTCGCGAATCGGCGCAATCGGCATGCGCGTTTCTTCGGCGATGTGGCCGTCGAGCGCCAGCATCGCCTTGATGACCGAAGGGTTCGGCGCCGCGAAGAGCAGCTTCAGCACGGGGCGCAGGTCCGCGAAGATGCGGCAGGCCGTGGCGGCCTTGCCCGCCCGCATGAGCGTCGCTACTTCGACCAGCAGATCCGCGCAGACGTGTGCGCTCGCCAGAATGCCTCCCTGACCGCCCGCGGCGAGGCAATCGAGAAACGCTTCATCGGTGCCGCATAGCAGATCGATGGCGATGTTGCCGAGCGCGTCGAAGCGCTGGCTCACGCAGGCCTTGATGGCGACCACGTTGTCGAGTTCGGCGAGCCGGCGCACGGTGTCGGTTTCAATGGGCACGCCGGTTCGATGCGGCACGTCGTAGAGCACGACGGGGCGCCGCGTCGCTTTTGCGATCTGCCTGAAATGCCATTCGACGCCTTCCTGGTTCGGACAGAGATAAGCCGGCGCCGAAACGAGAAAACCGGCCACGTCCCAATGTTCGAACCGTTGCACCTCGTGCACGAACTCGCGCGTATTCATGCCGCCGACGCCGGCGAGCACGGGCAGGCGTCCCGCCACGACATCGGTGATCGCCTGCAACACGCTCGCGCGCTCGACATCGGAGAGCAACGCAGCTTCGCCCGTGGTGCCGAGCGCCACGATGCCGGCGATACCGCTTTCGACATAGTGCTCCGTGAGCGCCTGCAGCGCCGTCACGTCGACCTTGCCCGAACGGAACGGGGTGACGATCGGAAGCCAGATTCCTGAATACATTCAGTGTGCCTCTTCGCATTCGTGATAGTGGACGGCGCCGATGGTGGCCTCGGGCACGATGGAAAGCAGCGTGTGCAGGGTGAAGGTGAGGTCTTCGGGGGCGATGTCGAAACGCACGCGCACGCTTTCGCGAAAGACTTCGGTGTGGACGACATAGACGCCGAGTGGCGAGCGCAGAAGCGTGGCGAGATTGGCGCGGGGGACTTCGGGGGTGAGTCCCGTGAGGGCGATATCGAGGGTGGCGCGGGAGGCAGGGGAGGGTCGCGCCGGAAAGGCCTGCACACGCCGCGGACTGCCGGGATCCGGAATGACGTCGCGAAGGGCGACGATTTGCGCTGGGTTCATGCTACGCATGTTTTTTCGAAATGAGTCGAGGTAATGGCAGCGTATTCCGAACGGCGTAAATGCGGTGCAAAAAAACAGGCCATTGCGATATAGGCTTTCTCATTGCCCGGCCATTTACGTCTCATTGCGCTTTCTTTACGAAATTTTTGGACGGCCCCCGATATCATCGATAAACAGTTGAAACGCTGTCGTTGAAACGTTGTAGCGGGGCTGTGTCATGTCTACTTTTGCGTGCTTTACCCATCGATCCGATCTGCGCAAGCCGCACGACATCGGGTCGAAAATCGATCGCAGGCGCCATCGCATGCTGCGTATGCAGATACTCGTCATCGCGGCGACGCTCGTTGCCGGTATCGGCATTGCGTCGGGCTGGGCCGTGGTGGCGCTCGCTGCCTACGTGGCTTCGCTCGCGCCGCTGGTCGTTTTGTCCTGGTGAACCGGTCGAATCGGGAGAGGCCATGCCGTATGCCCGCTTATCGAGAGAAAAGTCGACGGAAAGCGACGAATGGGTCGTGCGGGATCAATCGGATATCGGCCGGCTCGTGATCCGTCCGTTCGACGAGGCGCGCGACTCGATGGCGCTCGTGACGAAACTGCTGCGGCGGGCGACCGCTTCGCAAGAGGCGGAGCGTGAGCTTCCGGGCGAACGCGCAGGCAGCGGTTATGCACGGCATCGCCATGCGCGGGAAGCGACGTGCTTCGTCGCCGAATGCGGCGGCCGGATGGCCGGAACGATCATGTTGCAGGGACCGGACCCGGCTTCGGCGTGCCCGCACTTCAGGCGTCCGGATGTTGCGACGCTGCACCGGTATGGCGTGGAGCCGTCGCTGCAGCGACGCGGCATAGGGCGCGCGCTGCTGGCGTTCGGCAATCGCTGGGCCGCGGCGCATGGTTATCTGCAGCTGGCGCTCGATACGCCCGTCACGGCGAAGTCGCTGCTCGACTTCTACCATGCCCAGGGCTTCAGCCTGATCGATACCGTCCGCTTTGCGGGCTGCGATTGCGACAGCGCCGTTTTCAGCCGGCCCACGCTGGCCGGCTGGCCGTGTTTTGCCACGTCACGCATGACCCATCGGGCGCGTGGCGGGCGATAGGAAGCCTATGTTTCGTGCTATTCAGGACACCCCACGCAGGCGGGCGCTGACCCGTATCGCGCTTTTGCTCGTATTCGTGAATCCGATTTTCACGTGCGCTTTTGCCTTTCTCGCCCATCAGAATCATCCGGATGTCGCGCTTGGCATCACGACACTTTTCAGCTTCGGGCTCTGTGCAATCCTGAGCGTCTGGGTCCGTTCCGATGCGAAACATGCCTGGCAGGATGCACGCGAGTCGGGGTTCGTGAGCCCCGGCGCGATCTGTCGTGGCGCGCTGGTGCGCATACGGCGGGATTGCCCGCGGCGCTGGCTCGTCGTGCTGTACGTGGAATTGCAGGGCGGACTCGCTGCGCCTGCATAAAACCGGGCTTTACGACCTTTTACCTGCATCGCGCAGCCATCCACGTAGCGGGCACGCCCGCGTGCTGGCCGTTTCGCCTCTTTCCTTCGAATTGTGCTTATTCCCGAATTCGAAATTCGGATAGTTAGGTATGCATAAAAAATAAGATCTTCACCTGGAGTAACACCATGTTTGAACTCAACAAGAACTACACCCGCGAATTCATTCACACGGCTTGCGGCGGCAGCAAGCAGGCCTTCCTGCCCACGAAGAACGGAAAAGTCGTGGCGGCCTGCCTGAGAGCCGACCTCAATCCGCAAGCGCCGGACGTCATCCTCTGCGACGGCAGTGCCTCGGCGAGGGCGGCTGGCAGGACGCTTTCGGGACAGCGCGACGCCATCCCGGTTTTCATCAAGAGGGAGACCGATGCGTTTCGCTTCGTCGGCCTCTTCACCGTGGGCGAATCGCTCGTTGCCCCGCTCGAGTGTGCGTCTTATGCGCGCAACAGCGGTTTCACGGCGGCGCAGGTGTCGCGCGTCCTCAAGATGAAGCGCTGCTAATGCGATTGCGCGACGGCCGGCGCTGCCTCGGGCCGCGCCGGCGCGTCGTGGCCGGTTCCCTTCACGTGCCCGACCCAGACCACGGTCACGAGCGTGAAGGCGGCAGCCACCCAGCCGTTGTAGCCGTATCCCGTGATCGTGCCGTTGGGCCCGCTCGCGAGCAGGAGGCCGCCGGCCCAGGCGCCTATCCCCATGCCGAGCGCCTGCACTGCGCTGTTGGCGCTCAGGAACGCGCCGCGCCGCTCGGGTTCGGGAATCGTCGTGAGCAACGCCTGCATGGGCACCATGCGTCCGGACATCACGACCATGAAGAACGCGAAGAACGCGACGAGGGCCGCGAACGGTAGCGCCGGCAGATGCGTGACGAAGAGCACCGGCACGAGCGAGACGACGGCGATGACGCGGAACATCTGGCGCTTGCCGTAGCGGTCCGCGAGCCGTCCCACCACGCGCGAAGTCAGGAAGGTAGCGGCGCCGCCTGCCATGTAGAGCCACGAGAGCTGGCGGGGCGCGACACCGTGATTCGCGACGAGCACGGGCGAGATGAACGGGATCACGAACATGTGCCCGGCCATCATCGTGAACGTCAGCGCGAACGCCTTGAGGTGACGCGGGAGCGTCAGCAGGCGCCCGAGCCGCGGCAGGATCTGCGAAAGCGGCGTGCGCTCGCCTACGTGCTCCGTGAGCGAGGGCACGACGCGCGTGCCGGCACACCAGATGGCGGCCGAAAGCGCCACTAGCAGCAGGAACGGTGCGCTCCAGCCGAAGCGCGCGCCCAGCAGCACGCCGGCCGGCACGCCGGCGATCGCGGCCATCGAGAACGCCGTCATGATGATGCCCGTTGCCGCGCCACGGCGCGTCACGGGAATCACGTCGCTCACGATCGCCATCACGATCGAGCCGAGCACGCCGCCCGTGAGGCCCGCGAACGCGCGCGCCGCGAGCAGCAGATGAAAGTTGCCGGCCAGCGCGCACGCGAGATTGGACAACGCGAAGAGCGCATACGCGACTTGCAGCAGACTGCGGCGGTCGAAGCGGTCGATATAGGTGGCCGCGAAGAGACCCGAAAGCCCCGAGCACAGCGAATAGACTGAAACGGCCGCGGCGAACTGCGTGGGCGTGATGCTGAACGCGTGCATGATCTGCGGGCCGAGCGGCATCATCACCATGAAGTCCATGATGACCGTGAACTGCGTGAGCGCGAGCAGCCACAACAGGGTGCGTTCGCGCAGGGGATTGAGCGTGGTTGTCATTGGAATGGTCTCGCTCCAGGAAGGCAGGCGCGGCCCTCGGGCCGCGCGTTGCATGGGTTGGTCGGATGTGGTCCGGACGTCGACCCGGACATCAATCGTCGATCGTTTCGTGGGCCGCCTGCGCGCCGCGCCGCCAGTAGGCGGAGGCGCGAATGCGCTGCTTGTCCACGCCGCGATCGTTCACGAGGTGCGTGCGCACGGCGCGGATCGCGGAGGCTTCGCCCGCGGCCCAGACGTAGCCGTTGCCGGGCGGCAGCCAGACCGCGTCCACGGCTTCGAGCAGCGGGTTTTCCGTCCCGGCTTCGTCGCGGTAGCACCAGACGGCGTAGAGATCGGTTTCGGTCGGCAGTTCGATGCGTGCCGCGCGATTCGCGACTTCCACGACCACCGCCACGCGCGTGCCGGCCGGCAGTTCGGTCAGGCGCCGCTGGATGGCCGGCAGCGCGGTTTCGTCGCCGATCAGCAGGTGCCAGTCGAAGCCGGACGGGATCACCATCGACCCGCGCGGGCCGCCGATGCCGAGATAATGCCCCGGCTGCGCATTGGCTGCCCAGGCGGTGGCGGGACCGGCTTCGTGCAGCGCGAACTCCAGATCGAGCTCGCCCGCTTCGGTGTCGAAACGGCGCGGCGTGTAGTCGCGCATCTCGGCGCGCGTCGCACCGTCCGGCACCACGGGGCCATCGGGGCCGGGCGTGGGCATGACGGGCTTGTCCGCGCCGTCGCGCGGGAAGAACACCTTGACGTGATCGTCGAACGACGCCGAGACGAAATCGCTCAGGTCGCCCGTGAGCGTGATGCGCACGAGCGCCGGCGAAAGCGGGACGACGCGCGAGACGCGCAACAGCCGGAACTTCAGCGGATGACGCACGCGGACGACTTCGAGGGCTGACGGGTTCTGCATGAATGACTCTCCGATGAAGACGGGCGGGTGGGACGGGCGGCGCGCCGGATCAGGCGCCGGCCGGGCTGCTTTTGTCGCCATTTGCGCCCTGTTCGATTTCTTGCGTTGCACGCACGAGGATGGCGGCGATACGGCGCTGTTCCTCGTGGGAGGCATCCGAGCGGCGAACGAGTGCATGCTTGAGCGCACGGCGTGCTTCGAGCAGCTCGCGCACCCAGCCGCCTTCGGTTTCGTCGGCCGGCTCCTGACCGGAGAAGGCGCGGCGCATCACGTCCATCTTGCGTCCGAAATGCGTGAGCTTCGCGAGGATGAGGTCGGCGCGTTCGCGGTTCGCGTCGAGATAAGTGTGGCCTTCCGCCGACAGTTCGTACTGCTTGCGGTTGCCTTCGAGCTTGACGTTCACGTAGCCGAGCTCTTCCAGATAGGTCAGGGCCGGGTAGACCATGCCGGGGCTCGGGCTGTAGAAGCCGTTCGAGCGCGCGTCGAGCGCCTTGATGAGCTCGTAGCCGTGGCTCGGGCGTTCGGCCAGCAGCACGAGCAGCATGAGCTGCAGGTCTTCGGACGTGAACTTGCGGCCGCGGCCGAAACCGTCGCCGTCGCCAAAGCCGCCGAAACCTCCGCCGAAGGGGCCGCCGGAACGCTCGCCCCAGCCGCCGGGGCCTTCGCCGTGCTGGCGATGGCGGCCCATGGCGTGCCAGAGGGCGTGCAGCGGGGAGATGCGCTGCAGGAAATCGCGGCCGTGGTCGTAGCCATGGCGGCCGCCGGAATGACGATGATGGTGGTGGTGGCGCATTTCGCCTCCTTCTTTAGTGTCGTAAAACATGTCTTAAGATATATATCGTAAGAGTGTTTGTCAAAGGGAAATTTGAGGGCGGGATCACCAGGAGATCACTGCGCGGTCGGTGGGGCCGTCTAGACGAAACCCGGCGATAACGGCGATGGCCGGGGGCATCGTCCTGTCCCGATGGCTTTTTTTTGTGCCCGGCGCGGACTATCGACGCGTTTGTTTAATTCAATCGACGCGCCATTGAATATTTGAGTGGTTTGAGCCGTTATCAGCGAGAGAAGGTGTGCCGTGGGACTGCGCATCACCGTGCCGCCAGACAAGAAGCGCCCATCACTCGCCTGATCCTGCCTCGATATGACCGCCGCGACCTCCGCAATTCTTTCGGGACTCCGCCTCGCCCGCCTCGGGGCAGCCCTCGTCATCGCGTTATGCGGAAACCACGTCCTGGCGTTCGAAGTCCATGTGCGCGACCAAAATGGCGCGCCGGTCGAAGATGCCGTCGTGTACGCTGTGCCGACCGATGGCCGGCTGCCGCACACGCGGCCCGTTCCCGCGATGATCACGCAGCAGAACAAGATGTTCATGCCGCTCGTCACGGTCGTGCAAAAGGGGGCTTCGGTCGACTTTCCCAATCACGATGACCTTGCCCATGACGTGTATTCGTTTTCCGAGCCGCAGCGCTTCGAGTTGAAACTCTATCGCGGGGCCACGCATCCGCTCGTCTTCGACAAGCCAGGGCTGGAAGTGATTGGCTGCAATATTCACGACACAATGATCGCGTATTTGCTCGTGGTCGATACGCCGTACTTCGCGAAAACCGATCGGGAGGGGAACGCGGTTCTGCCCGATCTGCCGCGCGGCAGCTATCGCCTGCTCGCATGGCACTACCGGCAGCAGAACCTGGAGGCGCGCAGCGAGCAGAAGATCCAGATGCCGTTGGCGGCGCCTCCGAGCTTTTCGTTACAGCTAGGCACACGCTAGCGAGCCCCCATCATCAGGAGCTGTTGTGCGCATTCGCAGGCTGCGGTCAAAAATATCGCTCGTATTCGTGTTGATGATACTGGCCGTCCAGGTCGCGGTGCAGTTCGCCGCCGGCGACGCGCTCAGTGCTGCTGCGCGCAACCAGGTGACGGAGCAACTGGACATCGGCGATCGCGTCTTCCATAAGGCGCTGCAATCCGAGGCGGAAAAACTGACCCAGTCAGCCGCGATCGCCGCCGCCGATTTCGGCTTTCGCGAGGCCGTCGCCTTGCACGACGACACGACGGTGCGCTCCGCGCTGCAAAATCAGCGCGAACGCCTCGGTGCCGATATCTCGATCCTGGTCGGGCCCGAGGGGCGTGTTGTTGCGAGTTCGCCGCCGGTCGCGGCGGCCGGTCAGCCGTTTCCGTATCCGGCGATCATCGGCGGAAAGACTCACGGCGTGACGCCGTTAATCGGCTTGCTCGACGGCCGACCGTATGAGCTCGTCAGCGTCCCGGTCAAGACGCCGCTTACCGTGGCGTGGATGGTGATGGGCTTTGCCATCGACGACACGCTGGCGCGCGATATGCACGATATCGCGGGGCTCGACATTTCGTTCATGGGTCTCGGCACCGATACTCGCTGGAAGGTCTTTGCAAGCTCGCTTTCGCCATCGAACCGTGCCTTGCTGGAAGCGGCCGGTGCAAACGCCGTCTTCGGTCACGCTTCCCGCCATGCGGAGCCGGTCATCAACGGCTACGACTCGCGCATCATCTGGCTGGCACTTGGGCATGCGCCGGTGGTGGCCGTCCTCCAGAAGTCGCTTGCCGAAGCCTCGGCGCCATTCCGCGATTTGCGCTCGACACTGCTGTGGCTCACGCTGGGCGGCATTGCGATTTCGATCGTCGGCGCGACCTTGATCGCGAGAAGCGTCACGAGGCCGTTGGGGGAGTTGACGCGTTTCGCGGAGCGGGTCGGACGCGGCGAATACGATGCCTCGATCGACATTCACAGCAGCGACGAGACCAGCGAACTTGCGGCGGCGTTCCGGCAAATGCGCGACGACATCGCGAAGCGCGAGGCCCGCATCACGGAGCTGGCCTACATGGACCCCCTGACGGGGCTGCCCAATCGCATTTCGTTCAACGAGTGGCTGCAGCGCGAAATCGACGGCGCATCCCGGGATGGCCGCGCTTTTGCGGTGATGCTGATGGATCTCGACCGCTTCAAGTACGTGAACGATACGCTCGGGCATCACGTCGGCGACCGGTTGTTGCGCGAAGTCGGCAAGCGTCTCGCCGATCGCCTGGGGAATTCGCGCGGCCGCGTCGCGCGGCTCGGCGGCGATGAATTCGCGATCCTGTTGCCGGGCAGCGAACTTGCCGGCGCGCAGCGCCACGCCGAGCAATTGCTCAAGGTGCTCGAAGTGCCGATGCTGATCGAGGGGCAGCCGGTGGACGTCGGCGCGAGCGTCGGCATGGTGTGCTTTCCCGCCGATGGCACCGACATGCATACACTGCTGCGCCGCGCCGACGTCGCGATGTATGCCGCGAAACAGGCCAACTCCGGCATTGGCATTTATGACCACGGCGCGGAACGTCATGGTCTGGAACGCCTGTCGCTCATGGGCGAGCTGCGTCGCGCAATCGAGAACAACGAGCTGCAACTCTATTACCAGCCGAAAATTGATCTCGCGGATAACAGCATGCAGCACCTCGAGGCATTGGTCCGCTGGAGACACCCGGAACGGGGTCTGGTTCCGCCGGGCGAATTCATTCCGTTTGCCGAGCAAACCGGCTTTATCCGTTCGATCTCGCGCTGGATTGCGGCGGAGGCGGTGTCGCAGAGCGTTCGCTGGCAGGAGCAAGGGCTCGCTGTCAACATCTCGATCAACTTCTCGGCGCGCGACCTGGCCGATCGCAGCACGCCCGACTGGCTTGCCGCGTTGCTGCGCGAGCACAACGTCGAGCCGGGCCGGCTGGGGATCGAGATCACGGAAAGTGCGCTGATGGACGACCCCGCGTATGCGCTCACGACACTGGAGCGGTTGCGCGCGCTTGGGATCCGCATGTCGATCGACGATTTCGGCACCGGCTATTCGTCATTGTCGTACCTCAAGCGGATGCCCGTGAGCGAGTTGAAAATCGACCGTTCGTTTGTGATCGGCATGACGCACGACGCGGACGACGCATTCATCGTGCGCTCGACCATTGCGCTCGCCCACAACATGGGACTAGTGGTCGTGGCCGAAGGCGTCGAGGACGAATCGACACTCGAGCAACTGCGCGCACTCGGCTGCGATATGGCGCAGGGGTATTACATCGGACGCCCGGTCGCCGCCGATGAGATCACGACATGGCTCGCGCGCTGGACCCGGAAGCTCGCCTCGATCGCATGAACTGCGGAGCCGCGCGCGCATCGCGGCGGGCAGTGTGCGCGACTCCGGAATATCGCGCTACAACGCAAAATTAATGAAAAGGGGCTCGACATGACTATCGTTCACCGCCTTATCGTCACCCTCGGGGTCGCGCTGTGCGCACTCGCGGCAGTCGGCGGATATGGACTGTATCAGCTACACGCTTCGTATCAGCGCATCGAAGGACTGGAGACGCAGACCATTCCGGGGCTTCGGGAAATCTCCCGCGCACTCGACGAAACGGGCGCCATGCGTTTCGCGGTCTATCGATATGTGGTGGACGGCGTCGACGATGCGACCCGCGCGGCGAGCGAGAACGAAGTCGACAAGGCCGATGGCGCCTTCGACAAGGCATTGGCCGATTACGAGGCGCACTACCTCAGTGACGAGGACGATCGCCGGATGCTGGAAACAGACCGGATGCGCATGGCGGCATACCGCGCCCAGCGCACGCTCTTTTTCCAGCGCATCCAGAGCGGCGACCGTGACGGGGCGCTGACGATGCTGCACGACGGCGGCGATGTCCACAACACGGCGCTCGCCGTCAATAACGCGCTCCATGCGCACGTGAACGAGGTCATCGATCGCGTGAACGCCGTGCGCGACGAGAATGCTTCGGCCTATCGGCTTGCGCTCGTGCTGATGCTGGGCGCAGTGGGTGCCGCGCTCATCGTCACGGGGTTGCTCGGCACGCATTTGTATCGCATCGTCAGTGTGGGGCTGGGCGGGTTGCGCGGTACGCTCGAAGCGGTCAGCCGTACGCTCGACCTGTCGCGGCGTATCCATGTGGAGCGCGAGGACGAGATCGGTAAAACCGCTATCGCCGTGAACAACCTGCTCGACCGGATGATGATGGTGGTGTCGGACGTGCGCGCATCGAGCGATACGGTAGGGGTTGCGTCGAAGCAGATCGCAGCGGGCAATCTCGACTTGTCCACGCGTACCGAAGAACAGGCCGCTTCGTTGCAGCAGACGGCGAGCAGTATCACCGATTTGACCGAGACCGTGCGTCGCAACGTTGACGATGCGCACGCGGCGAAGGCGCTGGCGAGCAGCTCGACGCGCATGTCGGACGAAGGCTCCAAGGCGGTGGAGCGACTCGTGGGCACCATGAACGACATCTCCGGCAATTCGGCGCGCATTGCCGAAATCACGTCGCTGATCGACGGCATTGCTTTCCAGACCAACCTTCTCTCGCTGAATGCGGCCGTCGAGGCCGCGCGCGCGGGCGAGCAGGGGCGCGGCTTCAGCGTCGTCGCCACGGAAGTGCGGAATCTGGCGCGACGGTCGGCAGATGCCGCGCGCGAAATCAAACATCTCGTCGACCGCTCGGTGGCGACCATCCGTTCGGGTTCCCAGCAAGCCGAAGAAGCCGGGCGCGCGACAGAAGAAGTGCGGCTTGCCATTCACCGGGTCGCAACCATCGTGGACGACATTGCAACGGCGTCGGACGCACAGAGACGCGGTATCGACGAAGTCAACCAGGCCGTTATCCAGATCGACAGCGTGACCCAGCAGAATGCCGCACTGGTCGAACAAGCGGCTGCTGCTGCGCGCTCGCTGGACGACCAGGTCGCGAAACTGAGCGATTCAGTTTCGCTATTCCAGATCGAGCGGGTTGGTGAAGCGGCAATCTAGCGTTGCTGCGTCGACCGGCATTCGCCCGCATTACCTTTTGAGTCTGAAAACGCTGTCGATCTCCACGGGGATGTTCATCGGCAGCGTCGCCACGCCAATCGCGCTGCGCGCGGGGAGCGCGTCCTGTCCAAAAAGGCCGGATAGCAAATCGCTCGCGCCATTCGCAACCTTCGGATGATCGGTGAACCCGGCGCAAGCGCGCACGTACACGGTCAGCCTGATGCAGCGCTCGATGTTTTCGAGCCCGCAGGCCTCTTCAAGGCAGGCGAGGATCATGAGCATGGTCAGTTTCGCGGCGTACTGTGCCTTCTCCAGTGGGATGTCTTCGCCCACGGTGCCCGTAAGCGGCTTGCCGCCTTCGAATGGTCCCAACCCCGATACGTAAATCTCCTGGCCCGATACCGACACGGAGCGGTACGACCCAAGCGGCTGTATGGGCGCGGGCAGTGCGAGGCCCAGCAAAGTGAGTCGTTCGGCAATGACGGTGTTCATCGATACTCCTGATGGAAACGGACCCGTGGGTCCCGGTTGAGGCAAGTCTTGCATTTCGTTGGCGGAACGGACGTGACGCTGCACGGCGGCGGGTGTTCAGGTGTGACATCGAATGACATTTTTCGTTGCACTCTGTATTGAATAGACCGCCTATATTCCACTTCGGCAGACGCTTTCCGCAGGGAGGCGCCGAGCTGCCGCGGCATTCGTCGCGAGCCGCAACACGGAATTTCCTTTAACCCACATCGCAGCGCAATGGGGCCTGAGAACCAGCCCGGAGCGCCGCTTTTTCACGTCCTGTCGCTCATGAAACCCGATTCATTCCGGTTGTCCATTTTATTCGTCATCCTGATGTTCTCGCTTGCCGGTTGCGTATTGATTCCGGGTGCGCCATCACTTCTGGGGTCGCTGACAAAGCACAACGCCACGAACACAAGCAAGCCGGCCGATACGCCGTCGCCGGCCAGCGCGCCGAATGAGGCTAGTGGCGTGATGCCTGCGACATCGAGCGATTCTGGCATGACCTTCAGTTGCGCCAGCTTGTGCTTTACCGATGGACACCCGGGCTGCTGCAAGGCGGGTAGCTGAGTCGCGACGTTATGCGGTGAAAAAAGAGGCGGGGAGTGTATGGCAGAAGTTCCACCGCCTCGAAGGCTACTGCTGAGGAAAAAATTTCGGACTACTATGATGATCGGTGTGGCATCGCAAGGCAACTGCGCGGAAACCTTAGTGGACCACAACGACACCGCGAGGCCAGTACCCTGCACGCACGGTGACAGCCGGATAGTACGGCGCGGCATAGACCGGGCGAACTGCAACAGGTAGCGGTGCGACGACGACAGGCGCGGGGGGAACGATGACCGGCGCCGCGACGACGACGGGTGGCGCGGCAACGACCACGGGTGCATAAGCGGGGACAACCGGCACGGCGGGCGCGACGGTGATGCCGACGGCTACGCCGGCAAACGCGGACCGCGCCAGCAACGCCAGCACCAGCCCACTTGCAGAAGCGATCAGATAACGCAGTTTCATCGCGGATCCTTGGTCAGGCAAAACAGGTTGAAGAGCCGGCAAACGCCGGCCTTGAACGAAAGCGTAGCCAGGGTGGCGATAAAAATCTGTCTGGAAAATATGTCATCCCGTTTCGCCTTACGGTCGTCGGGCCGTCTGCCTGTGTTGACATCGGTTGACACGAATTGCTAACAGCTATTGCCCCCAGGTTTTTCTACATTTGCGGCGTCGATTCGTTTTTCCCGCAAGAGGGCATTCATGAAAAACCTTGTTCTGGTAACGGCTTCGGCCTTGCTGACACTCTTCAGCCATGGTGCCGAAGCGCATCTCCTGGGCTATGGATCGGCGATCACGCCGGGCGGCGTTTATGGCGGCGCGCGCTTTGCCTCGTGCAGCGGAAACGCCTGCACCCATAGTGGCGGCGCGGTCGGGCCATACGGCGGGCTTGCCACGAATCACGGCACCGTTACGCGCACGGCACCCGGGCAATTCACCAACTCGGGGACGGCCGTCGGGCCATACGGCGGCCATTACACGCACAGCGGCACCACGGACTGTGCTGGCGGAACCTGTACGCACAACGGCAGTGTGACCGGTCCCAACGGTCATACGGCCAGTGCCTCCGATTCCGTCACCAGAACCGGGCCGGGACAGTTCTCGTCGTCGGGTACCGTTAGTGATGCGAACGGTACCTGGTCGCATTCCGGTTCGACCACCTGCGCGGGCGGGGCCTGCACGCGCACGGCCAGCGCCACGGGGCCGGAGGGCGGCACCGTGAGTCATACCACGACCGCTGTGCGCGTCGCACCGGGGGTCGTTGCGACATCGGGTAGCGCCACCGGACCGCATGGCGGCACGGTGGCGACCGGCGGCGTAGTGGTGACGGGGGCACCGCCTGTCGCTGTCGTGGTGCCGCCGCCCGCGATTGCCGTGGTTGCTGCGCCTGCGCCGGTTGTCGTGCCTGCGCCGACTGTGGCTGTCGCAGTGGCGCCAACCGTAGTGGCCGCCGCGCCCGCCGTGGTCGTGCCGGCGCCCGTGCCCGCTGTCGTCGTGTCTCCGCACGTCTGGGTGAGCGGTCACTGGGCGGGCAACGTCTGGGTGCCGGCTCACTGGTCCTGAATGACGGCTTCCTTTTTTTCTCACGTCTTCGAATAGCGTGCCGCTCCGGCGTGCATGCCTTTCATTTCACTCCTTGCCAGCCTTGATCGTCCATGTCCGACTATCGTTCCGAACTCGAATTGCCGTCCGTCCGCGCCCGTTATTGCAAGGCATTCTCCGCCGTGCTGGTCGCCTGCGCCTGTATTCACGGCGGTTCGGCCTATGCGCAGTCCTCGCCGGAAGGCAGTTTCGGTCTCGACCTGACCGTATTGCCGCGCTATCAGGGGGCGACGGCTTATCGAGTGCTCCCGCTCCCCGTTCTGGCGCTGCAGAGCCATACCGCATCGGGCGTGACCTTCTTTGCAGAGGGGCTCGACGGTGGTCTCGCCTGGTCGCTCGGCCCGCATCTGAGCGTCGGACCGCTAATCGGTCTCGGTCTCGGCCGCAAGCAGGACGATGCAACGCTCCTGAACGGCACCGGCGATATAGACGACTCTTTTCTCTATGGCGCATTCGTCCGCTGGCAGCTGGAGCGGCTGACTGCGAGCGTGAAGTTTCTTCAATCGGCGCATGAAGGCTACGGCAATCACGTGACGTTCGATGTCTCCTACCTCGCGCTCATCCTGCCGAAAGATCGTGTGACGGTCTCGGCGGACACCATCTGGGCCAACGCGTCGGCCGAGCAGACGTATTTTGGTATCGATGCGGAGCAGTCGGCCGCGAGCACGGCCCACCTGCCGGTCTATTCCCCTTCGGCGGGATTTTCTCGTGTCGATCTGAAGATCGCTCTCGATCACCGTATCGACGCGCGCTGGTCGCTGCGGGCGGCGGCCGGTGTCGACACGTTGGTCGGGGACGCAGCCGACAGCCCGGTCGTCGGCCGGCGTGCAAGCGTCTTCGGCTCGCTGGGTCTCGCATACCGCTTCTAGAAGCCGACGTGGTATGCCCGCTCTCCCTTTCCGAAACGAAAACGCGAACATCATGAACGTCTTCCATCCCGCTCGCCTGTCCGTCCTCGCTTGCGCGCTGCTTGCGCTGGCCGGTTGCGCTGTCGTTCCACCCAGCTATCCGACTGTTTCCGCGCTGCCCGCCAAGGGCAAAACGCTCAACGCATTCCAGCAGGACGATTTCAGTTGCCGCACGTACGCATCGCAGCTTGTCAATCCGCTTGCTTCGGGACGCTCGCCCGCACAGTCCGGCGCCGCTGCACCCGTGCTAGGCGCAGCGGGGGGCGCGGCAGCGGGCGCGCTGATCGGAGCCGGGGCCGGCAATGCAGGCGCCGGGGCGGCAATCGGTGCGGGCGCGGGCCTGCTGCTCGGCGCCGCGGTCGGTGCGAACCAGCATGGACAGACCGAGGCCGCGTTGCAGCGACAGTACGACAACGCATACGCGCAGTGCATTACCGCGAAGGGAGACACGATCGTCGTGCCACCGGCTCCCGTTGTGGCGGCGCCGGTCGTTTATGCGCGCCCGGTCTATTACTACTACGCGCCTTATTGAGGCGCATACGAACGCTAACTTTCTGGCCTATGAAAAATAAGCATTCCAAAACATATCGGCCTGATTTTTTCGAATGCTTTTATCGAAGGTCAATTTATAGCGAAAGTGCCGCGACACAAACTTTGCGAGCGCGGCCTTTTGCCGATGTCACACAGTCGTCCGGGTGTCCAACATGGCTCACACATTCAAACTTGCTTTCGTCGTCTCCTCGGTATTGATCGGGCTGTCGCTCGTGGAGGCCGTCGTCCTTGGCTGGCGCGCCCGGCGCGGCGGAGCGCCATTCGCCTGGTACGAGATGGGCATTTCGCTGGTCGACATGGCAGGGCGCCGGCTCATCGAGCGACTCCCCATTTCTCTGGCCGCGCCCGTTTTCGCCATCGCGTGGCACTACCGGATCTACACGGTTCCGGTGCGCGGCGCATTGACGTTGCTGCTGTTGTTTCTCGGTCAGGAGTTCTGCTACTACTGGTATCACCGCGCCGCACATCGGGTGCGGTTCTTCTGGGCTTCGCATGCGGTCCATCACTCGCCGAATCAGTTGACGCTCTCTACCGCGTATCGGCTCGGCTGGACGGGCAAACTGACCGGCAGTGGGCTCTTTTTCACGCCGCTGGTCTGGTTCGGCGTGCAGCCGCACGTCGTGCTGGCGATGCTGTCTTTCAACCTGCTGTATCAATTCTGGGTACACAACACGTGGACACCGAGGCTTGGGTGGTTGGAGTACGTGTTCAATACGCCGTCCGCGCATCGCGTACATCACGCGTCGAACGTCGAATACCTCGATGCGAACTATGGCGGCGTGCTGGTCATCTTCGATCGCCTGTTCGGCACCTACGTCGCCGAGCGCGACGACGTGCCGTGCCGTTACGGGCTGGTCACGCCCACGCACTCGCGTAATCCGCTCGTCGTGGAATTCGAGCACTGGGCGAGCCTGGGTCGCGATCTCCTCGCTGCCCGCACGCTGTCCGCCGTGCTGGGCCATCTGTTTCGCCCGCCTGGCTGGCGCGCAGACGGCGGCGGCGAAACGACGGAGGAACTCAGGAGCCGTGCCGGTCTGCTGCGAAGTCAGTCTATTGCTGGGAAGTAGGGCGTGCCCACGCGGCCCGGGTCCATCAGCCCTTGGCGGGTCGCGGTGCTTGACCCGCAGTCACTATTACGTGCCATTACCCGTGCCCGTTTTAGCTGATCGTTTTCAAGGCCGTGACATACGGCGACATCAATTTTTACAGATTCGAAACCTGCCGGGCCGCGCTATTTCCTACACTTGCCGTTCACGCCGGTTTCGAATCGCCAGCCTGTTTTCATGGAGAGAAAAATGAAGCGTATCTTCCTGACCCTTATCGTCGCGCTGGCGTCGTCGTCGGCCTTTGCCCAGGCGGCCGGCATGCAAAAGCTCCAGGCCCGTTTCGAGGCGGCCGATACGAACCACGACGGCAAGCTCACGCTGGCCGAAGCGCAGGCCGGCATGCCGCGCGTGGCGAAGAACTTTGACCAGATAGACACGACCCACAAGGGGTATGTGACGCTCAATGACATTGAGCAGTACCTCGCGCAGCGCCGCCAGTAAGACGGGGCGTACGACGTGAGCGCTACGGGAAAGGGCTGCTGATCGCCATGTTGACCACCGTGCCGGAGACCGGCGAGACACGGCCCGCTCGCATCATCGTGCTCGATGACGAAGCGGAAATTCGCAACATGCTGCAGCGTTATCTGACTGCGCACGGGTTCGACGTCCGCGCGGCGAAGAGCAGCCAGCAGCTCGATGCGTTTCTGGAGCGGGAACCCTATGACCTGCTTGTCCTCGACGTCATGATGCCCGACGAAGATGGTCTCTCGGTGTGCCGGCGGCTGCGTACGCAGGGACAGATCATCCCGATTCTCATGCTTACGGCGCGGGGCGATCCGATTGATCGCGTGGTCGGCCTGGAGCACGGCGCCGACGACTATCTTGCCAAGCCCTTCCTGCCCAACGAGCTTTTAGCGCGCATTCGCGCAATCCTTCGGCGCCAGCAACTCGCGTTGCGACGGCGCGCGTCGCGCGATAGTGTCGGTTTTGAAAGCGATGCCATCAGATTGCGATTCGGAGACTTCCGACTCGATCTGCGCTACCAGGAATTGTGTCTTGCGGCGGGGGGTGTCGTTGAAATCGGCCAGGCGGAACTGCGCCTGCTCTGCGCGCTCGCACAGACACCGAATCGACCGGTGAGCAGGCTGAACCTGATCGAACGTACGCACGGGCGCGACTATGAGGCGAACGCGCGCAGCGTCGACGTTCAGGTTCTGCGGCTGCGGCAGATTATCGAAACCGACGCTTCGATGCCGCGCTTCATCCGCACGGTTTGGGGCGTCGGGTACATGCTGATGGCGGAGTTCGAAGCGTGATCCGGCTGCTGCCGCGCTCTCTGCTTGGCCGTAATCTGCTGCTGCTGGTTCTGGTCGTGATTGCCAGCGAAGTCTCGGTCATCCTGCTGATTTTCGTCTTTATCCAGAAGCCCCGGATTGACGAGGCGGCTTTGTTTGTCGCTTCGCAGACCGCCGCGGTCGAACGCCTGCTGGCTGCGTTGCCGGAGCCCGGGCGGAGTCGGGAACTTGCGGCGATGAACGGCGGCACGGCCAGTGCGCCGCCCGTCCTGTCGCACACGGCGCTGCCGCACGCCTATACGATACGACGGTTCTTGCGCAGCCTGAGGGAGCGTCTTCCGGCGGGCACGGCGCTTTACTGGGAAGCCTCCGGAGGGCGCCGTATCTGGGTGCGCCTCGTGATCGACGATCGCTTCTATTGGCTCGCGCTGCCGACCGCAGCGGCGATCAGGCAGTCGCTTCCGCTCAGCGCCGTGGGGATTCTGCTGACGCTGGCGATGTTTCCGGCGCTCGGGGCGTGGTTGATCCAGCGGCACACGGCGGCACCGCTGCAGCGCCTCGCCAGTGCCGCGATGCTGATCGAGCGCGGCACCTGGCCTGAGCCTGTTCCCGCGAAAGGTCCGACGGAACTTGCCAAAGTGGCGGAAGCGTTCAACCGGATGGTCGAAGCGCTTGCCGGGGTGGAGGCGACGCGCGCGGAAATGCTGGCGGGCATTTCGCACGACATCCGCACGCCGTTGACGAAGTTGCGTATGGCCATTGCGGCGCCGGAATCGTTCGATGCGCCGCTTGCCAGCGCGGAGCGATTCGTCGCGGAGATCGATACGATCGTCGCCCAGTTCATCGACTTCGCACGAGGCTGGGACGACGAGCCGCGCGTGCCCGGTGACCTGAACGGGCTGGTGGAGCAACTCGCTGCCGACTACGCCGGGTTAGGGCATGCGTTCGAACTGAAGCTGGCGCCGCTGCCGCTCGTCCCTTATCGCGCGGTCGGCATGCAGCGGCTCTTGATGAACCTGATGCACAATGCGGCCGTTCATGGCCGGGTCGGGCTGGCGGTTCGTACGTACCGCGATGGTGACTTCGTGACGGTCTGTATCGAGGACGAAGGGCCGGGCGTGCCGGCGGAGTTGTTGTCGACGATCAGGCAACCGTTTCGCCGCGTGGCGACACCCGGGCGGGCGGCAGGAACCGGGCTGGGCCTCGCGATTGCCGAGCGGATTGCGCGTCAGCACGAAGGCCGGCTGGATCTTGCCCTTCGCCCAGGCGGAGGCTTCGTGGCGACTGTTCGTATTCCTTGCGATTGACGACAAAGTGACGAGGCGACGGACGGCAGGCTTCTGTGAGAACGCAACGTTGCGATGCGGGCTACTACAAAGCCGACTTGAAAGACGCTCACGGTTGCGCGGCGCGTGCGTGGCCCGCTACGGACGGAGACACGGGATTGCTGTGATCGAGCCGTTTTCCATGGATCGTCACCGGTTCGCCATGTGCAGCGGCATATTCCCACGGATTGTGCGCGCTAAACACCCGAATTTCGGGGTGCGTAGCGGTTAGCGCGCGAAGTCGGGTCTGGTTGCGCAGACGTTCGCGTCGCACGGTCTGGACGGCGGCCTGAAACAACCCCACCTGCCAGGCGCATTGCCGCTGGGCGCCGTGAATCTCGCGCGGATCGAAGTAGGCATCGCCCGCATGCAGCATCCATCCTCGCGTGTCCTGCACGGCTACGCCGCAATGCCCGAGCGTATGTCCGAACAGCGGAACGAGCAGGATTTCGGGCGGCAGGCCGCGCAGCGAACGGATGGCCTCGAAGCCCATCCACGGTTCGCCCTCCTCACTATACGTTTCGTAGCGCGGCTGGTGCGCCCACATGGCGGGCAGATAGCGATGCTTGTCCTTGAAGGAGCGGCGCGCGGTGCACGCTTCCAGCTCCCGGTCATGCAGATGGACGCGCGCGTGGGGGAAATCCACGAGCCCACCCACGTGATCGAGATCCATGTGCGTCATCACGATATGGCGCACGTCGCGCGGATCGAAGCCCATCGCGCGGATCTGGGCCACCGCGGAAAGCGACGGATCACGCCGGGGATTCGCGTAGAGATGCGTGAAGGCAAAACCGAGGCGCTTCACCGGATCCACGAGATCCTGTGTGCCCAGGCCGGTATCCACGAGCACGAGACCGCTGGACGGTGTTTCGATCAGCAGACAGTGGCAGGCCAGCTGTCGTCCGTGGATGCGCAGGCGCTGGATACAGGCGCAATTGAGGTGATGAACCTTGAGCGTGTTGGGGCTGGCCATGAACTGTCTCCATAAAAGGAATGAACATTCCCTTATGCTAGGCGTCGCCGCGAAAAAATCAAGGAATATTTATTCCTTTTTATCTGCTAGACTGGTCGCATGCCCAAAATCTCCGACGCTCACCGGGAAATGCGCCGTGCGCAGATTCTCGACGCCGCCTGGCGCTGCTTCTATCGGGAAGGCGTCCAGGCCACGACCATGGAACAGATCATCAAGGAGGCGGACATGTCCGCCAGTGCGATGTATCGGTACTTTGGCGGCAAGGACGACATCATTTTCAGCGCCATCTCCAGTTCGCTCACCGCAGTAGGCAAGCTGCTGGAGCCGATCGTCGCGCGGGATCTGGCGCCGGCTGTGCTCGTGGAGCGCGTGACCAGTGACATCGAGACGTTCAGTCATCGCGAGGGGTACAACCTCGCTGCCATCGCCATGCATGGCTGGAGCGAGGCGCAGCGCGACGAAAAAGTGCGCGAGCTGATTCGCGGCTTCTATCTGGGCTTTCGCGAGCAGCTTGTCGCGCGTGTGGTGCGGTGGCAGGCGGAGGGCGCGGTCGCGCCGGACGCCGATGTCGCCGAGGTGGCCAAGGCGCTCCAATCCATCATCCTTGGGTACGTGGTGCAGATGTCCATCATGCGGGACGTCGATCCCGCGGCGCACGCGCGCGGCCTGGCTGCGCTTCTTGGAGCGGGCCGGTAGTCCGCTGTGTGTGTGGGTATCGCCGTGTTCCCGCGCGACGCAGTCGATGACCTTTCTGTATCAGGGAGGTAAGGGGAATCGCGAGATCTCTCGTGATCCCTCCAGAAAGGGGGCTGGCCTTAGCTTGCCGACGCGACTTCGGCAGCGAGTTCCTTTGCGACGCCATCGATATTCATCTCGACGAGCATCTGAAGCGGATAGTCCGGATATTGCTGAAGGACCTTCGCGGCGATGGCGCTCTTTTCTTCGGGCGTGGGCCGCGTGAGATCGGCGACCCCATGGCTTACGTAATCGCGAAAGTGCGTCAGGTATTCGGCCTGCTGTGCGAGAGCGTCCAGTCCGGCAGCCTCGCCGTGACCTGCGAATACGGCCGTTGCCGTAGCGTAACGGCGACGTACGATTTCAATCTGGTCCAGCCATTGTTTCGTGCGGCCTTCCGCGAGCCACGGGTGCACGCGGTGATACAGAAGATCCGACGCGATCAGCTGATTGCTTTGCGGCAGATGGATCACGGTGATATCGGCGGACTCGCCTTCGCCGAGGTCGTCGATGCGCAGCTCGACGCCGTCCACGAGGACGGCTCGCCCGGGGACCACTACCGTATTCGGCAGCACGGTCTGACGAGGATAGTCGTCACCGTAGACCGGCGTCCATGCAGCGCGCTTGCCGGCTTCCGTCGCACGGATGACATCGATCGTGGCCTGGGTGGCATAGATCGGCAGTCCCGGCCATTCATGGACAATCTCCGCCGTGCCGTTGAAGTGATCGGGATGAGGATGGGTAATGACGATCGCCAGGAGCGGTTTGCCGTGAGCCCGGATGGCGTCGCGCAGTTGCTGCGCGGAGGAGGTCAGGAACTGGGTATCGACGAGCACGAGACCGCGCGCGGTTTCGATAACAAACGAGTTGACGTAAAAGGCTGACTCCGCAGAGCGGAAAACGTGAACATGGGACATGGACATGGTCGTTCCTTTAACCGGGGTAGGGAAGATGGCCGTCTGATTGTCGAATGCTCTCTCGCGAATGAGAAGGCGTATAAAGTGCATATAATTCATACGACTATCGTATGCGAGTCTGTATGAAAGATGCCTCCCTGCACCAGCTGAGAACGTTTCTGAGAGTCGTCGAGCGAGGGAGCCTTTCGGCGGCGGCGAGGGACCTCGGCACAACCCAGCCAACCGTATCCCGGCAACTCCAGGAACTGGAGGCGGCCTATGGCAACGCGCTCGTCATCCGGACTACGCGGTCCCTGCGTATGACCGATGCCGGGAGAATGGTTTATGAGCAGGCGCAGCTCATGGTGCGCTCGGACGACATCCTGCGGGAGCGATTGAGGGGCGATAGCGCTCAGGTCGAGGGGAGAATCCGCATTGCTGCGCCATCGGGGTTCGGCGCTTTCGTGATCGCGCCGTTCTGCGGGGGTTTTGTCGAACGGCATCCGAAGGCGACGTTGGAGCTTTGCCTGACCGACAGCGAGAGCGATCTGATCAGCGAGGGGCTCGACGTCGCGATCCGTATTGGTCAACTGGCGGATTCATCCCTTTTCGCACGACGCCTCGCCACGCTGGAAGAAGTGGTGGTGGGTCATCCACGGTATTTGAAGCAACCGGTCGCGCGGCCCGCAGATTTGCAGGCGTTGCCGTGGGTGGCGTTCTCGGGATCTCTGGGCCGCGACGATGTCGAGTTTGAACGTCGTGGCCGCAAGCGGAAAGTCAGGGTGACGCCGCGCCTGAAGATTGACCAGATTGTTGGGCACCGCGAGGTGCTTCTCTCTGGTGCGGGTGTGGGACTGATTCATCGATATGCGGTCGATCAGGACATCCGCGATGGACGACTCGTCCGGCTTCTTCCCGACTGGCGATTGCCCGAGTGGCCAGTGCACCTGGTGTTTCCTGCTAAGGCACAGACTCATCGGCTGCGGGAGTGGTGTGTCGAGCTCCAGCAAGAACTGGAAGGGATTCCCGGCGTGATTTGACGCTGCGAGAGGCCCAATCGGCGAGTCGGTCGCCGAGATGTTTCTCCTGCTGGTGGCGCTCGATGATGGCAGAAACGAGAGCTTTCTTTCTGGTGAAATATTGGTAGAACGAATCAATATTTTCTTCCGCCATTGCTGCGATGCGGTTGGTACTGGCCTTGCCTGGGCCTTCCTTGACGAAAATGCGAGCAGTTGCTTTAACCTGGCGCGTCGACTGTCGTGCGAGATCGCTGCCGAGTGGCGATCTTGCTGGGTTTTGTGAGCGGTCGGCGTGCTGTTTTTCCACGCCGCCAATGCGAGTATAAAAAGCGAGTGATAGCTCGTACATTACCCAACATCGCAATGCAAGACCGTACCTTGCACAACGTGCGCGACGCGCAAAACTCTTGGGAAGTCACGACATGCACGACACCTTGCAACATCTGTTTCGATACAAGGCCTGGGCGAACGACGAGCTGCTGACCGTGCTGGCCGGGCTTGGGGCATGGCGTCGATTCACCCTTACCCGACTGGCCATCAAGGCCCTGAGCCACAGCTATGTCGTCGACCGGATCTTCGCAGCGCACCTGCAGCGCAAGGCTCATCCCTATTCGTCGGCCAACCTGAACGAGTTGCCGACGCTGGACGATCTGGCCGCAGACATCAGGAGATCCGATCAGGAGTACATCCAGTACGTGTCCGGGCTCGATCGCGACGCCCTGGCGGAACGGATCGATTTCGTGTTCACCGATGGCGCCCCGGGTTGCATGTCCCGGGAGGAAATGCTCATGCACGTCATCAACCACGGCACCGGCCACCGCGGCCAGGTCAGTGTCCTCATGCTGCTCAACGCCCTTTCACCGGCTAGGGATGGCTTCACGACCTATCTGCATGAAGCGGAGGCGTCGATGAGAGGGCGAAGCTGACGCGTGGGCGAACACTCAGTCGCGACACTTTAGCTGGCGAGCGCTGCAGGTTGCCCGCCTTGATTGCGGCATCGTCCGGCGGTTTTCCTCGGCTGTCGAATTTCCTGGTCTAGGGATGGAGGGTTTCTCCGCGACTCAGCATGTCGATGAACTCCTCGATCTTGCGTACCCGTGTCGCGGGCTTTTTGACGTTCTGTATCCGGAACAGGATGGCGTAGCGGTTACGGCCGTTCAGCGTCGCAAAGAACGCGCTGGCCTTGGGATTGGCATCCAGTGCGGCCTGCAGGTCGTCCGGCACGACCGAGTTGCTGGCCGACGTATAGGCAGCCTCCCAGCGGCCATTCTCCCTGGCTTTCTCGATCTCCCGCATGCCCGAAGGCAGCATTCTGCCTGCGGCGATCAGCGCTTCGGCCCGGTCTTTGTTGAGCCTGGACCAGATACTTCTTGCGGAGCGTCGAGTGAAGCGTTGCAACCAGTATTCTTCATTTTCAGTCTGTTTTTGACCGTCGATCCAGCCATGACACAGAGCACTTTCCAGCGCCTGTTCGTAGGTCAAGGTTGGCTGCCCGGCACCCTTTTTGGCAAGGCGCAGCCATATCCCGGTCGAGGTGCCGCCGTTTTGCGTCAACCAGTTTTCCCATTCATTCTGGTCAAGGAACGTTAGACGAGGTTCGGTCATGGTGGATCCGTATGGTTGCATTCAGGCAGCGACGCTTTTTTGTTCGCTTAAACTTCGCAGATTACCGGGTTGCGCGGATTTGGGAATATACGGTTTATCGACGGTTCAGCGTGTATCCATCGGAGGGAAGCATTCAGCCCTGGTGCTACCGTTATCGACAGGTGGCAACGTCATACACTCGCCTCCAACTTGATGAGTCCATCAAGGTCATAGGCCAAGCACCACGATCACGTCGCGGCGAATTCAGGCGCGCAATAGCCATTGGGGCGATCTGAGGTTACAGCCATTCGTCCGCGAATCGCTCCGTGAGAAAGTCGATGAAGCGCCGGGTTCGCGCCGGCAGGCGAGGGGCGCGCACCCACAGCACATTGAGCGGTGCGGGTGTCGGCTCAAAGGCTGTCAGCAGACGCTCGACCTTGCCGGCTTCGAGCAACGGGCGGATCTGCCACAGCGTCGCGAGGCCGATGCCCATGCCACAGGCCACGGCGCGGTTGACCGCATCGGCATGGTTAGCCTCGACTCGCCCTTTCACCGCCACGGTGATTTCGCTTTGGTCGGGCGCCTGAAAGCGCCACAAGCGTGGATGTGCGGCGTTGGAACGAATCACGCAGTCATGCTCGCCCAGATCGGCCGGCGTTTCCGGCCGGCCACGCTGGGCGAGATAACCGGGCGCTGCGAACAGCACACGACGCACCGACGCCAGGCGCCGCGCGACGAGCCGCGAATCGGGCGTGTCGCCGATGCGAATCGTGATATCCACGCCACGTTTGACAGGATCGCGGAATTCGTCCTCGAATTCGAGCACGGCGCTCAGCCCCGGGTGCATTGTCAGAAATTCGCTCACCAGCGGCACGATGTAGGCCGGCCCGAATAGGGTCGCCGCACTGATACGCAGCGTGCCGCGCAGTTGATGGGTTTCTTCGGTGACTTCGGTGCGCGCGGCTTCCAGCTCGGCAAAAATATCCTGCAGGCGCTCGCGAAAGCGCTCCCCCGCCGGCGTAAGGCGCAAGGTTCGCGTGGTGCGGGCGATCAACGTTGCGCCCACTTCCGCCTCGAGTGACTGCAGCGAACGACTCACCGCCTGCAGTGAGCATCCCAGTCGCTGGGCCGCCGCAGTCAGGCTACCGACCTCGCTAATGGTGATGAACACTTCCATATCGCGCAACGAAAGCATGGATTCTCCATGAAAAATGGATTATCTATCAATTATTAAACTGATTATCATCCATTCGCTTGATAGTAGCATGGGTCCATCACTCACCGATTGAGAGGGCATATGGACTCCCCATGCACGCAAGCCTCTGCCGCGCCGCTGTCCGTAGTCGGGTCTACGCCTTGCCAGGCGGCGTTTCCCTTCTCGATTACGCTCATTTTCGCGACGCTCGTCGGCACATCCGTGCTGCCGCTTTATGCATCTCAAGCCCTCATGGGCGGGCTCGCCGCATCGCTGCATCTGGGCGCCTGGACATCGTTGGTTACGGCGCTCACGCTGTTTGGCTATGCGGTGGGCCTGTTCGGGCTGGTGCCGCTGATCGACCGGCTGCCGCTGCGGCCGCTGATCGGCGCGACGCTGGGCACCCAGGCCGTTGCGCTGGGGGTTGCCGCCTGGACGCAATCGACGGGCGGTTTTCTCGCGGCGTCCTTCGTCATCGGCGTCTCGGCCAGTGCAATCCAGATGCTGATTCCGGCTGCCGGCGCGCTGGCCGGACCGGCCGCGCGCGGTAAGGTAATCGGCAACGTCATGAGCGGGCTGATGCTTGGCATCCTGCTTTCGCGTCCATTGGCCGGACTGGCCGCGGGCACCCTCGGCTGGCGTTTCTTTTTCGCCGGCGATGCCGTGCTGCTCGTGCTTACGCTCGTGCTGGCCTTGCCGCGTGTGCCCGCGCTGCGGCCGGCGACGCGGCCCCGCTATCTGTCGCTGATCGGATCGCTGGGCCGACTGATTGCCGATGAGCCGGTGCTGCGCTATCACGCGCTGTGCCAAGGTTTGCTGATGGCCGGCTTCAATGCGTTCTGGACCAGCGTGGCGGTGGTGCTTGCACGCGCGCCGCTGAGTCTGGGTTCACTGCAGATTGCGCTCTTTACGCTGGCAGGCGCTGCCAGCGTTGTCGTGGCGCCGCTGGCCGGACGCGCGGGCGACCGCGGCAATGCCGGACCGGTGGCACGCACCGCCCATCGCGTCGCGCTGCTCGGCGCGCTGATTGCCGCACTGGCTTTGAACCCTGTCTTGCCAACACCGATATCGGTACTACTGCTGGCGCTAGCCGCGTGTGCGATCGACGCCTCGGTCATCGCCGACCAGACGCTCGGCAGACGAGCCATCAACCTGCTTGCTCCCGAAGCGCGCGGGCGCCTGAACGGTCTGTACACCGGTTTGTTCTTTCTCGGCAGTGCCGTCGGCGCGGCCGTTGCCGGGCCGGTCTTCGCACATGCTGGATGGGCGGGTGTGTGTGCGCTTTCTGCCGCTTTCTTCGCCGGCGCGGCGCTGGTACATCACGTTTTCCTGTTCGAGCGCCGTGCAGCCTGAGCTTCACACTCCCTCATTGACTTCGACGAGAGATTCATCATGCCTTCCACTCGTACCACCATCCGCTATAACACTCTGCGCATTGACGGTCTGGATATCTTCTACCGCGAAGCCGGGCATCCCGATGCGCCTGCCGTGGTGCTATTGCATGGCTTTCCCTCGTCGTCGCGCATGTACGAGACGCTGATTCCGCTGCTGGCCGACCGCTATCACGTTCTCGCACCCGACTACCCCGGGTTCGGACATAGCAGCGCGCCAGCGCCGCAAGACTTTGCCTACACGTTCGACCATCTTGCTCAGGTCGTCGACCACTGGCTCGTTGCTTTGGATATAAAACGTTACGCGCTGTTCATGCAGGATTATGGCGGCCCGATCGGATTTCGCCTGGCCGAAACCCGACCCGCAGCCATTACCGCGCTCATCGTGCAAAATGCGGTCGCGCATGACGAAGGCCTGGGGCCGCTGTGGAATACGCGCAAGGACTTCTGGCGCGACCGCGCGGCGCATGAAGCTGCGCTCCGCCTAAACCTGATTTCGTTCGAGGCCACGCGTCTGCGGCACATGGGTCACAGCCCGAATCCGCAGCGCTATGACCCCGATGCCTGGTGCGACGAATTTGCCTTTCTGTCGCGCCCGGGGCAGATCGATATCCAGACCGAACTCTTCTACGACTACCGCAACAATGTGGCCGCCTATCCGCGCTGGCAAGCCTGGCTGCGTGAATGCCGTCCGCCGCTGCTGGTAGCATGGGGCCGACATGATCCGTCGTTTGCCGTGCAAGGTGCCCTGGCCTACCAGCGCGACGTGCCCGAGGCCGAAATCCATCTGCTGGAGGCGGGTCATTTTGCGCTGGATGAAGCGGCCGACGAGGTCGCGCATCTGACGCGAGAGTTTTTGGCGCGCAATGTGCGGTAGCCTGCGGCTGTGTCGCAACTCGCGGCTAACCGTGGAGGGAGCACGGGCCAACCTGGCCGCAATGGCCCGAATCGACCATCGCGCCACCAGGCAGCGAGAAATCTCCTCGCGCTCCGCAAGCGTCAAGGCCCGCGACGCGCGGTGTCTTCGCCGTGGCTCGATGCCACCGGCCTCCGCTAGTATCCGCTGTACCGAGGAGTGGCCCCGATCAAACAGTTTTGCAATCTGATGAATCGTTTCGCCCTTGCGCCAGCGCTCCCACATCAATGCCTTCTGGCGTTCGGGGTAGTCAATCCTCGGTCTCTGTTTCATTGCAACACCTCCGCTGCTCACGCAGATTCCAGGTGTTGCATCGACCGGTTGAATCCGCCGCAAACATCGGTCATTGCAGGCTACTTGTCCCGCTCCTCACAGAAATAGCCGAACTGGGCCTGGCTATCCTTCAGCGACCGCCAGTGCTAAACCACTAAGGAGACGATGCAACCAAGTCGCAGGCGGACGAGCTCGCACGGGATTAGTCGTGGGCGAGCGACAGCGACAGTTCTCGCCACCGATCGAGATCGCGCCGCTTGAGGATCAGACTGTGCTCTAAACGTTCTAATGCATCCGCTCCGGCGGTAAAGCGCAGCGGTGGCTCAGTCGCGTCAGCGAGGACCAAGATTGCCTGCGCTAGTTTCTTTGGATCACTGGTCTGACGGCCGTCCATCGCCTGTACGCTGCGACGGACCGCGCCCGCAGTCGGGTCGTAGTCTGCGATGACTTTTTCGGCGTAAGCAGCGGAATTGCTGGACAGAAAACCCGTGCGGACATAGCCAGGTTCTACTATGGTCACGTGTATTCCGAGAGGGTTTAACTCTGCAGCCAGGCTTTCGGAATAGCCCTCGACCGCGAATTTGGAGGCGCAATACGCTGATGCACCGGGAAACCCTTGAAATCCGGCCGTTGACGACAGGTTGAACACGTGTCCGCTGCGTTGCGCCCTAAATGTTGGCAATACCGCTCGCGTTACCTCAGCCAGGCCTAAAACGTTGGTACGAAATGCCATTTCAAATTCGCCGGCTGAACATTCCTCTGCTGCACCAAACAGCGCGTAACCGGCATTATTGACAAGAACGTCGATCCGCCCGAAGTGTTCTAATCCTGCTTTGACACCGTTAGCTACCTGCTCCGGCATCGTTACATCCACCGCGACGGGAAGCATTTTCGCCCAACCGCTAAACGCGGCCGCCACGGCCCCCACGTTCCTACCCGTGGCGATCACCGAGTCGCCTGCATCGAGCGCCGCCTTTGCGACTTCTGCACCGATTCCCCGCGATGCTCCCGTAATCAACCAGACCTTGCTCATCTTTATTCCTCGTCAACCTTTCGATAACGCCAGCTTAGACCTGGCGGGTCGAGCGAAATACGCCAACGATCTCGAATATCTGCACAATCCTGCAATTTCAGGGGGAGCAGACAGATTGCGCCGGTGCCTTCTGCCTATAATCAGAACCACGGATACACTCGCGGGAAAGCTATGAACGCAGTTGACGCGACTCGGTCGTTTCAGCAGTTGTCGCAAATAATTGGGCGACACGCAGGACACAGCGGGACTGGCGATACCGCCATTCCTGGAGTGAAGTTGTCATGCAGCGCGGGGCCTACCGCGCTGCAATTTTATTTTGCCAAGCCCGCCGTCTATTTCGTGGTTCAAGGGCAAAAACAGGTCATCTGCAATGGCCAAACTCTTATCTACGGACCGTGTCAATATCTGCTTGCATCCATCGATATGCCCGTATCGGGCAGCATAATTGAAGCAAGTCCTGACAAACCGTGCCTGGGGATACACCTTGCGTTACAGCCCTCTGAGTTGAGCGCGTTGATGCTTGAGTCAAATGAGCCCCACGCTCGTGCGTTGCCGGAGGGTCCTGCTCTGCATGTAGGAAAAGTTTCGCAGCCGATGCTGGACGCGTTGGTCAGGCTCGCAGGACTTCTCGATGCGCCGGCGGACATATCGGTTATGGCGCCACTGGTTACTCGCGAGATTCTTTTTCGGCTTTTGCAAGGAGATCGAGGCGCACATCTTGCGCATATCGCGCTTGCTCATGGCCGGGTACAAAAGATCGCCAAGGCCATCAAGTGGCTAAAGGAAAATTTCGCGGAACCGCTCCGTATCGCGGCGCTTGCACGCGAGCTCAACATGAGTGAGTCGAACCTCTATCACCAGTTCAAGTCCATTACGGGCGTGAGTCCGTTGCAATACCAAAAAGCACTGAGGCTCCAGGAAGCCCGGAGACGATTATTGGCGGGCATTAGCGATGTCACCCGCGCGGGACAAAGTGTCGGATACGAAAACTCATCGCAATTCATTCGAGAATATTCGCGCCAATTTGGTGATCCACCGTTGCGGGACATTAATCGCTTAAAGGCAACGCTGAGAATGAAGGACACCCGAGAGGAAATTGTGGCCGATCCGTTCAGCTCATCGGATCTAGTGGACTAACGTCGCTTTTCGGTTGCTGCACATCGGACGCATCGTGTAGGCACGGTCGTTAACGGCAATTTGTCGAGCATTTAGGTACAACGGAACATTGAGCGCCAAGTTGCTGCTACTCGCAGTCATTGCAATGACTGCGAGTAGTCCTGATTGGCCCGCTGAGCTTGCGAGTTCGTCTCCTGCGCAAACAGACTCACAAATTTCAAAGAGTGTGATTAACGCTTTCACTCGCGCAATCCAGGAGAGAATTGCCCCTCGAACACGCTCCTTGGTCACGGAAGGCGACAAGAATACCGAAGCCGTTTTCTCCGTTGTCATTGACCCTGATGGTAACGTGCAGTCGATTTAAGTCAAAACCTCAAGCGGCGACCCAAAATTCGACAGCGCCTGCATGGACGTGATTAAAAATGCCGGCCTACCAAAACCACCTGAAGGGGCTCCGCCAAAGTTCAATCTGGTCGTTCGTCCTGAGCACAGTACACATGATCCGGACTATAGACATGTGAACTAAACGCGTCTGAGAAGTCAGCCGAACGAATCCAATGCAGTCGCTTCCGGGTCGATCGCTACCAATCTACCGCCACTGAAAAGAACGAATCCCGCGTAACCTCAACACTTCAAAAAATCGACCGCTCCGTACGCGTCGTCAACCACTCCAGCGCCAGCGTCCCCACCAGCGAATTGCCGTTCGCATCGAGCCCCGGCGACCACACGCACACCGCGAACTCGCCGGGCAGCACCGCCACGATCCCGCCGCCCACGCCGCTCTTCGCGGGCAGTCCCACGCGATAGACGAAGTCGCCGGCCGCATCATACGTCCCGCAGGTCAGCATGAGCGCCGAAAGGCGCTTGGCCGAGCTCGCATCGAGCACGTGCTCCCCGGTCGCGCCCGAAACGCCGCCGTTGGCAAGAAAGAGCGCGGCGCGCGCCAGCTCCACGCAATTCATCGAAATCGCGCACTGGCGGCAGTACGCGTCGATCACGGCGTCGGCGGGCATCTCCAGATTGCCGAAGCTCGCGATGAAATGCGCCATTGCCCGGTTGCGCTCGGCGTGGTCCAGCTCCGACTGCGCGACGCGCAGGTCGTAGTCGATCTCGCGCACGCCCGAGATGCGGCGCAGAAAATCGACCAGCGCGGTTTCCGCGCGCACGAAGCGGCGGCACAGCACGTCAGTGACCACCAGCGCGCCCGCGTTGATGAACGGATTGCGCGGCTTGCCTTCCTCGAATTCCAGTTGCACGAGCGAATTGAACGGGGTGCCGGAAGGCTCGCGGCCCACGCGTTCCCAGAGCGCGTCGCCGAGCAGCTGGAACGCGAGCGTGCAGGCGAACAGCTTCGAAATGCTCTGGATCGAGAAGCGCACGTCGGCGTCGCCGGTGCGGTACACCCGGCCGTCCACCGTGACGATGGCCATGCCGAAGTGATCGGCGCGGACTTTGGCGAGTTCGGGAATGTAGTCGGCCACGCGGCCCGTGCCGATGTACGGCTTCAGGTCGTGGGCGATGGCGTCGAGAATCGGCGTGTAATCCATGGGCGGGCAGGGCACAAAAGCGATGGGCGCCCCGTATGGGCCGCCGGATCCGGCGATTGTAGCGATTCTGTTTGCACCGCAACACCATCGGCGTCGCGGTGCCCCCGGCGTCCGCCTTCAATACACCGTTAGTGTGCCCCCGCCGCGCCTCCGCCGCCCCCACCCCGGGTCGACTTCGTGATCCAGATAAGTGGAATGATCGCGAGGAAGATGATCGCCGAGATGTAGAAGATATCGTTCAGCCCCATCATCGCGGCCTGGGTCGTGAGCTGGAAGTCGAACAGCGCGTGGGCGGACGGCTCGCTCAGATGCAGGAGCGTCTGCGTGTTTTCGATCGACTGCCGGAACACGGGGTTGTCGACGGAAGCCTGCTCGGTGAGGCGCGCGTGATGCAGGATCGTGCGGTTGTTCCAGGCGTTCGTGGCGATCGAGGTGCCCACCGCGCCGCAGAACACCCGCACGAAGTTCGAGAGCCCCGCCGCGGCCGGGATGCGGGAGGGCGGCTGCCCCGCGAGAATGATCGCGGTGAGCGGCACGAAGAAGAGCGCCATCGGGATGCCCTGCAGCAGCGTCGGCAGCACGAGATGGAAGGTGTCGATCTCGATCACATAGCGCGAGCGCATGAAGAACACGCCCGCGAAGAGCACGAACGCGATCGTCGCGATGACGCGCGCGTCCGAGCGCGGCAGGATGCGACCCACCACGGGCGCGAGGATCACGGCGAACACGCCGAGCGGCGCCGTCACGAGACCCGCATCGACGGAGCGGTAGTTCAGGTACTCCTGCATCCACTGTGGCAGCAGCACGAGATTGCCGAAGAACACGCCGTAGGCGACCGAAATCGCCACCGTCCCGCCGAGGAAGTTGCGTTGTCCGAAAAGCCGCAGATCGACGATGGGGTTCTCTTCGGTCAGCTCCCAGACGAGGAAGAACGCGAAGCTGACGAGCGCAGTGATGCCGAGCGCGACGATTACGGGCGAATTGAACCAGTCGAGGTCCTTGCCCTTGTCGAGCATGATCTGCAGCGAGGCGACCCACGCGATCAGGAGCCCGAGGCCCACGACGTCGATGGGCGGCTTGCGCGTGGGCGATTCGCGGGTACGGTAGATCATCCAGGTTACGCTGCCCGCGAAGATGCCCACGGGGATGTTGATGTAGAAGATCCACGCCCAGTTGTAGCTGTCGGTGATCCAGCCGCCCAGCGCCGGGCCGGCGATCGGACCGACCGTCGTCGTCATGGCCCAGAACGCGAGCGCCGTGGCCGATTTGTCTCTCGGCCAGGAGCCGAGCAGGATGGCCTGCGAGAGCGGGATGAGCGGGCCGGCCACCGCGCCTTGCAGCACGCGCGCGATCAGCAGGAACGGCAGGTTCGGTGCGATGCCACACAGCCACGACGCCAGCACGAACGAGAAAATCGAGGCGACGAAGAGCCGGATCTGCCCGAAGCGCTGCGTGAGCCAGCCGGTGAGCGGGATCGACACGGCATTTGCCGCAGCGAACACGGTGATGACCCAGGTGCCCTGGTCGACCGAGGTGCCGAGGTCGCCGGAAATGGTCGGGATCGCCACGTTGGCAATCGAGGTGTCGAGCACGTTCATGAAGGTGGCCAGCGCAACCGCGATGGTGGCGAGGATCAACTTGCCTCCTTCGAGCGGAGGCGGTTGTGTGGCTTGGGTTTGCACGGTTTTGACCTGTGTTGTGAACGTGGGGAATGGGTCACGCGGGAGCTTGCTTGATGTGGGGAAATCCATTCCCCCACAATTCCCCAAACGATGCGACGAGGGGAACAGCATAACCCACCTGTCTCAAACCCGCTGACGAACTGGCCGTTCTACGTTGCAGTGCAATCGACATGTAATCCCCACATATATTCCACAGAATAAAATGGAACTGAATTTCTTTCGTTTATTTTAGTGGTCGCGGTTATTTATTTGATTAGAGAAAATCATGAAGAAAAAGGCTGTCACCAGTCAAGGCGTGCGGTCGAGTCCGCGCCGCTGGTTGCGCGTGCGCAGGCCCTGCTGCAGGAGGGCGATGAAGCCCGAGCCGTGACGCTCGGTAATGCGGTGGAGTCGGTGATGTCTGCGATGGTTACCAGGAATTTGATTAACCAGTTCAGATATCCACTACCGTCGATAACGAAGGTGCTCAGGCGTTTTCCGAATCTCTTAGCGAAGACGACACTGATAAATTGATGGACAAGATCGGTTCTGGCCAATCGCAATGGATTGCACTGGTGCCTAAGTTGGCAAAAAGGTGCCGATGCATCCAACGCAGAAGGGCTTGGGACCGAACTGGCCTATGCGTTGCCAAAGAACCCGACTGCACTACTTAGAGCAGTGGATCCGATGGATGGTGATGGCCATAGCCTGCAAGTATCGCGTGTCTGCGGCATCCCGTTCATCGATACGATTCCGCATGGATACAAGGCCAAAGCTCTGCGCGCAGTCGAGAAAGTGAGTGACCCGCAACTACAGCAGATCAAGATCCGTTGCCTGAAAGCGCTGGAAAATTCGTGAGTGCGCGCATTGGGCTGCGGCCTCGTCGTGATGATTGCGCAGCCCAAATCTACCGTGTTTCTCGCCTTGGCGAATGTGCGGTATGGTGGCCTGGAAAGCTGCTAAGCGCTCAACTGAATTACCGAAAAAAAGCCCTGTAGGACCGCACTTCCATCGGAACCCTTGTCATATCCAAATGACAAGGTATCGTCGTAGGAATGACAGTTAAAGAGCCGCGATGCGGATAGTGTAAGGCTTGAAGGATCCCCAGTCAGTTGCTGATAGTTAATCAGCGATAGCTGATACACGCCAGGGAATCCATACGCCATTGTAGATAGCGCAGCCGTCTGGTATTGCCCGGTAGCAGCCGTTGTGATGAGATGTCCATCAAAGCTGACCAGGTAAAAGCCAGGCGGAACCTGGACAAACCCGTCACTAGTTATGGATGCGCCAGGTATCGATCCATCGGGTTGAACTGTTAGATCCAGGCGCCAATATGTTCCCTCATCGATTCCCTTTCCACCATTCGGTTGCAGAGAGGTCCCAATTTCCCAGCTGATGAAAGGTGCGACGGCAGCTACTGGGGAAGCGTGATTATTCATGTCAATCTCCTATTGATATGGATTGCTAATAAATTAAAAATTATTGATTTTTGAAAATGTGAAATTAAGACTCAGAGTGGCTCGTGCATGTCAGATGGAGTGAGCGAATCAGGCGCGCGGTCGTGTTTCTGTTTCATCGAAGATTTTTATCTCATGCTCCTCCTTGTCGGATATGAAACATATTCCATAAGGAGTACCTGAGAGAAGGATCGCTGACCGTGTTATTCATCGAGAGTTCGGAATTCCGTTTCTTGTGAATCATCGATCTTGTGCGGGATGGTGCTCGAAACCGGTGCGCGCCTTCACCGTGTTCAACGTTTGGTGCGAATCGCCTTAGCGACAGACGGTCGCGTCGGAAATCGGACTTGTCCTGTATGAAGGGGGGTGACTGATCCCTTACGCTTGCCACTGTAAGCATGGTAATTGAGATCCTTGTGTGCTTCTGAGCCTGCTCTGCAGAATAGCAGCATCTTGGATATTTTTTTGCACGTGCAATTAAGGTTCGGCTAGGCATGGGATTCTGAATTGGTCGCAGTTTTGTCGATTTATATCCGATCCTTTTCACTTCATTGTGCTGAAATCTGGAAAGCCTTGATGGACAACGGCCCGCGGGCGATGTGAGGCAGGGTTCGGGGTCGCAAATGAAAGGATGTCTGCGCAAATTGCATTCTTTGAGCGCCTGTCGGCAGGATCGTGACAATGTTGCGAAATGCAAAACTCTTGATGCGTCACCTAATTGGCGCGCCTTCGTCTGGCCACAAACTCTGGTCGTCCTGTTTGGAACTATTGAGAAACAGAAAATGCAATCGTCAATGAATGAAGATGCGGTGGGTAGTGCTTACGCGAACTATCTCCGCGTGGGGGACTTTGACTCCGCGATGTCGCTGTGCCGTGCGCTGAGGCTGACAGGCCATGCGGCCGAAGCGCAGGATCTGTGCGAGAGGTGGGTGGATAAAGTAGATGGCACGACGGAGTGCGCCCAACTCGCCATCGACATGTGTTATTTGGGCATGTTTGCCGAGTGTGAACGGCTGCTGGGCGGTGTCGCCGATGCTTTTCCGTTCGGTACAAGCCGGCATCTGGTCATGTCAGAGTTCGCCATTGCCAAGTATCACCTTGGCAAATACCACGAAGCCCATGAAATTTTTCGATCTCTTCGAGACAAGGGGGAAAGCGCAAATCTGGTGCGGTTATTGTTTACCAACGCCAGTGCGAGCGTGTGGGACTTTCTCCAGGATAAGTTTCTCGGGTTGTCTGACTCGATAGAGGGCATGCGTATAGGCATCCTTCAGGAAGGTGGAGTCGGAGATCTGGTTATGTATTCGCGCTATGTGGATATGCTTCTCCAGGAGGGTGCGAGTTCGGTTAGCATTCAGACTCCGCAGACGCTTCGCGGGTGTATCAAGGAGGATCATCGCATCAAGGTGATGGGTGATGCGAACGTTGAAATTCACAATTGTGACTACGTCACAACGATGTTCAGCCTGTTTGCCCGTTATCAGCTAAGTCCGTATTTTCCCCACGCTCCATCGTCCGTGATTGCGCTGCCAACGCATCATGCACTCCCGGATTCTCTGATGAAGTGCATGGATGACGGTACGTCCAGGCGCAAAATCGGAATTGTCTGGCGCAGTGCGTCAGGCGCACGTCATGAACCCTATCGATCAATTGATCTCTGCAAGTTGGCAACCTTGCTTGAAAATCGGTCGTGTCGATTTTTTTCACTACAAGTGGGTGGCTTGACTGAGGTAGAGAAAGCGCTGTTTGCCCAGCATGGCATTGTTGATCTCAGCCCGTATTTGAGCAGTTTTGCTGACGCTGCGGCAATAGCGCAAAAGCTTGACCTGCTAATATCGGTCGATACTGGCCCTGCTCATCTCGCGAGTACGTTCAATTGTCCCGTCTGGCTGCTGCTGTCGCAGGCGTGCGATAGCAGGTGGCTCGACTGCCAGCGCTTTACACCGTGGTACACGTCAATGCGTCTGTTTCGCCAGCCTAAGCTTGGTGACTGGACTCTGCCGCTGCATGACATGAACATAGCGCTGGTTTCGTCGCTAGAGCGTGCATGACACTGTGGTTCGTGGGTACGGCATTCACGATGAGTCAAGAATTGAAACGCTGGGTGCTGTTTGTGTTCGGGGCAGTGACACTGGTTGCCGCTGGAAACGCGCGGGCGCAGTGGGATGATGGCGACAACCCGTCTGACTGGCAGAATGCCACGCTGGTGTCGTCGGATGCTGAAATGGGATGCTGGCGTTGTGAGTACGAAGCGACGCCAAACGATGAACGGTTTGTGGTGAACATGTGCAATGGCTGTTCACTCTCCGTTGAATACAATCCGTTTTCGGGGCGCGTGCGGGATTAATTATGATCACGCCGCCTCGGGCAACGTGCGCACGTCACCGTCGGGGCCAAGATGTGAGCGCCGGGAATGAACCACGTGTGCCGGTCGAAATCGACGTTTTCCCACGGGGCCTGCATCCGTTCGCAGCTTCGCACCATCGTGGAGAAGGCGATGGCTATGGCCACGCCCAGCTCAAGGCTCCGCTCAAGTGGCTTGATGCTGCGCTTCTGGCTGGGCGTGAGCGTCCACGCCTCGTGGATCGTCATGAAGCGCTGATTCAGCGTCCACGCTTCTTCGGGCGTCAGCACGCGTTCACGGTATAGCTTGTAACCGGGCGGTAGCAGCCGGTCGATGTCGATCAGCTCAACCGGGTGGATATCGAGCAGCCTGCGCCAGGGATTGCACACGAGTCCCTAGCGCAGCACCTGGCCTGCGAAGGCGAACAGTTCAAGGGCGGTGCGGCACTTGCCTTCGGCAATCAGCGTGTGCAGGCGGGCGGTGAGGGCGCTGTCGTTCAGGTCGCGCAGCTTCGTGCGCCCGAGCAGCGGCCGCAGGTGGCGTTCGCACAAGCTGCGCGCGTACTCGCCACCATTCTTGCGCAACAGCCCCTCCGTTTGCCAGATCGCGTACAGGTCGCCAACGTCAGTTGCTGCTCGCGCCGCCGCTCGATGTCGTCCTGCTCCTGCTCCTGCTTCAGCTTTGCGGCAACTGCCTGTTGCCGGCCTGCTGGATGGTGGCGAGGATCAGGCGGTCTCCTTGCAGGGGCGGCGGGGCGCACTGGTTCTCCGCATGTTCGGGTCGTGCTGGATGGTATCTAGCGCGCGGCGTAGCCGGGATTGCGCAAAGCATAACCGCAATCCATGCGGGCCTGCCCGGGGGCGCCCAGCATCCCCAGACGACGAAGGGATTTGCGGTCCGCGCGGGCAGTACCGGAGCGTCGAGGCGAACGGAGGTTTTCCGCACTGCACGAAACCGGCTGGCTCGGCGTATGCTTGCGCTGTCAGGCAGAGGGAGAGGGCCGGGGCGCCTTCGGCCACGAGCCAACGGATCCAAAACTGCAACAACTGCGACTGCACGGGGAGGCAAACGGATGAGCTGGGAATCGTTCGAAGGTGGCTGGCGGCTCGCGCCGGCAAGCGGCACGGCACAGGCCGTGGTCGTTTTGCTGCACGGCGTGGGCAGCAACGCACGCGATCTGCTACCGCTCGGCGACACGTGGCGCGAGGCGTTGCCCGGCGTCGCCTTCGCGTCGCTCGACGGCAGCGAGCCGTTCGACGGCGGATTCGGCGGCCGCCAGTGGTTCAGCCTGCGCGATATCAGCGAGAGCAATCGCGAGGCGCGCGTGGCGCCCGCGGCGGCGGTGCTGCGGCGGCGTCTCGACGCCGAGCTCGCGCACTGGGGCCTCGGCTACGACGCGCTGGCGCTCGTCGGCTTTTCGCAAGGTTCAATCATGTCGCTGTATCACGTCGCGACGCAGCCAGAAGGCGTGGCCGCGGTCGTCGCCTACGCGGGGCGGCTCGTGACGCCGGTGGTCGCGAAAAGCCGCACGGCGCTCACGCTCGTCCATGGCGAGGACGACGAAGTGATTCCGGTGCAGGAACTGGAGCGCGCGGCCATTGCCTTCAGCGACGCGGGCTATGCCGTCGGCGCGTACGTGCTGCCTGGCGTGGGACACACGATCACGCCGCAAGGCGTGCTGCTGGGCCGCGATGCGCTCGTCCGCGCGCTCGAGTCGCGCTTCTGAGGCCCGCGCCCGACTTATTTCCTAAATATGCCGCGGTTAAGCTGCACAGTTATTTTTGGCGCGGCTAAAGTCTGCGGCGGCATTGGCCGTTAACATGGCTGAAGCAGGGTCGAGGAGCGGCCAATGGGCCGAGCCGGCCCGATCCGCCCGGGGTGCGGCTAGCGCGACGCACCGCTGGGTCCTTACGGGGCGCGCCGACGGCAGGGCCGTCCCTTACCGCAGAAAAACACAGACATGGCCCGAGCCAAGCCGCATTCCTCCTTTCTAAGAAGGCTGTCCCGCCACGACGTGGCGGTCGATCTCGGCACTGCCAATACGCTTATTTTCACCGCGGACGAGGGCATCGTCCTGAACCAGCCTTCGGTGGTGTGCTTCGAGCGCAGCACGAAGCCCGGCGCGGCCACGGTGGCCGCGGTCGGGCGCGAGGCCCGGGAACTGCTCGGCCGCACGCCCACGAATCTCCAAACCGTACGTCCCTTGAGCCACGGCGTGATCGCCGACTTCCCCGCGGCGGAGCACATGATGCGCCGCTTCGTGGCGATGGCGCGCACGCAGCCGCGTTTCGGCCGGCGTGCGTCGTTCACGGTTTGCGTGCCGGCGCTGGCCAATCACGTCGAGCGCCGCGCGATTCGCGAAACCGCTCTCGCGGCGGGGGCGGCGCGCGTGAGCCTGATCGACGAATCGCTGGCGTCGGCGGTCGGCGCGGGGCTGCCGGTTTCGTCGGCAACCGGGTCGATGGTGGTCGATATCGGCGGCGGCACGACCGAAGTGGGCGTGATCGCGCTTGGCGGCGTGACGTGCAGCGGCTCCGTGCGCGTGGGCGGCGACGAATTCGACCGCGCCATCGTCAATCATGTGCGTGCGCTCTACGGCGTCGTGCTGGGCGAGCAGACCGCCGAGCACGTCAAGAAGACCATCGGCAGCGCCTTGCACGGCGAGCCGATCGAAATCATGCGCGCGACCGGGCGCAGCGTGCAGGACGGCCTGCCGCGCACGATCGAATTGTCGAGCGAAGACATTGCCGATGCGCTGGCCGCGCCGCTGCGCCAGGTGATCGACGTGGTGCGCCACGTGTTCGAAATCGCGCCGCCCGAACTCGTGACCGACATCGCCAACACCGGCATCGTGCTGACGGGCGGCGGCGCGCTGCTCGGCCGCCTCGACCAGTGCCTCGCCGCGGAGCTGGGCGTGGCGGTGCGCGTGGCCGATGAGCCGCTTACCTGCGCCGTGCGCGGCGCCGGCGCGGCGGCCGCGTATCTGGATGCGCAGGCGTTCGAATAAGCGGCTTTCTTTCGTCTGATTAAAAGAGGGGTTGGGCGCGCTTCGGGCGATCGTGGGACAATGGCGCCTTTTTCCAGCACGTCTTGCGCGCGGCTTTGCCGGCGCGTCGTCGTTTTCATCGTCTTTTCGCCGTGAATCAAGCCGTTTTTCCCGCACCGGGGTCGTTCGTCGAACTGCCCGGCGGTGCGCGCATGCCCTTTGTCGAACGTGGTGAAGGCGATCTCCTGCTGTTCGTGCACGGTTCGCTTTGCGACTACCGCTACTGGCAACCGCAGATCGCGGGCCTCTCGCCGCACTATCGCTGTGTTTCCGTCAGCCTGACGCACTACTGGCCCGCTCCGGATGCGGCGGATGCGCCTCCCTTCAGCTGGAGCCGCCATGCCGATGAAATCGGCCAGTTCATCGAGGCGCTCGGCGCCGGTCCGGCCCATGTGATCGGGCATTCGCGCGGCGGCAGTGTCGCGTTTCATTTTGCGCGGCGCTATCCGCAGCTGTTGCAGTCGCTCACGCTGGCGGACCCGGGCGGCCCGGTGCAAATGCCGGGACAGACGCTGGCCCAGTTGCCCGAGACCGTCAACGCGCTGCGCGCCCGCGCGGTGCAGCTGATCGATGCGGGCGAAGTGGATGCGGGGCTGGAGTTGTTCGTCGATTCGGTGAGCCGGCCCGGCTTCTGGGCGAAGAGCACCCATTCGTTCCGCCGCATGGCGACCGATAACGCGCATACGCTGGGGCCGCAGTTTCGCGATCCGCTGGCGGCCTATACGCGCGAAGACGCGGAGGAGGTGCGCTGTCCGGTGCTGCTGATCGACGGCCAGCTGAGTCCGCAGGTGTTCCAGCGTGCCGTGGCGGCGCTCGAAACGTGGATGCCGGACGCACGGCGAGCCACCGTGAACGGCGCGTCGCACGGCATGAACCTCGCGCGGCCGGCCGAATTCAACGCGCTCATCGACCAGTTCGCGAGCGGGCACGGACGCTAACGCCCGTTGCATCGCAGGCACGGCCGCCGCACAGGCGGCCGTTTTCGTTTGCGCGATAAAAGGTGGCAGTGCGAAATAAATCGCATCAGGCTTTACACGTGCGCGCAAGAACTGCGACGCCGATACGGCGGGGAAGGTTGCCGGGAAGACAGCCCGGCACGGGCTGCCTTCCTGTGCGGTGCGCGTTGTGCGCGCGCCGGCTTAGTCGCGCTCGTGCGCGTGGGCGTCCAGCTTGTGCTCGGCGGCTTCGCCCACGAGACCGGCGTAGTAGAGATGCACGCCGATGGCGAGCGAGTCGTTGCGGATCTCGTGGAAGGCCTTCCATGCCTTCACGGGGTCCTTGAAGACCAGATAGTGGGCTTCCTGCGAAACGAGGCGGGCCACCTGGTGCAGGCCATGGCCGTGCAGCTTGTCGACGAGATGATCGAGACTGCGGTGCGTGCGGGCGTCGGTGCGCGGGTACAGCATGTGCAGCACGGCAACGCGCTCGCTGGCGAGCGCCGCGGACAGCGCGACCACGATGTCCTGATGGTTGAGCGCCGTAACGACGGCGCCTTCGGCGAGTTCTTCTTCCGCGAACAGGGTGTCGATCGAGATATTCATCTGCTCTTCCTTACATTTTGCTTCAAGCGCGTATGGCTGGAGAAAAGAGGCCCGCCTATGAGTGGCGGGCCATCAGAGCGACAGGCAACTGAGACCGCAACGGAGTTGCATGGGACCGAAATCGGCGCTAAAGCGCTGACTCCGGTCGACCGGAGGTCGCTGCATGCGACGAAGTATCGCAGAACTGGGGACGATATGTTGCACTGCAAGAGCAAAATATTGTTGCACTAATCGCCTGGAAGGCAGCTGAAAGCGATGAGTGTTGCGTATCCGAAGAGGCATTGTTGCTATCCGGGACGTCAATCATTGCTGCGGCGCGCCGTAGAATGCGGCACGTGGTCGCGGCGATGCCGCCCGCTGTTCGAGGGGCCCCACGCTGTGGCATGTGCGATGTGACAGCCATTCAAGGACAAGACATGATTGATTCGAAGACACACGCTACGCTCACGATCCCCGGCCGCGCCGAGGGCATCGAGCTGCCGGTCTACCCGGGCACGCAAGGCCCGGACGTGATCGACATCCGCAAGCTGTACGGCCAGACGGGCATGTTCACCTACGACCCCGGCTTCATGTCGACGGCGTCGTGCAACTCGGCGATCACGTACATCGACGGGGACAAGGGCGAACTGCTCTACCGCGGCTATCCGATCGACAATCTCGCGCAGAACGCCGACTTCCTCGAAACCTGCTACCTGCTGCTCAAGGGCGAGCTGCCCACGCAGGCGCAAAAGGACGAATTCGTTGCGACCGTCACCAATCACACGATGGTCCACGAGCAGATGCACTTCTTTTTCCGGGGGTTCCGGCGTGATGCACATCCGATGGCGATTCTGGTGGCGGCGGTCGGCGCACTGTCCGCGTTCTATCACGATTCGCTCGACATCAACGAGCCGACTCATCGCGAGGTGTCGGCGGTCCGCATGATCGCAAAGCTGCCGACGCTGGTCGCCATGGCGTACAAGTACTCGATCGGCCAGCCGTTCGTGTATCCGCGCAACGACCTCTCGTACAGTGCGAACTTCATGCAGATGATGTTCTCCACGCCCGCCGAAGAGTACAAGGTCAACGACGTGCTGGTGCGCGCGCTCGACCGCATCCTGATCCTGCATGCCGACCACGAGCAGAACGCTTCGACCTCGACGGTGCGTCTCGCAGGTTCCTCGGGCGCGAACCCGTTCGCGTGTATCGCAGCCGGTATCGCGTGTCTGTGGGGTCCGGCGCACGGCGGTGCGAACGAAGCTGCGCTGAACATGCTCGAGGAGATCGGCTCGGTCGATCACATTCCCGAGTTCATCCGCAAGGTGAAGGACAAGAACTCGGGCGTGAAGCTGATGGGCTTCGGCCACCGCGTGTACAAGAACTACGATCCGCGCGCGAAGCTCATGCGCGAAACGTGCCACGAAGTGCTCGAGGAACTGGGTCTGCACGACGATCCGCTGTTCAAGCTCGCCATGGCGCTCGAAAAGATCGCGCTGGAAGACGAATACTTCGTGTCGCGCAAGCTGTACCCGAACGTGGACTTCTACTCGGGCATCGTGCAGCGCGCGCTGGGCATTCCCACGTCGATGTTCACCTGCATCTTCTCGATGGCACGTACGGTGGGCTGGATCGCGCAGTGGAACGAAATGATTGCTGACCCCGAGCAGAAGATCGGCCGTCCGCGTCAGCTCTTCATCGGCGAAACGCCGCGCGAAGCGGTGCCGGTGGCGCAACGCTAAAGCGCTGCCCCGGTTCCCGCCGCAAGCCGTCAAAGATCAGGAAGCGCCCGCACGCAAGCGCGTGTGGGCGCTTTTTTTCGTGCATGTTTCTTGCGAGGCATGCCAAACGTTTCGTATGCCGCCGCAGAAGCCTCTACAATCGAGCGGAAGCGAACCGTGAACCGGCGTGAGCCGGTAGAGGAGTCAGGCGATGCAGGATCCAGAAGCACTCGGCGGCGTCACCCACGCAGGCGGCGTGGATCATCCCGAACACGATACGGATGGCGCGTTCATCGCGCCCGAAACCCCCGAGGTCGCGAGCGCGACCCAGCACGTGCTGAAGTCGGGCGACACGTTCATCGTCAACGATCCGCTGGGCGATCTCACCGGCATCGACGACGGCCTCTTCGTCAACGACACGCGCGTGCTGTCCTCGCTGCGCCTCACCTTCGGCGGGCGCGTGCCGTCGCTGCTCTCGGGCAGCGTGAGCAGCGACAACACCGCGTTCACCGCGCATCTCACCAATCGTCCGCTGCCGCCGCTCGGCGGCTCGACCACGCCCGAAGGCGTGATCCACGTGCAGCGCTCGCGCGTGCTCTCGGGCACGATGATGACCGAGGCCATCGAACTCACGAACTACGGCACCGAAGACGCCGTCGTGCCGCTCTCGATCTCGTTTGCCAGCGACTTTCGCGACATGTTCGAAGTGCGCGGCCTCAAGCGCGAAGTGCGCGGCACCATCGCGCCGCCGCGGGTCGAAGACGGCGAGGTGCGGCTCGAATACATCGGCCTCGACAAGGTGGCGCGGCGCGTGCGCATCGAGTTCTCGCCCACGCCCGACAAGCTCTTCGCCGACCGCGCGGACTTCTCGGTCGACCTGCCCGCGCAGGCGTGCGTCTCGGTCTACCTGACCGTGGCGATCGAGGTCGAGCCGCTTGCGGGCGCCGCGCCCGACACGCCGAGCGCAGGCATCGTCCAGCCCGAACATTGCCTCGCCGACGGCAAAGAGCAGCGCGTGGGCCGCGCCGCGGTGCGTGCCGCCCTGGTGGATGCGCACATCGTGATGCGCGAGCGGCGCCGCGCCACGGCGCGCGTGCGTTCGAGCAACCCGCTCTTCAATGCGTGGATCAACCGCTCGATTGCCGACCTTGGCCTGCTGACCACCGATCTGCCGACGGGCCCGTATCCGTACGCAGGCATTCCGTGGTTCTCGACGCCGTTCGGGCGCGACGCGGTCATCACGTCGCTGCAGACGTTGTGGCTGCAGCCGTCGCTGGCGCGCGGCGTGCTGCGCTTTCTGGCGGCACACCAGGCGCGCGAAAACTCGGCGTTTCGCGATGCAGCACCCGGCAAGATCATGCACGAGATGCGCAAGAGCGAAATGGCCGCAACCGGCGAGGTGCCGTTCGCGCTCTACTACGGCGGCGTGGACACGACGCCGCTTTTCGTCGTGCTGGCGGGCGCCTATGTCGAGCGCACGGGCGACACCTCGCTGATCGAGGAACTCTGGCCCGCGCTCGAACGCGCGGCGGGGTGGGTGGCGGGCGTGTGCGACCGCAACGCGCTGGGCCTGCTCGACTACCGGCGCGAGTCGGAGGGCGGCCTGGCCAACCAGGGCTGGAAGGACAGCCACGATTCCGTTTTCCATGCCGATGGCCGCTTCCCGGACGGTCCGATCGCGCTCGTGGAAGTGCAGGCGTACGCGAGCGCCGCGTTCGACACGATGGCGCGCTTCGCCACCTTGCACGGTCTCGCCGAAGACGCGGCCCGCTATGCGGCGCGCGCCGCGAAGATTCGCCGTTGCGTGGAAGAGAAGTACTGGATGCCCGAATCGGACTTCTACGGCATCGCGCTCGACGGCCATGGCGACCTGTGCCGCGTGCTGGCCTCGAATGCCGGGCACCTGCTCGCCTTCGGCCTGCCCGAGTACGAGCGCGGCCACACGGTGGCGCGCGTGCTCGAATCGGCGCTCTTCCATACGGGCTGGGGCGTGCGCACGCTGGCTGCGGGCCAGGCGCGCTTCAATCCGATGGCCTATCACAACGGTTCGGTCTGGCCGCACGACAACGCGATCTGCGCGCGCGGGCTCGCCCGCTACGGTCACAAGGACGCTGCGGTGCGCCTCTTGCAAGCGCTCTTCGAAGCGGCCGTGACCTTCGACATGCGGTTGCCGGAGCTCTTCTGCGGCTTCCCGCGTCGTCGCGGCGAACCGCCCACGGCCTATCCGGTCGCGTGCTTGCCGCAGGCCTGGGCGGCCGGCTCGCCGTTCATGATGCTCGAGGCGTGCCTGGGCATTTCGATCGACGCCGCGCGTCACGAGGTGCGGGTGGAAGAGCCGATGCTGCCGGAAGGTATCGACTGGCTCGAAGTGGGCGACCTGCGTGTGGGCAAATCGACAGTGACGCTGACGTTCCGGCGCGTGGACGGAAAGGTGGTCGCGGCGGCGGATCGCAGCGACGTGAAGGTGGTGGCGTTGTTGTGATGGAGGTTCAGTAACGTCGAGCGCATGATCGGAAACCGGCTAATGCGTACCGGTTTCCGATCGTCTCCTGGCGTGCCGGCAAAGCTATTCCTGCGCTGCCAGCTTCACCTTGGCTGAAACCCCACCGGTTTCAATCCCCTTCGTATTGCTGATCCGCGGAGCGTGAAACCGCGCGAGCGCCTCGAACTGCGCTGGTGTGCCGATGCCCAGTTGGGCCAGCACTTCCACGACCACGGCATGGAGCGCTGCCTGGTTGCCGTCTTCCATCTTGACGGCGAAGCCCAGCGCACGCTGGCCGGCCTCACCTGTGTGTCGCGCCGTCTGCGCCGAGGCGCGCACACCCACCGCATAGCTGCCGTCCGCGCCCACCTTGCCGACCAGCGCGCCCCCGAACGCCTCCATCAACGTCGTGCAGAAACGGCCTTCGCCCGCCACCATCTCCGGATGCGAGGTCATCGCGCGGTAGATGCGCGCGAGCGCCGCTGTGCGTGCAGGCACGGCGCCGCTGCCCTGGGCGCCGGTTAGATCCGCTGCATCGGCGAGACTCGCGTAAAGACGCGCAAGCCGGTCGAGCTCGAACGCGGGCGTGGGCAGATTGCAGCCGTCGATGGCCCACTGCACGCCTTCGTCGGGCAGGCCGCAGGCTTGCGCGACGGTGTGGCGCACGCGGATCTGCAACGGGTGCTCCGGGAGGTGATAGTCGTCGATCGGCACCGCCATGGCGCGCGCCGCCGCGAGCATGCCCACGTGCTTGCCCGAGCAGTTGCTGCAGGCCGGCCCCGGCGTGAAATCGCGCTTGATCCAGTCGCGATAAACGGCGTCGGAGATGGGCGGATGGCCGCCGCAGCGCATGTCGGACTCCTGCGCCGCGATCTTCGCGAGCATCTGCCGCGTGCGTGCCACGTGCCGGTCTTCGCTGCTGTTCGAGCCGCACATGAGGGCGAGATCGGCGTCGTCGAAACCGAAGCGATCGAGCGCGCCCGTTTCGATCACGGCGAGCGCCTGGGCCGGCTTCGCAGCCGAGCGCACGAGCGTGAGCCGATGCGGATCGCCCCACGCGTAGAGCAGCCGGCCGTCGGCATCGACTACGGCGATATGGGCCGCGTGCGTGGTTTCGACGATACCGCCGCGATAGACGGTGACCGCGGGTTCGAAGGTTTGTTTTGCCATGGTGGCGCCTGAGCGGGGGATCGGAATGGGCACGATGGTAACGCGTCTGCTGCCTCGGCCGGTATGGCGACGCGGATCCTGTTAGTCCGTTTACTACGATGAGGTCACTACTTCAACGGGGGAGCGAATCGTCGGATAGTGGCCGCGTGACGAACCAGGAGGCATCACCATGCGTATCTTTCTCACGGGTGCGACCGGCTTTATCGGCTCGGCGCTTGTTCCCGAACTCATTAATGCCGGGCACGAAGTGATCGGCATGACGCGCTCGGACTCGGGCGCGCAAGCGCTCGCCGCGGCCGGAGCCGAAGTGCACCGGGGCACGCTGGAAGACCCCGAAAGCCTGAGCCGCGGCGCCGCGCAGGCGGATGCGGTCATCCACGCGGCCTTCGATCACGACTTCTCGCGCTTCGTCGAAAACTGCGAGAAGGACAAGCGCGCCATCGCGGCACTCGGCTCGGCGCTGACGGGCTCGGACCGGCCGCTCGTCATCACCTCGGGAACCGGGATGGGCAGCGGCGATCACGGCGAACCGGCGACCGAGGACATCCTCAACACCCGTCATCCGAATCCGCGCATTGCGTCCGAACTGGCCGGGAATGTGCTGCTGGAAGCGGGTGTCAATGTCTCGGTGGTGCGGCTGCCGCAGGTGCACGATCCGTTCAAGCAGGGCCTCATCGCGCCGCTCATCGGGATCGCGCGGCAAAAAGGCGTGGTCGCTTATGTGGGCGAGGGCAAGAACCGCTGGCCGGCGGGGCATCTTTCCGATGTCGTGCGGCTTTACCGGCTGGCCGTGGAGGCCGCCGAGCCGGGCGCGCGTTTTCACGCGGTGGGCGAAGAGGGCGTGATCAGCCGCAAGATCGCCGAGGCGCTGGGCCGGGGCCTGAATTTGCCGGTCGTCTCGATCGCGCCGGAGGAGGCAACGGCGCACTTCGGATGGATGGGCATGTTCGCGGCGCTCGATATGCCGGCTTCGAGCGCATGGACGCAGGATCGCCTGGGTTGGCGTCCCACGGGGCCGACGCTCATTTCCGATCTGAACGAGGCGCGTTTCGTGCAATAGCGGCGCGGCTCCCACGGTCTTGCAACATCGCGCAACACCGGTGGTAACATTTGTTGTCATCCACCGATTCGTTGCCCGCATGCCAGACAGCTTCGACCAGCTCGCCGCGCTGATCCGCGCCCGCTTCTCTGAACTGAGCCCGCAATTCCAGACGGGCGCCGCGTTCCTGCTCGATCATCCTGACGAGGTGGCCGTTTCGTCCATGCGTAAAGTGGCCGAGCGCGCCCGCGTGCAGCCCGCTTCGCTCGTGCGGCTCTCGCAGCAACTGGGTTTTCCCGGCTGGAACGAACTGCGTAACCTGTTCGTCGCGCGGGTGCGCACGCGGCCCGAGCCGCTCTCGAGCCGGGCTCGCTCGCTCGTGGCAGGGAGCGCGAAGAACGGGCTCGCGCACGATCTGCTCACCGCGCAGCAGCACAACCTCGAAGCCAGCGCCGCCCACAACGCGCGCGCGACCGTGGAGGCCGCGCGCGTGCTGCGCAAGGCAAAGCATGTGCACGTGGCGGGTTTTCGCTCCTGCTATGCGGTGGCGTTCGGGCTCGTGTACGGCTACCGGCTCTTTCGGCCCTCGGTGTCGCTGCTGGGCGGCGAGGCCGGCACGCTCGAAGTACAGCTGCTGGGCATCGAGCGGGACAGCGCGACGATCGTCATCAGCTTCGCGCCGTATTCGGTCGAAGCGGTGCGCGTAGCCGAGGCCGCGCTGGAAAAGGGCAGCCGCCTGATCGCGATCACCGACAGCGCGGTTTCGCCGATTGCACTCAATGCCGAGAAGGTGCTGATCTTCACGCACGAGAGCCCGTCTTTTTTTCCCTCTCTCGTGGCGGCGACGGCGTTGTCCGAATCGCTCGTTGCGCATCTGCTCGCGCTGGAAGGCGCGGACGCCGTGACGCGTCTGGAGCAGGCCGAACGGACGCTCAATACGCGCGGCGCTTATGTGCCCTGACATGTCCTGAATGATGCCCCCGGGCACACGTTAGTTTTCCCGTTTTCCGATCCGCAATTTTTTCTCCGCCGTGTTTCTCCGCGGTGCCGGCGACTCCATGCCGTAGGGGCGCCGGCATGCGTGCGCCGCTTTCGAATTCATATGTTGTGTTATTGTTATAATTGACAACATATGTTGATGAGGCGTATAAATCGCCCATTACGGATCGAGGCGAGAACATCGATGCAGGAACTGAAGTGTTTCCGGGTGGGCGGCACGCCCGAAGCGACAGGCCACGCCCTCGGTCTTCTGGCTCGGCCCATCTTCGATGCCTATATGGCGCAAAGCGCGGCGTGGCAGGCCGTGAGCCGCTGGCGCGGCAGCGCCTTCGCGCAACAGCTGCGCGAGGCGGCGCAACGCCATTTCCCGGCCTATGTCGCCGAGCTCGACGCCATGGCTGCGGCACTCGGCTGGCCGGCGGACGATCTTTTTCTCTGGAACTGCCGCGGCGAACTGATCCATCGGGTGCCGGACGGCTGCACGACGCTCGCGGCACCTAGGCTCGCCGGTGGGCTGATTGCCCATAACGAAGACGGCGACCCTTATCTGCGCGGGCGCTGCTTCGTCGTCGAGGTGGAGCCCGAGGGCAAGCCGGGTTTCGTGAGCTTTTGTTATCCGGGTTCGCTGCCCGGCCACACCTTTGCGGCCACGCGGGCCGGTCTCGCGCAGGCGATCAACAACGTGCGCATTCGCGCGCCGCGCGCCGGTGTGCCGCGCATGATCCTCGCGCGCGCGGTGCTCGATGCGGCGACGCTCGACGAAGCGCTCGCCCTGTTGCACGACACCCCGCGTGCGAGCGGTTTTCATCACACGATCGGCGGCGCGCAGGCGGATGGCGTGCGTCTTTACAGCATCGAGGCGACGGCACAGCGCTGCTCGACCGTGCCGGTCCACGCACTGTCTGGCCACGCGAACCATCTGATCCACGAGGGTTGCGAGCGCGAGGCGCAGATCGTCACCGATTCGTCGCGCGACCGCCAGGCACGGCTTGCCGAATTGCTGCCGACGCTCGGCGCCCAGCCGCACGCCGAAGCCCTGGTGGGCGCACTGCAAGACCGGGCGGGCACGGGCCTGCCGATTTTCCGCCACGACCCGAACGATCCCGACGACGAAAACACGCTCGCGACCGCAAGCCTCGTTATCGATGCCGAGGGTGTGAGCCTCGGCGTCTGGCAGGAGGGCGAGCGCGTGTTCGATCGCTTTGTCCCCGCCAAGCGCGCCAGACATCGTTGAAGACGCGGCGGCACCAACACCCCTTTCATCGCATAGAGAGAACAGAACCCCATGACCCAGGTTTTTCACCGCATGCCCAGGCAGACGCTGCCCGTCGCGGTAGCGGGCGAGGGCATCGAAATCATCGACTCCACCGGCAAGCGCTATATCGACGCAAGCGGCGGCGCGGCGGTCTCGTGCCTCGGCCACAGCAACGCGCGCGTGATCGGCGCGATCAAGCGTCAGGCGGAACAACTGCCTTATGCGCACACCTCGTTCTTCACGACCGAGGCGGCCGAGCAACTGGCCGATCATCTCGTCGCCGCCGCGCCCGAGGGGCTCGAGCACGTCTATTTCGTGTCGGGTGGATCGGAGGCCATCGAGGCCGCGCTGAAGCTCGCGCGCCAGTACTTCGTCGAGAACGGCGAATTGGCGCGCCGCCACTTCATCGCCCGCCGCCAGAGTTATCACGGCAATACGCTCGGCGCACTGGCGATTGGCGGCAATGCGTGGCGCCGCGAGCCGTTCCTGCCGATCCTGATCGAATCGCATCACGTGAGCCCGTGCTACGCGTATCGCGAGCGTCTCGCGGGCGAATCCGATGAAGCCTACGCCCAGCGTCTCGCCGACGAGCTCGAACACAAGATTCTCGAACTCGGGCCCGAGACCGTGGCGGCCTTTGTCGCGGAGACGGTGGTGGGTGCGACGGCCGGCGCCGTGCCGCCCGTGCGCGAGTACTTCCGCAAGATCCGCGCGGTTTGCGATCGCTATGGTGTACTACTGATTCTCGACGAGATCATGTCGGGCATGGGCCGTACCGGCTATCTGTATGCGTGCGACGAAGACGGCGTGGCGCCCGACCTGCTGACGATCGCGAAGGGGCTGGGCGCCGGGTATCAGCCCATCGGCGCGACGCTCGTGAGCCAGCGCATCTACGACACGATCACCGGCGGCAGCGGCTATTTCCAGCATGGCCATACCTACATCGGCCACGCTACGGCGTGTGCGGCGGCGCTCGAAGTGCAGCGCGTGATTGCCGAAGAGAAACTGCTCGAAAACGTGCTCGCGCGCGGCGAGCAACTGCGGGCGAATCTGCGCGAACGCTACGCCGACCATCCGTGGGTGGGCGATGTGCGCGGGCGCGGCCTGTTCGTCGGCGTCGAGCTGGTGAAGGACCGCGAAAGCCGGGCAACCTTCGACCCGGCGCTGAAGCTGCACGCGGCGATCAAGCGCGAGGCCTTCGCGCGCGGCATGATGGTCTATCCGATGGGCGGCACCGTCGACGGCCGGAACGGCGATCACGTGTTGCTCGCGCCGCCTTTCATCTGTACGGCCCAGGATATCGATACCATTGCCGGGCGCCTTGCCACCGCGATCGACGCCGCGTTTATCGCCACGGGCGTGATGCGCACGGCATGAGCGCGGTCCTTTATTCACGGAGTTTCTCCATGACGCAATCGCAGAACCCGCGGCTGCCCGCATTCGACGCCGGAGAGGCGTCTCCCGAGCAGAAGGCCGTGCTCGACGAAATTCTCTCCGGTCCGCGCGGCAACCTGAACGGGCCGTTCCTCGGCTGGATCTACAGTCCCGAACTCGCGCAGCATGCCCAGCGGCTGGGCGCGTTCTGCCGCTACCGCACGGGCTTGCCGCTACGGCTTTCCGAGCTCGCGATCCTCGTGACGGCGGCGCGCTGGCAGGCGCAGGCCGAGTGGTACATCCACTATCCGATCGCGCTGGAGGCGGGTGTGCCCGCCGCGCTGGCCGAGCAGATCCGCACGGGCGCCGAGCCGCAGTTCGACGAACCGGACGACGCGCTCATCTACGCGTTCGCGACCGAGCTATACGATGCGAAACGCGTGTCCGACGCAACCTATGCGCGTGCGATCGAGCGGTTCGGGCGCGAGGTGACGGTGAACCTGGTCGGGCTGCTCGGCTACTACGCGCTGGTGGCGATGACGCTGAATGTGTTCGGGATGCGCGCGCAGGGCCAGCAGGGTCAGCAAGGCCAGGATACGCTGCCGTTCCCCGAGTAAGCGCCCCAGCTGGCGCCGCATGGACAAACCACGCCCCGTCCGGATCGTCCGGACGGGGCGTGGTCCTTCTGGGGAGGCGGAATGAGTGGGGCAAGCCCAGGAAAATGTGACGGCGATATTTCGGCGCTGCCGATTAAATAGTATGGCTAATACCAGGTGCCGAGTTAATGAAGTGCTCAAAAAGCCGCTCGATAAAATAAAACGACCGCACGCAAAATCGACGAGGAAACGTTTCCAGCGGTGCAAGCCGAAAATTGATTCGCACGATTATGTCACGCGATACAGCCAGCTTTCGCCGGCTAATCCGGGATTTTGCGGTGCCGCATACAGGAGCGAAAAAAGAGCATGCGGCCGGTGCACGATGCCTCCGTGGCAGCAGCTTTTACCCGGCTGACCGGCGCGTCGGGTAATTTATGCTGAGGCGATTATTTCCGCACTTCGGCATATCAGGGAAAATCCGGTTTCATGCGGTTTTTCTAAAAATCGCTTGCGTTGATTAATTCGTATTGTTAGTCTTGCCAGACCTATAAAAAGCCGGGTAGGAATTATCGACGAACCGGCGCACAAAACGGGGAAACACAGGGAAAGATCCTGGCGGAAATGCAGCACCCTGCCAGGGCTCGCCTCAACCCAAATTCCGGGGAACCACATGCTTGATACGACCATCGACGTTGCCGAAAGCCCGCGCGCCGCCATGGCCGGCATTGGCGACGTCGTCACCCTCAAATCCGGCGGTCCGCGCATGACCGTCATGTATGCCGGCCCGGTGGGTTTTGCCGCAGGTCACTGGCTGATCTGCCAATGGTTCGACGAACACGGCGAACTGCGCCAGGACATGTTCGCCGAGGACATGGTCCGCATCGAGCCGCGCTCCATTCCCGCAGGCTCGGTCAAGTTGCGCGTGGACGCCACGCGCTCGTCTGCAAGCCGCGTTTAACGCGGGTGCCGCAGCGGCTCAACTGCCTGGCTGATTCGAAACGCTACGCACAAGGGCGGGCTTTGACGCGCCCTGTGCCTCGACCTCTTAGCGCTGACCTTCCGCTGCGATCTTGACGGCGAGTCCCGCCAACACGGTGCCCATCAGATAGCGCTGAATCACGAGCCAGGCCGGGCGACCGGCCAGAAAGGCGGCGATCGTGCCTGCCGTCATGGCGACCGTGGCATTCACGGTGATGGAAAGCACGATCTGGATCACTCCCAGCACAATGGATTGCCCCAGCACGCTGCCGTGATGCGGGTCGATGAACTGCGGCAGCAGCGAAAGATAGAGAATCGCGATCTTCGGATTCAGCAGGTTCGTCACGAAGCCCATCAGGAACAGCTTGCGCGGATTGTCCGGCGTGAGTTCGCGCACCTGGAACGGCGAACGGCCGCCCGGCTTGAGCGCCTGCCACGCGAGCCACACCAGATAGAGCGCGCCGCCGAAGCGCAGTGCGTCGTAGGCGAACGGCACCGTCATCAGCAGCGCGGTAATGCCGAAGGCCGCACATAGCATATAGAACACGAAGCCGAGCGCGACGCCGCCCAGCGAGATCAGGCCGGCCTTGCGCCCCTGGCAGATCGAGCGCGAGATCAGATAGATCATGTTCGGTCCGGGGGTAAGCGCCATGCCGAGCGAAACGGCGGCGAAGGCCAGGAACGGGGCGGCGTGATGCATCTTGGGCTCCAGAGAGGGGGAAATACGGTGGCGGGGCGTGCAGCCGCCTGGGACTTCGAATTATTGAAATGGACCTTTGCGGTTGTCGCTGCTGCCACCGCGTGCGGCGCGCGCCGCGATGCGGTCGGAAAGCTTGCGGGAGAAGAGGCCCATGCCGATGCGACGCTCGCGCTCCTTCTTCTGCTTGAGGAGATCGGCCGGCGGATTCGGCTGGAACGCCCAGTAGAGCGCGAGCAGCCAGCCCACCACGGTCCAGCCGAGCACGGCGTTGACCATCGCGATGATGAGGAGATCGTGACGCCGGCGCCGGTCGGCGATGATCGCGGGCAGAAAATAGAGTGCCACTGCCGCGACGAGGACGACGACATCGAAGACGGTGTGGCTTGCCATGTCGTTCCTCCCTGCAAAGAGTGGGCGCCGTACGATAGCGCAATGGCGTATTGTCGCCCCAAATCGGTCAGTGCGCCGAATATCCCCGGCTGGCTGCCGGGCTTCGCAGGCTCAATGGCACATCACCGACTGTTCTCCATCGTCCCGAGGAATATCGGCAGACGGGGGAACGGGTCTATCATCTGGCTTTTCATCGCAGGGGCTCCCACCATGATTTCCGATTCGACCCAGGACACCCGGCAGCTCGATCACGACGCGCTGCGCGCGTTCGTCGAGCGCAAATGGAACGACGAGATCGTCCCGGCGCTCACCGACTACATCGCGGTGCCCGCCAAGAGCCCGGCCTTCGACCCCGACTGGGCGAAGCACGGCTATCTCGAACGCGTGGTGCACGACGCGGCGCAATGGGCCGAACAACAGCCGGTGCGCGGCCTGAAACTGGAGATCGTGCGCCTCGCCGGCCGCACGCCCGTGATCTTCTTTGAAGCCCCGGCCACGCGTTCGGGCAGCGAGGAAACGGTGGTGCTGTACGGCCACCTCGACAAGCAGCCGGAATTCGCCGGCTGGCGCAACGACCTCGGGCCGTGGACGCCCAAGCTCGAAGACGGCCGGCTCTATGGCCGCGGCGGTGCCGACGACGGCTATGCGATCTACGCGAGCGTCACGGCACTGGCGGCACTCGACGCTCAGGGCATCGAGCGGCCGCGTTGCGTCGGGTTGATCGAAACCTGCGAGGAATCGGGCAGCTACGATCTGCTGCCGTACGTGGATGCTTTGCGCGAGAGGCTCGGCAAAGTCGGCCTCGTCGTCTGCCTCGATTCGGGCGCGGGCAATTACGATCAGCTCTGGCTCACCACGTCGCTGCGCGGTCTCGTCGCCGGCGATCTGGAAGTGGAGGTGCTCGAGGAAGGGATCCATTCCGGATCGTATGGCGGTATTGCGCCGTCGAGCTTCCGCGTGATGCGCCAGCTCTTCGAGCGTCTGGAAGACGCCGCGAGCGGCACGCTGCTGCCCAAAGGCTTCCATTGCGCGATTCCGCACCAGCGCCTGGCGGAAGCCGAGGCGACGGCGAAGATTCTCGGTGACAGCGTGTGGAAGACCATGCCCTGGGCGTGCGGTCAGGACGGTCGCCGCGTATTGCCGACGACGACCGATCCGGAGCAGGCGCTGCTCGATTCGACGTGGCGGCCTTCGCTCTCCGTGACGGGTGCGGCGGGCTTGCCCGCGCTTGCCGACGCCGGCAACGTGCTGCGGCCGCGCACGGCGTTCAAGCTGTCGCTGCGGTTGCCGCCGCTCGTGGAGGCGTCGAAGGCCGTGGCCGAACTGAAGGCGCTGCTGGAGTTCGATCCGCCCTATAACGCGAAGGTCACGTTCAAGCCCGATGCCGCCGCGGCGAACGGCTGGAGCGCGCCCGAACTCGCGCCGTGGCTGACCGATGCGCTCAATGCCGCTTCGCGCACGCATTACGGCGCCGACTGCGCGTATCTGGGGCAGGGCGGCACGATCCCGCTGATGAACGTGCTGCAGGCAGGCTTCCCGAAGTCGCAGTTCATGGTGTGCGGCGTGCTCGGACCGAAGTCGAATGCGCATGGCCCGAACGAGTTCCTCCACGTGCCCTACGCGAAGAAGCTCACGGCCACCGTGGCCGAAGTGATCGCCGCCGCGCCCTGAAGAGGGCTTGTCATCAAACGGGCGCCCCGTGTCGGGGCGGCCCGTGTCATTGCATCGATCTTCTGGCTTCTGGCCGGCGCTCCAATCCTTATGGGTGGGCTGCCGGCGCGCGCCCGGCCTGCTGCGGCGTGTCCTCGCCGGCGTGCGGGTGGGACTCCGCGTGACAGGAGCAGGCCTCCTCGTCCATCGGCTGCTCCAGATTCTTCATGATCCCGCATTCGCTGCTGCGCTGGTCGTGCGCGTGGCAGGTATCGCGCAGCGTGCGTAACTGCTGCTCCAGCATGCGCATCGACTCGATCTGCAGATGGATGCGCTCGATCTGGCAGTCGATGAGCTGGTTCACTTCGTCGCAGGGCTGGCTCGGATCCACCTGGAAACGCCGCAGCATGCGGATGTCCGCGAGTCCAATGCCCAGCGAGCGGCAGTGGCGGATGAAATTCAGCTGGGCGACGTGCGCGGCCGCATAGCTGCGATAGCCGTTGGTTTCCCGGGCGGGCTCGTCCAGCAATCCCTCGCGCTCGTAAAAGCGCACCGTTTCGACATCGCAGTGAGCGAGGCGCGCCAGCTCTCCAATCCTCATGCTCGTGGCTCCCAAAAATGGCTTGACCCTGTAGCCGCTACAGGCTGTTCAATGATTGTGTCACTTTTGGGAGGTAACGGCCATGGTCATGGCTTTCAAGTTGCGGTTTGTCGCAGGGCAGCGATATCGGGCGCGTCTCGACGGACAGGCGGGAGAGCCGTCCGGCGGTGCGGCGGCGCGGGCCGAGGCCGACGCGATGGCGCATGCGGCGCCGGGTGGCCAGTGTGCTGGCGGTTGCGCTCACGATCATGGAACGGATTCGGGGGCGGACCGTCGGCAGGCGCAAGGCCATGGCGCGGATCATGCGCACGATCATGACCACGCGTGCGACCACGACGCTGGCTCCGATGTCGCCGTGATCGAGACGAGCGACGGCACGCAGGAGGGCTGTGGGCACGATCACGCGCACGACCATGGGCATGACCACAGCCACGGTCACGATCATGGCCACAGCGAGGCACACAACCACGCCGACCCCCTGGCCCACGCCTGCTGCCACGGTCACGACCGCGCCGCCGCACCGGCCGTGCCGCCGCCGCCCGCGCCGGACGGCACGCGGCGCGCGCGCTATCGCATCGACAATATGGACTGCCCGACCGAGGAGCGGCTGATCCGCAACCGCATCGAGCCGATGCCGGGCGTCGTGCGTCTTGACTTCAACCTGCTTTCGCGCGAGTTGACGGTTCATCACCGTCTCGACGACACGGAAGTGCTCGTCGTCGCGTTGAAGGCCCTCGACATGGCGCCGCGCGTTCTCGACGAGTCCTCCCCTGCTGTCGCCGCTCCCGAAGCTCCGCGTCTCGCGGTGCGCCAGAAACTGCTGCTCGCGGTCAGCGGCGTCGCGGCCGTGCTGGCCGAGGTGCTTGCCTGGACCACGGGGCAGGACGCCGCGCTGCCGGTGCTCGCCTGCGCGGTCGTTTCGCTCCTGTGCGCGGGCCTGCCGACGTTGCGCAAAGGCTGGATCGCGCTCAAGAACTTCACGATCAACATCTATTTCCTGATGTCGCTGGCGGTGGTCGGTGCCGTGGCCATCGGCAAGTGGCCCGAAGTGGCGATGGTCGTGTTCCTGTTCGCGCTGGCGGAGGAGATCGAGGCGCTCTCGCTCGAACGCGCGCGCCAGGCCATCCGCGCACTTACGGCGCTCGCGCCCGATACCGCCGAAGTCTGGCAAGGCGAAAGCGCCCGGGCCGCGGCCGATGCGCCGCGCAGCGCCGGACAGTGGCTCACCCGCGCGGTGGGCGAGGTGGCGATCGGCAGCCGGATTCGCGTGCGCACCGGTACGCGCGTGCCGCTCGACGCGCGCGTGGTGGACGGCCGCGCGGCGCTCGACCAGGCGCCCATCACCGGAGAAAGCCTCCCCGTCGACAAAGCCGTGGGCGATACGCTCTACGCGGGCAGTATCGCCGTCGATGGCGTGGTGGAAGCCGTCGTGACCGCCGCGGCCGGCGACAGCACGCTCGCGCGCATCGCGGCGGCCGTGCAGGAAGCGCAGGCGCAGCGCGCGCCCACCCAGCGTTTCGTCGACCAGTTCGCGCGTTTCTACACGCCGGCCGTGGTCGCGCTCGCCGTGCTGATCGCCGTGGGCGGTCCCCTCGTATTCGGCGGCAGTTGGTCCGACTGGCTCTACAAGGCGCTCGTGCTGCTCGTGATCGCGTGTCCGTGCGCACTCGTGGTTGCCACGCCCGTGACGGTGGTGAGCGGTCTCGCGGCCGCCGCGCGTCACGGCATGCTGGTGAAGGGCGGCGTGTGGCTCGAACGCGGCCGTCTGCTGAAGGTCGTCGCGTTCGACAAGACCGGCACGCTCACGCGCGGCGAGCCCGTGCTCACCGATGCGATCGCGCTCAACGCGATGCCCATCGAAGACGCGCTCAACATTGCCGCGAGCCTCGACGAGTCGAGCACCCACCCGGTCGCCCGCGCGATCGTGTCGGGCTGGCGCGCGCGTCAGCCGGGCGACGCGCTGGTGCGCATCGACGACTTCGCCGTGCTCAACGGCCGCGGCGTGAAGGCGCGCATCGACGGTCCGGACCGCGAAGGTCCGTTCTGGCATCTCGGCAACCATCGTCTCGTGGAGGAGCTGGGCCTGTGCTCGACGGAGCTCGAAAGCACGCTCGCCACGCTCGAAGGCGCGGGCAAGACGGCCATCGTGCTGTGCTCGCCGCAGGAGCCGGTCGCCGTGTTCGCCGTGGCGGATACCGCGCGGCCCGAGAGCGAGGCGGCGGTGCGCGCGCTGAAGAAGCTGGGCGTGAAGACCGTGATGCTCACGGGCGACAATCCGGCCACGGCGCGCGCGATTGCGGGCCCGCTCGGCATCGACGACGCGCGCGGCGATCTGCTGCCGCAGGACAAGCAGGACGCGGTGGCAGCGCTGGCGGCGCAGCGTGGCATGACGGCCATGGTCGGTGACGGTGTCAACGACGCACCGGCGCTCGCCCGCGCCGATATCGGCTTTGCCATGGGCGCGGCAGGCACGGCCACGGCGCTCGAAACCGCCGACGTCGCGATCATGGACGACGATCCGCGCAAGATCGCCGCCTTCATCGGCCTGAGCCGCAAGGTGGCGGGCGTGCTCACGCAGAACATTGCTCTCGCGCTCGGCATCAAGGTGGTGTTTCTCGCGCTCGCGCTGGCGGGCGACGCCACGCTCTGGATGGCCGTGTTCGCGGACATGGGCGCGAGCCTGCTCGTCGTCGCGAACGGCTTGCGCGTGCGCGGGCATTTCGCGAAGGGCCGCTGAGGCCGGTTCAATACGGACGTGCGAGCCGCGCCTGCAGCGCGGCTCGCGTCGCTTCGTCGAAATTGCCAAGGAATGCGAAGCGTCCGGCGACGAGCGTGGCGGCCGGCACGCCGTCGCGGAACACGAGCCGGTTGCCCGCCACGGCAGGCACTTTTTCGCCGGGCAGCAGCGTGCCGGCCAGATTGAGCGGATCGGTGGCCGAGACGCACATGAGCACTCCCTCGCCCGGCCCGCGCCGGCGGACCTCGCGCAGGAGCGCCACGGCCTCGGGCAGCGCGAACTGTTCTCCCGACAGGCCGGTGACGAAGCGTCCGCCGCGCACGTGGCCGCGCGCTTCCATGCGCTGCAGCACGCGCAGCAGATCGCGCCAGGGCGGCAGCCACGACGCCTCGCGGATCAGCAGTTGCCAGCACACGACGCCGTAGCGGCGCAGCAGCACGTTGGCGACGTGTTCGAGCAGTTCGGGATCGGCGCCCGGGCGGCGTGGCGCCGTTGCGTTCGCGGTGGTTTCTTCGACGGGCGCCTCGATGCGTCTCAAGACGGCCCAGCGTCCCGCGTCGGCCATCCCGCCCACGAGCGGTCCAAAGCCGCGCGGCCGCCTGCGGCCCGCATGCGCGTTGCGCTTTGCCGCCGGCTTCACGAGCGCGCGCAGGCCCGCGAAGCTATCGGCATTCACGAGGCCCGCGGCCACGAGTTCGCCCAGCGCATTCTCCAGTTCGACGCCGAGCAGATGGGCATCGGCAGCCAGTTCGTCGAAGAACATCGCGCCGTGCCGCAGCAGGGCGTCATAGACCCGCTGCGTGCGGGGCGGCAAGCCGGCGGGGTCGGGGGCATCGACGAGCGCGGTCCAGCGTGCGAGTTCGCGCCGCGGCAGGAGCACGACCGGCGTGCTGCGCACCGTCGACCCCGTGGCCGTGCGCGACGGCAGGCGGCCCCACGCGAGACGTCCCGAGCGGCAGAGATCGTCGAGTAGCATCGGCGTGAAGTCGTCGATGCGAGCAGGCAGGATTTCCTCCTCCCACGCCAGTGCCGAAGCCTCCCAGCCTTCCATCTGGCCGATCACGTCGGCGAGCGCGTCGCGCCCCGAGCCGCGTGCCGCGACGTGCTGCCATTCGAACAGGAAGCGCATGAAGTCGTGACGCTCCACCGGTTCGATCTCGCGCCGCAGCTTGCGCACGGTGTAGCGATGGATGCGCGCGAGCAGATGGCGCTCGCACCACTCTTCTTCGCGCGCGCCCGGCGTGAAGCGGCCGCGCATGACCGAGCCTTGCGCTTCCAGGGCCGTGAGTGCCTGCGCGGCGACGCTCGCTTCCAGCGCGAGCGGCCGCGCCACCTGCGCGACCGTGAGCGGCCCGAATCCGGAAAGCCGGGCGCGCAGCAGTTCGACCAGCGCGGCTTCTTCGGTCCAGTGCTCGTCGTAGCCGGGCGGCGCCTGCAACGGCGGCTCGCAGCGCGCCTGCGGATAGACCGCACACACGCAGTTCAGGCGTTCGGCGGCGACCCAGAGCGCGTCGTCTTCGGTTTCGTTGGCCGCAATGGGCAAGCGCGTCGCGCGGCCCGCCTGCGCCAGTTCGTGCAGCCAGCCGGGCCAGCCCGGCTCGCGTTGCGCCTCGTTTTGAGAGATGCACCCGAGCGTCATGAGCGCATCGTGCATCTCATCGGCATCGCGTGCCTGCGGCCAGGCTTCTTCGCGTACACCGGCGATCGCTTCGGCGTCGAGCGCGCCCAGATCGTCCGCCGATTCCGGGTCGCGCAGGCGCCGGCTCAGCACGGCCTGGGTGCGGCGCTCTTCGATCGGGGCGTCGTCGAGGAAGGCGTAGGGGCGCGCCGTGAGGATCTCGGCGGCAAGCGGCGAGGGCGCGTTGAGATCGCGCGCCACGAGCCGGACCTCGCGCCCCTCGATGCGCTTGAGGAGCGCGAGCCAGCCTTCGGTATCCATCGCATCGTGCAGGCAGTCGTCGAGCGTCTGATCGACGAGCGGATGGCGCGGGATCTCGCGCTCGCCCGCGAGGTTTTCCACGCAGGCCACCTGATCGGGGAAGACGGCCGCGAGCAGGTCCTCGCTGCGCATGCGCTGGATTTGCGGGGGTGTCTTGCGCCCGCCCGTCTGGCGCGGCAGCGCGAGCGCCGTGGTGGCGTTCCAGCGCCAGCGCACGCCGAAGAGCGGCGCGTCGAGCAGGGCCTGCACGAGCAGATGCCCGGCCGTATTCGAATGCAGGTAGCGCCAGACCTCGTCCAGCGCGAAGCTGTGCGCGCCGGTGAGCGAGAGGATGATGGCGTCCTCGGTCGCGGCGGCCTGCAGCTCGAAGTTGAACTGGCGGCAAAAGCGCTTGCGCAGCGCGAGGCCCCACGCGCGGTTGATGCGGCTGCCGTACGGCGAATGGATCACGAGTTGCGTGCCGCCCGATTCGTCGAAGAAGCGTTCCATCACCAGCGTGTCGTGGGTCGGCAAGGCGGTGAGGGCGGCGTAGGCGCGGGCGAGGTGCTCGGCGATCTGGCGCGCGGCCGCTTCGTCGAGGCCGATCGTGGCCGTGAGCCAGTCACAGACACGTTCGACGGCGGGGGAAACGGGCGCGCCAGTCCGGGCATTTTCGGCGATCAAAATGTAACTAACAGTCAGTCCCGCCGGGCGCTCGACTTCTGGCGGGCTCGGCGCCACCGGACCTTCTTTGTCTGCAAGATCAAGGGGTACAGGTTCAGCAGAAAGGAGTCGCTCCGCATGCGCTCTCAACCGCCCAATGGCGAACGAAAGCTCGTCGCTGCGGCCGGGCGCCTCGCCGAGCCAGAACGGGATGTTCGGCGGCTGCCCTTGCGCGTCTTCCACGCGCACCCGCCCCGCCTCGACCCGCAGGATCCGGTACGACGCATTGCCGAGCTGGAACACGTCGCCAGCCAGGCTCTCCACAGCGAAGTCTTCGTTGACCGTGCCGATCTGGATGGCCTGCGGCTCCAGCAGCACGGCGTAGTCGGCGTTATCGGGAATCGTGCCGCCCGAGGTCAGCGCCACGAGTTGCGCGCCGCGCCGGCCGCGCAGCACGCCGTGCACGGCATCGCGATGCAGATATGCCGCGCGCGGTCCGTGCCGGCTCGTATAACCCTCGGCGAGCATGCGCAGCACCGCGTCGAACTGGGCGCGTTCGAGCGCTGCCCAGGGCGTGGCGCGCCGCACGAGCGCGAAAAGCGCGTCTTCGTGCCAATCCTCGCAGGCCGCCTCGGCGACGATCTGCTGCGCGAGCACGTCGAGCGGCGCGTGCGGCACGGCAAGCCGGTCGAGTTCGCCGCGCCGCACGCAGTCGAGCAACGCGGCGCATTCGATGAGGTCGTCGCGCGACGTCGGGAAAAGCCGCCCCTTGGGCGTGCCGCCGACCTGGTGACCCGAGCGGCCCACGCGCTGCAGAAAGGCCGCGATCGAGCGGGGCGAGCCGATCTGGCAGACCAGATCGACGTCGCCGATATCGATGCCGAGTTCGAGCGACGCCGTTGCCACGAGCACGCGCAACTCGCCGCGCTTCAGGCGCTGTTCGGCGTCGAAGCGATGCTCGCGCGCGAGGCTGCCGTGGTGCGCCGCCACCGCTTCAGCGCCGAGCCGGTCCGTGAGGTGGCGTGCCACGCGCTCGGCCATGCGGCGGGTGTTCACGAACACGAGCGTCGTGCGGTGCTGCACCACGAGTTCGGCCATGCGGTCGTAGACGCGCTCCCACACGTCGTTGGCCATCACCGCTTCGAGCGGCACCGGGGGCAGTTCGACGGCGAGGTCGCGCGCGCGGGCGTGGCCCACATCGACGATCTCGCACGCGGGCGGCGTATGCGGGTCGTCGCCCATGCCCACCAGAAAACGGGCCACGCTGTCGATCGGCTTTTGCGTCGCCGAGAGCCCGATGCGCAGCAGGCGCCGGCCGCACAGCGCGTCGAGCCGCTCGAGGCTCAGCGCGAGATGGCAGCCGCGCTTGTTGCCCGCCAGGGCATGAATTTCATCGACGATCACGCTGCGCGCCGTCGCGAGCATGCGCCGCCCCGAGGCCGAGCCGAGCAGCACATAGAGCGATTCGGGCGTGGTCACGAGGAGGTGGGGCGCGCGCTTGCGCAGCGCGGTGCGTTCGGGCTGCGGGGTGTCGCCCGTGCGCACGGCGCTGCGGATCTCCACGGGCGGCAGGCCGAGCCGGACCAGCTCTTGCGCAATGCCTTCGAGCGGGCGCTCGAGGTTCAGGCGGATGTCGTTCGAGAGCGCCTTCAGCGGCGAGACGTAGATCACGAGCGTCGCGTCCGGCAGCGCGCCGCCGTTTTCGAGCCCTTCGCGCACCAGTTCGTCGAGCGCGGCGAGAAAGGCCGTGAGCGTCTTGCCGGAGCCGGTGGGCGCGGCTACGAGCGTCGCGCGCCCACTGGCGATCAGCGGCCAGGCGGCGCACTGGGCGGCGGTGGGGCCGGCGAAGCTGCGCCGGAACCAGGCCGCGACGGCGGGATGAAAGCGCGCGAGCGGATCGTCCGCGGCGACGGCTTCGGGGCCGGCCCCAGCGGCGGTTTCGGCATTCGCGGATGCGGAAGAGAACGATGTCATGCGCGCATAGATGAGGGCGCTTACGCGGTTGTCCAGCGGGTTGTTCAGCGGGTTGTCCAGCGTGCGCATGCACCAGTCTCGCAGTTTTCGTACGCGATTGCATGCGGCGGCCAGCCCGGGACGGTTTTCTGCACGCGCGCGCGGCGCGCAGTATTCTCGCCGGGTTGTCGTTCCCCTGTTCTCAAGACGGAGTCATCACCATGCGATACAACCCACTCGGCCGCACCGGCCTGTTCGTTTCGGAACTGTGCCTCGGCACGATGACCTTCGGCGGCGGCGACGGTATCTGGCACCAGATCGGCGACCTGCAGCAAGCCGAAGCCGAAAAACTGATCGGCCGCGCCATCGATGCCGGGATCAATTTCATCGACACCGCCGACGTCTACTCCCAGGGCGTATCCGAGCAGATCACCGGCCAGGCGCTGAAGAACCTCAAGATTGCGCGCGACCAGGTGGTGGTCGCGACGAAGGTGTTCGGGCAGATGGGCGAAGCGCCCAATCAGAGCGGCGCCACGCGCTATCACATCATGGACGGCATCAAGGCGAGCCTGAAGCGCCTGCAGCTCGATCACGTCGACCTGTACCAGATCCACGGATTCGACCCGGTCACGCCGATCGAAGAAACCGTGCGCGCGCTCGATACGCTCGTGCAGCAAGGCCATGTGCGCTATGTGGGCGTGTCGAACTGGGCGGCGTGGCAGATCGTCAAGGCGCTCGGCATCGCGCAGCAGCACGGGCTCGCGCGCTTCGATTCGCTGCAGGCCTATTACACGATCGCGGGCCGCGACCTCGAGCGCGAACTCGTGCCGATGCTGCAGAGCGAAGGGCTGGGGCTGATGGTGTGGAGCCCGCTGGCAGGCGGCCTTCTGAGCGGCAAGTTCGGCCGCGACAAGGACGGCGAGGCAGGCAGCCGCCGCACGACCTTCGACTTTCCGCCCGTGAACCGCGAGCGCGCGTGGGACTGCGTCGATGCGATGCGCTCGATTGCGGAGAAAAAGGGCGTGTCGGTCGCGCAGATCGCGCTGGCGTGGCTGCTGCATCAGCGCGTGGTGAGCTCGGTGATCATCGGCGCGAAGCGCGTCGATCAGCTCGACGACAACGTGGCCGCCACCCGGGTGAAGCTCTCGGAGGAAGAACTGGCGGTGCTCGACGACGTGAGCCGGCTGCCCGCCGAGTATCCGGGCTGGATGCTGGCGCGCCAGGGCGACCGGCGCCGCGAGCAGTTGCGCGAATCGAACCGCGAGTGATCGAGGCCGATTAGCGAGTCTGACTGGCGAGGCGCGATTCGCGCAATGCCGTAGTAAGCCAGGGCGAGGCTCGCCCGCCCTGGCATTCAACCTCAAGCGTTATCTAACCACGGCCCCGGCCTATTCGGCCACGACCTTCAGGTGATTCTTCACCGAGGTCACGCCGGAGACGTTTTCGGCGACCTGCTTCGCATTGTCGCGATCCTCGGCGGTCGGCACGGTACCGGTGAGCGACACGATGCCCTTGCGCGTCTTCACGTGAATGTGCGTGGACTTCACGTTGTTCGCGGAGAGCAGATCGGCCTTGACCTTGGTCGTGATGGTTGTGTCGTCAACGTGCTGGCCCACGGTCTCGGAACTGGCCGCCGGGGTGGTCGAGCCGTTCGTGTCGGTCTGCGCCGTGGCGGCGAGGGCGAAGGTCATGCAGGCGATACCGGCTGCGGTCTTGAGAGTCAGGATGCGCTTCATGGTGGCTTCTCCTTTTCTGGTTGTGTCGGTGCTGCTGTCCCGCAAGTGCTGTGCCGCAGTGCGCAAGACGCCCGCCATCGAGCCGGCGGGTGATGTGCCAAAGCCTGCGAAACACGCGCCGGCAAGCGGAAGATGGCGCGCTTTGGCAGCCCACGCAGCGAGTGAAGAAGAGTCGCGCATATTTTCCGGCCGATTGTAAAAACGTCCTTGCCGGGGTCGGGGTCAACGGGGCCGGGCCGCCCCGAGCAAGCGCCGATCCTGTTTCAAAACAGGGAGTTGTAAAAACTGGCATGAGTGTTGCGTCATGGCGTCCACATTCCTCTATCCCGAACAGGATCCGCCATGCCTTCCATTGCGTTACACGCGCGCCAGCAAATTGCCCTGACGCCGCGCCTGCAGCAGGCGGTGCGCCTCCTGCAGCTATCGTCGCTGGAGTTCCAGCAGGAGCTACGCGAAGCCCTCGATACCAATCCGTTTCTCGAATACGCTTCGCCGACCTCGGAAAACGGCGAGGCCGCCGAAGCCGTCGAAGGCGAGGCGGCCGGCATCGGCTCGGTGGCGGCGAATGCCTCGGCCGAATCGCTTGCCGAACCCGCCGGCGCGAGCATGGGCGACAGCGCCATGGACGACGGCGCGATGACGTCCGAACCGGCGGCCTATACCGCCGACATGCCCGCATCCGGGTCGCTGCGCGCTTCGAGCTACCGCGGCGCGGACGACGGCGAATCGGAAGCCGCCGACTGGGTGCGCGTGCCGATGTCGTTGCGCGAGCAACTGCACGAGGCGCTGCGCCTCTCTCCGCTCGACGATCGCGACCGCGGCGCTGCCCGGGTGGTGATCGAAGCGCTCGACGACGACGGCTACCTGCGCCAGGAGCTCGCCGACCTTGCCGATGTCGAGGGCATGGGCAGCGCGCTCGACGAAGACCGGCTGCGCGTGGCGCTGCGCGTGATCCAGACGCTCGACAGGCCCGGCATTGGCGCGCGCTCGCTCTCCGAATGTCTTGCCTTGCAGCTCGAGGCCATGCCCCAGGACACGCCGCACCGGGATCTCGCGCATCAGATCGTCCTGCAGCATCTCGAACGGCTGGCGCGCCGCGAGAACGGCGAGTTGCAACGCCAGTTGGGCTGCGACGCGGCCTCGTTGCAGGGCGCCTGCGCTCTCGTGCGCCGGCTCGACCCGAAGCCCGGCAACCACTACGGCCGCGCGGACGGGGGCTACGTCGTGCCCGACGTGATCGTGCGCCAGGTGCGCGGCAAGTGGGTCGTGAGCGTCAATCCGGCCATCGAGCCGCGTGCGCGCATCCACCAGCTCTATGCGGAAATGTTCGCGCGCTCGGGGGAAACGAGCCGCTCGCCGCTCGCGCAACAGTTGCAGGAAGCGCGCTGGCTGATCCGCAACGCGCACAAGCGCTGCGAGACCATCCTGCGCGTGGGCGAGTGCATCGTCGCGCGCCAGAAGGCGTTCTTCCAGTACGGCGAAATCGCGCTGCGGCCGATGCTGCTGCGCGATGTGGCCGAAGAGCTCGGCCTGCACGAATCCACCGTTTCGCGGGCGACCGGCAACAAATATATGGCCACGCCGCGCGGCATCTTCGAGTTCAAGCGCTTCTTCCCGCGCGAACTGGAGACGCGCACGGGCGGCACCTGCTCGGCGGCGGCGGTGCGCGCGCTCATCAAGGAGATGATCGATGCGGAGAACCCGCGCGATCCGCTCTCGGACGTGGTGCTCACGCAAGAGCTCGAAAAGCAGGGCGTGCAGGTGGCGCGCCGAACGGTCACGAAATATCGTCAGATGATGAAGCTGCCTGCGGCGGAGATGCGCCGGCAGATTTGAGCGCGCGGTTCGGCACACTTGGGGGCGCGCTTGCGTCCGATGGCCGTGAAGGACCGCGCTGGGCAGCGCAGCCGGACGCCGGTGTAGAATGTGAGCGATCGCTCATATCCTTACCGGCGTCCACGACCATGACCACGAGTACGACGAGACGCAGTCCGCGCCGCCGGACGATTCCGCGCCGGGCGATCCCGCTCGACGCGCGCAAGCAACCCACGCAGCGGCGCGCGGCGGCTACCGTCGACGCGATTCTCGAAGCGGCCGCCCGCATCCTCGAAACGTCCGGCCTGCCGGGCTATACGACCAACGCTGTCGCCGAGCGCGCCGGTGTGAGCGTCGGCTCCCTCTATCAGTACTTTCCGAATCGCGACGCGCTGACGGCCGCGCTTATCGAGCGCGAGAGCGAGTCGCTCCTCGTGGACGTAGATGCGGCGGCCGGGGCGGCGACGTGCGAGGCCAGTCTGCTCGCGCTGGTGCACGCGGCCGTGACCTACCAGATGCGCCGCCCGGCGCTCGCACGCGTGCTCGACTTCGAGGAGCGCCGCCTGCCGCTCGACGAACGCGATGCGCGCGTGGGCGAGCGCATTCATGCGGCGCTGGTGCGTGCGCTGGGGCTTGGCGATGCGCCTCAACTGGACGACCGCGAAACCGCTGCGCACGATGTGTTCGCGATGGTGCATGGCATGGTCGATGCGGCGGGCGAGCGCGGCGAGACCGATGCCGATGCGCTGGAAGCGCGCGTGAGGCGTGCGGTGATCGGCTATCTGTGGCGCACCGAACAGCGGCGCTAAGGGCGCTGAGGGGCACTAAGGGTGCGATGAGGCGCCGTTAAGAAGCGCCCAGCCGCTCGATCAGCGCCATCGCGGCAGCAGGGTTGCGCGCCTTGTAGCCGCTGATCACATACAGGAACACATCGCGCCCAGCCTTGGCGGCAAGCGGCTTGCCGAACGTCGCCAGATCGCCGGGCGTATCGCCGCCGGCCCACGTGCGGGCGCGTTCTGCCCACTGGTCGAGTTCTCCTGAGGAATAGCCGAGCCGCTCGTTTTCGCGGGTTCCCATGATGCGCGCATAGACGAACGGCGCGCTCGCATCGGCGATCTGGGCGTAGTCCGAATCGCCGGACACCACGATTGCCGCTGCGTGGCGGCGCGCCAGCTCGACGAATTCCGGTGTGCAGAAGCTCGTGTCGCGCACCTCCAGCGCGTGCCGCAACGGCACGCCTTCCGCTTCGGTGGGCAGCAGTTCCAGAAATCGCGCGTAATCCTCGGGATCGAACCGTTTGCCCGGCGTGAGCTGCCAGTTGATCGGGCCGAGCTTTGCGCCCAGCTGCAATACGCCTCCCGTGAGAAACCGTTCGATCGTCGGGCCGGCCTCGGCCAGCACGCGCCGGTTCATCGCGAAGCGCGGCGCCTTCAGGGCGAACAGGAAGCCGTCGGGGGTTTCGTCTCGCCAGCGTGCGAAGCTCTCGGGGCGCTGGGCGCCGTAGTAGGTGCTGTTGATCTCGATGGTCGTGAGATGACGGCTCGCGTATTCGAGTTCGCGCCGCTGGACGAGGTCGACCGGATAAAACGTGCCGCGCCAGTCCGGATAGATCCAGCCGCCGATGCCGATGCGAATGCGGGAAGCGGGGGAGGCCTTCATCGGAGTGCGCCCCTGCGAATGGGAAAGCGGCAGTGTAGCGTGCCGGTGCGCGCTGCGCCGCGCGGCAGCCCGGCGCAGGGGCATCTAGGGACATTTAGGCGCCGAGCGGTGTTTTTAGTCATCGTCTGATATTTTTGCGCCGGCCTGGGCGGTACTTTGGTCGGATGATGTCAGAGAGAATGCTATGAATCATCCGATTTCCTTTCGCCCCAGCCCGGCCTTGAGCGACGAGCAGTGGCGCAGCGTCGAATCGCTGTTTCGCGAGGGGCGCCTTGGCGCCCCTCGCCGTGGCCGGCCCGCGCACAAACCGCGCGCCGTGTTTGGCGGTATCCACTGGGTGTTGTGGACCGGCGCGGTCTGGTCCGCGTTGCCCGACCAGTATCCCGATTTTCGCACCTGCCACCGGCGCTTCAAGGGCTGGTTCGAAGCCGGCCTGGTCCAGCAGGCCATGTCGATCCTGTACGGCGACGAAGGCATTGCGCTGTGCGCCGCCATGAGCGAGCGCATGCAGGCCTGGCGGGCGCCGGCCGGTCGCAAGCCGCGTTTCCCGGTCGCTTCCACGCTCCGCTGGCCCGTGGTGCGGCCCATCGTCGTGCGCTGATCCGGTTCGGACGGCGGCGGCACCGACCCGTGCCGCGGTTTTGCAAACCGGCCCCGCAACGTCGCATCCGCCGTAATGCCGCGCCTCGCAGTCGCTCGTTCTTCGCGATTTTCAGGGCGCGGCAAAGTGCGCTTTTTGTCCTGTCGGCCCCCGTGCGCGATACTGTCACGTTTGACGCACGGATAACCAGACAGGACATGGCGCATTTCGACGTATTCAACGGCGATGCAGATGGCATCTGCGCGCTGCATCAGCTTCGTCTCGCGCGCCCGCTCGAGGCGACGCTCGTCACCGGCGTGAAGCGCGACACCGCGCTCGTCGCGCGCGTTCCGGCACAGCCGGGCGACACGCTGACGGTGCTCGACATCTCGTTCGATTCCAATCGCGACGCGCTCGTGAAACTGCTCGACCGGGGCGTGCGGGTCGAGTACTTCGACCATCACTATGCCGGCGATCTGCCGCAGACGGTCAATCTCATCGCCCATATCGACACCACGTCGGAGGTCTGCACGAGCGTGCTCGTCGACCGCCATCTACGCGGTCGCTATCGCGCCTGGGCAATCGCGGCCGCGTGGGGCGACAACCTGAGCGGCACCGCCGCGGCCCTCGCGCGCGAGGCGGGCCTCGATGAAGCGCAGTCCGCGCAACTGCGCGAACTGGGCGAATCGATCAACTACAACGCCTATGGCGACGAAGTATCGGATCTGCTGGTTGCGCCGCACACGCTTTACGAGACGCTCAAACCCTACGCCGACCCCTTCGACTTCATCGCCGCCGAGCCGATCGCGCAGCGGCTCGGCGAATGCCGCCACGCGGATCTCGCGCTCGCGCAGGCGGTGACGCCGCTGATCGCGCTCCAGTACGGCAGCGTGGTCGTGCTGCCCGATGCGCCGTGGGCCCGGCGCGTGCGGGGCGTGTTCGGCAACGCGCTCGCCAACGAGGAGCCCACGCGCGCGCACGCCGTGCTGACCGAGAACGCGGACGGCAGCTATGCGGTGAGCGTGCGCGCGCCGCTCGCGAGCCCGCGCGGCGCGGACGAACTTTGTCGCTCTTTCCCGGGCGGCAACGGCCGGGTGGGGGCGGCGGGAATCAACTGCCTCGCGTCCGACCGGCTCGACGTGTTCGTGACGGCGTTCGCGCGCGTGTTCGGGCGAGGTCACTGAAGCTTCAGCCGGCACGCAGGCCGCGGTACGCGCGGCGACCGCGTAACATGATCGCTATCACGGCCCATACGCGTGCCGCTCCCGCTTCCGGGCGCGGCACGCCGCACCAGGAGCCAGGTTATGCGAGCGATGTTGTTCGACGGCACGAGTCCGTTGCTGCGCGAAGTCGATCTGCCCGACCCGGAACCGGGCGAGGGCGAAATCCTCCTCGATGTGCACGCGTGCGGCGTCTGCCGCACCGATCTTCATGTCGTCGACGGCGATCTTCGGCATCCGAAGAAACCGGTAATTCCGGGGCACGAGATCGTCGGAACGGTGGCGGCGCTCGGGCGCGGCGTCAAGGGTTTCGCGCGCGGCGACCGCGTGGGTGTGCCGTGGCTCGGCCATACCTGCGGCCATTGCCGCTTCTGCCTGCGCAGCCGCGAAAACCTGTGCGACACGCCGGGCTTCACCGGCTACACGCTCGACGGCGGCTATGCGCAGCGCACGGTCGCCGACGCCCGCTATTGCTTCCACTTGCCGCGCCAGTACAGCGACGTCACTGCGGCGCCGCTTCTCTGCGCCGGCCTGATCGGCTACCGCACGCTCGCGATGGCGGGCGATGCCGAGCGCATCGGCATCTACGGCTTCGGCGCGGCAGCGCACATCGTGGCGCAAATCGCGCGGCATCAGGGCCGCATCGTGTACGCCTTTACCCGTCCCGGCGATGCCGCAGCGCAGCAGTTCGCACAGCGTCTGGGGGCGGCGTGGGTGGGCGGCAGCGACGAAACACCCCCCGAGGCGCTCGACGCCGCGTTGCTGTTCGCGCCTGTCGGCGCGCTCGTGCCTGCGGCGCTGCGCGCGGTGACGAAGGGCGGCAAGGTGGTCTGCGGCGGCATCCACATGAGCGACATTCCCGCGTTCCCCTACGCGTGGCTATGGGAAGAGCGCAGCATCGTCTCCGTGGCGAACCTCACGCGCGACGACGGCGCCGCGTTCATGGCGATCGCCGCCCGGCACACGCTCGAAATCGATACCACGCCTTATCCGCTCGCGCGCGCGAACGAAGCGCTCGCCGATCTGCGCGAAGGCCGCCTCACGGGCGCCGCGGTGCTGACGATGCGTTGAACGCGTCTCGCGCGATGTGGAATGCGGAGCACGCCTGTATCGACACTTTGCGGCAACGCGCCGCACGGGCGCGCTTTGGAATCCGCACCCGGATGCAGGAGGATAGTGAGACAGTATTGCGATGGCGCGCCGCTTTCACGGTTCGCGCTTCCTGCAACGGCCGGCTGGCCGTCGCGCGCCGGGTCCTGCCGTGTGCGGGCGAGCGCTGGCGCATGAGGGTAGCCGCGCATCATGGGCGTGGCCCGGGGAGGTAACGATGTACAAGCAGATTCTGGTGGCGATCGACGGCAGCCGCAGCGGCCGCCGCGCGCTCGACGAGGCCGTGAAGATCGCCAGGGCGACCGGCGCTCACGTCGAGGCGCTGTGCGTCGTGCAGCATCCGGCCCGGCTCGTGGACATCAGCTCGGGATTCGCCGAGGAGCAGACCCGCCATTCCGCGGAGAACGACGCCGCGACGGCCGCGCTCGAGGAAGCGAGGACGGTGTTCGCGCAAGAGGGCGTGAACGGCAGCACGCGCGCCGCCGATTCGAACGGCGAGGAAATCGCGGCGGTGATCTACCGGATTGCCGCGGAGGAGGAGGTCGATCTCGTCGTGATGGGAACGCGTGGCCTCTCAGGCATGAAAAGGCTGCTGCTGGGCAGCGTGGCCGAATCGTACCTGCGCGAGGCCGACCGGCCGGTCATGCTCGTGCGCAGCGAGGACACGCCTGCCGCATGAGGCGCGGCGCCGGACGTTTCGCCCCCGCGCATTTCGTGAAGCGTTTCGTGTGCGGCGTGGCGATCCGTCGCGAACGCCACACGAAAGTGATGCAAATCGGGTACCGAACTCGCGTGGGCCCGACTTCCGGGGAGGCGCCCGCGCCCGTTCATTTCCTGATACATGACGTGGATCAGCATCTGGCTGCTCACCCGTCATGCGACAGCCAATCTTCCTGCCTATGATGATGAAGTGAGCCGGCGCGCCCCCGGCGTGCCGCGCTCCCGATCGCCACAACTGCGCTGCCGCATTCGCGGCTTGCAGGCCACCTTCATCCGCTGCGCATCGTCGCGACCGCCGCGCACCCGTTCCGGGTGAACGGCCGGCATCGTGCCGGGCGACGCCGTCTTGAGATTGAGAGGACCGAGAACATGGCTACCGTTTCCAATCCGTCATTCGATGCGTACCGCTTCAACGCTTCGGCCGCGATCAAGCTGTTCGCGCAGGGCGAGCAGTGGCGTGAACAAGTTCTGGAACTGCAGCAGCGCCGTCTGGCCCGAGATCGCGCCGCGCTCGAAGGGACGCTGGAAACGCTGCGCGATGCGCGCGACTGGAGCGACTTCTCGACTGCCAGCCAGTCGGTGCTGCGCGACTATGTCAACGCGAGCGCTGCGATCTGGCAGGAGGGGGTTGCCGCCGCCATGCACGGCGCGGGCGCCTTGGCCGATACGGCGCGCGATCTCACGCAGGAGTGGCACGATTCGCTTTCGGGGCTTCAGCCCGGCACCAATACGCCTTCCGCGCTGCCCATGCGCGAATGGATGGCGGCGTTCGAGCGTGCCGTGGGCCGTGCTTATGGGGTGTCGGGCGAGGTCTTCAGCGGGGCGCCGGGCGGGGAGCGCGGCAAGCCGGGTGCCACGAACGAAGCGGTCGGCCAGGCACACGGAGAGCAACATGGCCGCTAAGCGCGTTGCGTTCGTGACGGGCGGCATGGGCGGACTTGGCGAAGCGATCAGCCGGCGCCTGTGCGACGCGGGCATGACGGTCGTGCTGTCCCGCTCGGCCGGCAACGAACGGGCGCCCGCCTGGCTCGAATCGGAGCGCGCGGCCGGGCGCTGTTTCGCCGCGTACGAGATGGACGTTGCGGACTTCGACTCGTGCCGGCGCGTCGCCGACCAGGTACTGGGCGAATTCGGCCAGGTGGATGTGCTCGTCAACAACGCGGGCATCACCTGCGACCGCACCTTCGTCAAGATGACGAAGTCCGACTGGGACGGCGTGCTGCGCACCGATCTGGATGCGCTCTTCAACGTCACCAAGCCTTTCGTGCCCGGCATGATTGAGCGGGGCTTCGGTCGCATCGTGAACATCGGTTCGGTGAACGGTGCCCGCGGTGCCTACGGGCAGACCAACTACGCCGCGGCGAAAGCGGGGATGCATGGCTTTACGAAGGCGCTCGCGCTGGAACTCGCGAAGAAGGGCATCACCGTGAATACGGTTTCGCCGGGCTACCTCGCCACGCAGATGGTCGAGGCCGTTCCGCGGGACGTGATGGAATCGCGCATCCTGCCGCAGATTCCGGTCGGGCGGCTCGGGCAGCCGGACGAGGTCGCCGCGCTCGTGGCGTTTCTCTGCTCGGACGATGCGGCGTTCATCACCGGCGCCGATATCGCGATCAACGGCGGAATGCACATGCAATAAAGCGTTCCGCGTCGCGCGCTCAATCTGGCAGGTTTGTCATTTTCTTGTGTTTTTCGAAAGATTTAGGAATCCGATTGATATCGAAAATGTGAGGAAAGTCCCGGACAATCGCCTGGAAAATCTTGAAGGTTTTTTTAAGGGCACATCCAGGCGTAACGCAGAGAAACACGGCTGTAGCAAAATTGTACGTTTGAGCGGCTATGCTGGTGGGCACGGGGATTTCTGAACAGCAACCATCTTGCAGGGGACCGGAGCCGGGGCATGAGCCCTCGTTTCCGGCCGACAGGAGAGATTCAATGCTCAGTCATCACGAACTTGCAGCACTTTTGTTGATCCGCGACGCTCGCTCACCCATACAGACGATCGATTCCGATTTTCTTGCCTTGCAGCGATATCAACTGGTCGAGATGGATTCTCTGGAAGGCGATCCGGCACTGCGGCTCACGTCGCGGGGGCAGGAGTTGTTGAAGCGACTCACGCTGGGTGGGGACGGCGGATAACGCGGGGGAGGCGGCCATTGCCTGCCAGGCCGTTTAACCCGGCGCTGCGCGCGTTATAGCTTGATAACGCGTAATGAAACCCCGCATAGCCCCGGGTTATCTGGCGCAAACCATGCCGCACGAAAGTGCGGCATTTTTTTCAATTCATTTCAATAAGGATTACTGATCGATAGGTTGGAGACCGCGAATCGCAATATGGGCGGGGCGTTGAGCGGAACGGGCGTCAGGTCTGTCTGTAATGCCATGTAAACGTTCAGCCAGCGCCTGACACGTCTTCACGCTAAGCTGTGCTGGCTCGGTTACGAGACGATTTTTTGCGATTCCCGGCAGAATAGGTCGCCGGGGTATCTGCTATGGCAGGTCGCGGCCAGGCGGCGCGCCGCGCCTCCATCGAGAGGCTTCGAAAAACGATGAAGGGAAACTGGACATTGGCCCTCGCTGCCGCCGCGCTTTCGGTCGGCTCGGGCTCGTTGCGCGCACAGGAATTCGCGCTCTACGGCGGCGGACTGAAGAGCGGCCCCGACCACACCTATTCGTGGCAGATGGATTACACGGAAGGGTTCGGCGAGTACTTCGCGGGCACCATCTCGTGGCTCAATGAAGGTCACATTCCCGATCATCACCGCGACGGCCAGATGATCCAGGCCTGGGCGCGCCTGCCGCTCGCCCAGCGACGCTTCGTGCTCGCGCTCGGTGTGGGGCCCTACCGGTACTTCGACACGGAGGCCGCGGCGCAGGGCCTCGGCTACTCGAACACGCACGGTTGGGGTCTGGTATACAGCGCGCGGGCGACCTGGTACGCCTCGAACCGCATGACCGCGAACCTGCAGGTGAATCGCGTGGTGGTGGACAGCGGTCCTTCGACGACTGCGGTGCTGCTCGGCATCGGCTATCAGCTCGATGCACCGGACTCGCCTGGCCCGCGCGACTGGGCGCTGCCGCGCACGCACGACGTAACCCACAACGAAATCACGCTGATGGCGGGCGAGACGATACTCAACAGCCTGCAGTCCCAGACTTCGGCGGCGGAGTCGATCGAATATCGCCGCGGGCTCTGGCATTTCGTCGATGCGACGATCGGCTATCTTCACGAGGGCAACGGCGTGAGTGCGCGGCGCGACGGTGGCACGGCGCAGTTGTGGCTCACGCGTGCGTTCTTCGACGACAAGCTCACGCTCGGTTTCGGCGCGGGCCTCTACGCGGCCATTCACCACGGCAAGGATGGCGACGATCGCCCGACGGGCGATGGGATACTCTCAGGTCTCGTTTCGGTCTCGGCGTCGTACCGCTTCACACAGCACTGGGCCGCGCGCGTGACATGGAATCGCGTGGTGACGCGCTACAGCCGCGACACCGACGTGATCCTGGGCGGTATTGGCTACCGCTTCTAGGGTTAGCGCTTCAGATGCTTTTTGACGACGGCCAGTGCATCCCGCGTGGGACGCACTGGCTCGGTGCAGCGAAGCGATCAGCCTCCGCCCGGCGGACGCGAACCGCCGCCACCTCCTCCCCCTCCGCCCGGGCCGCCGCCTCCGGGCGGCCTTCCACCGCCGCCGCCGCCAGGCGGCCTGCCTCCACCACCGCCAGGCGGTCTTCCGCCGCCCGGACCGGGTTGTGCCCCAGGCGGCCGTCCGCCTGGACCCGCATTGGGCGGCGGTCTGCCGCCATGGCCTGCGCCCGGTCCCCCGCCCGGCGGACGTCCGCCGTTGTGGCCATGACCGCCGCCGGGCGGCGGCTTGCCGCCATGGCCCGGTGGCCGCGGTCCCGGCCGGGGCGGCGGAGCGGGTCTTGGCGGCGGGTGCCGTATCCAGCGCGACTGGTTGCCGTACCAGGGCCGGTCGCGATAGTAGCTGCCCCAATAGGTGCCGATCGAGAACGTGACGACGGGCAGGCCGATCCGCGCGCCATAGGTGAGGAGCGGCACGCTGCTGCCCTGATACGGGTAGGTCAGGTAGCCGCCGTACACCCAGCCGCGCAGCCCCGGCATGCTGACATCGCACCAGCTGTAGCCCGCCACGCAGCCCATCACCGCGAGCGACACGCCGCCCGGCACCTGGGCGACGACCGGATAGTCGCCCGCGGGCCCGGCATAGAGATTCACGGTCGTGCTGGTGAAGGCCTGGCTCTGGGCCTGCGCCGGCGGCGAAGCCGCAAGGCCCACGGCGAGGCCGGCCAGCACGGTGCCGACAAGCTTGCGCATCGTTGTTTCTCCTTGAAGGGGGACGGCTCGACGATCGTTGCGCTTTCAGTCATTACGTTAGCAGATATGTCACCGCCGGCGCAGTTGCGCTTGTAACGCCGGATTTCGCGCGGCGTGCCGGGTGCCGCATTGCGCCATGCGGCATGACCCTATGCAGCCTGGGTCGTAGCGCCACGCGTTTGGCCAGGTTGTGAAAGAATCGCGGCTCGGCACGCCATGCAGATAACGACGCACAACAACGCGGCCATTCAGATTCGGATAACAAGGAGTAGACAGGTGATACAGCGCATTGCAGGTTTCTTTACCGGGGTGGTGCATCGGGTGCTGCCCGATCCCCTCATTTTCGCCATCCTGCTGACGGTCGTGACCTTCGTGCTGGCGTTCGCACTCACGCCGCAGCCACCCGCAGCGCTCGTGATGATGTGGGGCTCGGGCTTCTGGAACCTGCTGGCGTTTGCGATGCAGATGGTGCTGATCCTCGTCACGGGTCACGCACTCGCCAGTTCGGGGCCCGTCAAGCGTCTCCTCGTCGCGCTCGCGGGCTGCGCGCGCACGCCGGGGCAGGGCGTGATGCTGGTGGCGTTCGTCGCCGCCGTGGCGTGTGCGATCAACTGGGGCTTCGGCCTCGTGCTGGGCGCGATGTTCTCGCGCGAAGTGGCGCGCCGCGTGCGCGGCGCCGACTATCGGCTGCTCGTCGCCGCCGCCTACATGGGCTTTCTGACCTGGCACGGCGGCCTTTCGGGGTCGGTGCCGCTCGTCGCGGCCACCAAGGGCAATCCGATGGAGAAGGCGGTCGGCCTCATTCCGGTCACGCAGACGATCTTCACGGGCTACAACGCGTTCATCACGATCGGCCTGATCGTCATGCTGCCTTTCCTTGCGCGTCTCATGATGCCGAAGCCCGAAGACGTGGTTTCCGTCGATCCGGCGCTGCTCGAAGATCCGCCCACGGTGGAGCGCAAGCTCGGGCCCGACGCGACGTTCGCCGAACGTATCGAGGAGAGCCGCGCGCTTTCGCTGCTCGTGGCCGCGCTGTGCGCCCTGTTTCTCGGCGTGCGCTTTCACACGAAGGGCTTCTCGCTCGACATCGACACCGTCAACCTGGTGTTCCTCGCCGCGGGCCTCGTGCTGCACAAAACGCCGATGGCCTACGCGCGCGCCGTGGCCGGCGCCGCCAGGGGCGCCTCGGGCATCATGATCCAGTTTCCGTTCTACGCGGGCATCCAGGCGCTCATGGATCATTCCGGGCTCGCGGGCGTGATCACGAAATGGTTCGTCGATATCGCCAACGTTCACACGTTCCCGCTGCTCGTGTTCCTGAGCTCCGCGCTGATCAACTTCGCGGTTCCTTCGGGCGGCGGCCACTGGGTCGTGCAGGGGCCCTTCGTGATGCCGGCGGCGCAGGCTCTCGGCGCGGATCTCGGCAAATCGGCGATGGCGATTGCCTACGGCGAGGCCTGGACGAACATGGCGCAGCCGTTCTGGGCGCTGCCCGCGCTCGCCATTGCGGGCCTCGGCGTGCGCGACATCATGGGCTACTGCGTGACGACGCTGCTGTTTTCAGGCGTCGTTTTCATCGCGGGGATGTATCTGTTCTGATGTTTTCGCAGCGCCGCAGCGCCGCAGCGCCGCAGCGCTAGCGGCGCCCGAGCTTTTTCAGCAGAAACTCGCGCAGCACGATCGCGTGGTTGTGCTCCACGTCGCGTGAGCCATAAAGCAGGGCGACCGGACCCTTCGCGCAGGCTTCGGCCAGCGGCTGCCACGCGGCGGGGTTCGCGTCGAGCTCGGCGACGTAGCGTTGCGCGAACGCGTCCCATTGCGTCAGGTCCTTGTGATACCACTGGCGCAGCGCCGTGCTCGGCGCCACGTCCTTGAGCCACTGCACGTGCGCGAGCGCCTCCTTGCGGAGGCCGCGCGGCCAGAGCCGGTCGACGAGAAAGCACGCGTGATTCGCGGTGGGCGGCGGATCGTACACGCGCTGGATGTCGAGGGTGGGTGGGCTCATCGTGGCGTCTCCTTCTTCTCGTGAATGTTCCGGCGCACGTCGGCGCGCCGGCTGCCGCGCCGACGCCGGCGCAAGCGCCGCGGCAACGCGCTCGCGCAGCGCGGGCAGCACGTCGTGCTCGAACCAGACATGGCGCTTGAGCCAGGGCTGGTTGCGCGGCGACGGATGCGGCAGCGGCAGAAAGTCCGGCAGGTAGTCGAGCGCATGCTCGACGGTTTCGGTGAGCGACGCCCGGCGCCGCGCACCGAGAAAAGCGCGCTGCGCATACTGGCCGACGAGCAGCGTGAGCCGCACATCGGGCAACCGGGCGAGCAGACGCGCATGCCAAAGCGGCGCGCATTCGGGACGCGGCGGGTTGTCGCCGTCGGCGGCGCGGCCGGGATAGCAGAAGCCCATCGGCACGAGGGCGACCTGCGTGGCGTCGTAGAAGGTTTCGCGATCGATGCCGAGCCACGCGCGCAGACGCTCGCCGCTCGCGTCGTCCCACGGCACGCCCGAGGCGTGGACCTTCGCACCGGGCGCCTGGCCGACGATCAGAAGGCGCGCGTGCGCATGGGCTTGCACCACGGGGCGCGGGCCGAGCGGCAGCGCCTCGGCACAGACGCGGCAGGCGCGGATTTCGTCGAGCAGGCGGGGCAGCGTGGGCGTGGCGGGCACGGTGGAATGGTGCGGCTAAGGCGATGCAGTCGATGAGCGCGAGTCTATCAAACCTGCCGCGCGTGCCTCCGGCCCGGCTGCGGCTTCGCACCCGGGCGCGGCGCTTCTTTCTTTTCCGGTAACCTCGCCGATGCTGCGCCTTGCCCGCGCGCCTGCACGGAGCCGCCATGTTCGCCGGAACAGAGACGATTTCCCGACCGATACGCACGGATTTCCCGCCGCCGCCGGATCGCGCCATGCCGGTGCACGGAGCGCGGCAATGAGCACGGGCACGCTCGCGCTCGGCCTGGCCGGCATGCTCGCAAGCCTGGGCCTACTCATCTGGCTCGCGTATCGTGGCTGGAGCGTGCTTCTGCTTGCGCCGCTCGCCGCCATGCTGGCCGCGCTCATTTCGGGCCAGCCGGTGCTCGCGCACTGGACCCAGACCTTCATGGGCAGCACGGCCCGTTTCCTCGCGCAGTTCTTTCCGCTTTTCCTGCTCGGCTCGCTGTTCGGCAAGCTCATGGAGGACAGCGGTTCGGTCGATGCCGTCGCGCAGTTCATGATCGACCGGCTCGGCACCCGTCACGCGCTGGCCGCGGTCGTGCTGGGCGGCGCGCTCGTCACCTATGGCGGCGTGAGCCTCTTCGTCGCGTTTTTCGTGCTCGCGCCGATGGCCGAGGCGCTGTTCCGCTCCGCCGACCTGCCGCGCCGCCTGATGCCCGCGGCGATCATGCTCGGCACGGCGACCTTCACGATGTCGGCGTTGCCCGGCACGCCCGCGCTGCAAAACGCCATCCCGATGCCGTTCTTCGGCACCACGCCGTTCGCGGCGCCCGGCCTCGGCGTGATCGCGAGCCTCGTGATGGCCGGCTTCGGGCTCTGGTGGCTGGGCCGGGCCGCTGCCGCGGCGCGGCGCAACGGCGAGGGCTTCGTCGAGCCGGCGCGCAGTGAGGCCGGTAAGGCCGGGCAGGAGGGGCAAGCGGATGCGGCGGGCGGCAAGTCGGCGCTCGTGCGCGAACGGGCGAGCGTCGCGCAGACCTTCGATCCCGCCGAGATCGGCAGCGGCACGCCTTTCGCCGGCCAGGTGCCGGGCCATGCCGGGCTGCCGCCCGCGTGGGTGGCGCTCGCGCCGCTCGCGGTGGTGGTGGCGATGAACTTCGTGATGAACGTGGTGGTTTTTCCGCGCCTCGACGCGACGTATCTGGCCGAGCCGCGCTGGGGCGCCACCTCGCTTTCCGCCGTGGCCGGCGTGTGGGGCGTGAGCGTGGCGCTCGCCTTCGGCATCGTCGTGCTCGTCGCGCTCAACCGGCGGCGGCTGCCCGCGCTGCGCGAGAGCGTGGATGCGGGCGCCAACGCTTCGGTGCTGCCGGTGCTGAGCGTGGGCAGCCTCGTGGGCTACGGCGCCGTGATCGCTGCGTTGCCCGCGTTCGAAGCCGTGCGCGACTGGGTGCTCGGCATCGGCGGCGGTCCGCTCGTTTCGCTTGCGGTCGCCACCAACCTGCTGGCCGGGCTGACGGGATCGGCCTCGGGCGGTCTCACCATCGCGCTCGACGCCCTCGGCAGCACTTACCTGCAGATCGCCGCCCAGCACCATATCGCGCCGGACTTGCTGCACCGCGTCGCGGTGATGTCGTCGGGCACGCTCGACAGTCTCCCGCACAACGGCGCCGTGGTCACGCTGCTGGCCGTCTGCGGCTCCACGCACCGCGAGAGCTACCGCGATCTCGTGGTGGTGAGCATCGTTGGCGCGGTGCTGGCGCTGGCCGTCGTGATCGTGCTGGGCTCGCTCTTCGGCAGCTTCTGAGGCCGGTGCCCGAAGACGCAACATCCGACGCTGCTGCATTGCGCAGGCGTTGCCCAGGCGCACCGTCGCGAACGCGCATAAACTCCCACTAAGCTCCCTCCAGGCTTCCACGAAGCAGCAGTGTCGAGGGGCGGGCGCGCTTTGTGCTCCGCCGCTCGGGCCACCCGTCCGCGAGCCGTTCCGGCGCGCATCACAAGGAGGCTTCATGCGATTGCTCGCTGTCCACCCGAGCGGCCTGATGTACACGCGCGTGTTCCTGCGCCTCGAGCCGCTGGGGCTCGAATCCGTCGCAGGCGCGGCGCGCGATGCCGGCCACGAAGTGCGCCTGCTCGATCTGCAGGTCGAAACCCATGCCGACCTCATGCGCATGGTGCGCACCTTCCGCCCGGATGCGCTGTGTTTTTCCGGCAACTACCTCGCGAACATCCCCGAGATCGTCGATCTTTCGAAGGCCGTCAAGACGGCGCTGCCCGCGTGCTTCGTGTTCGTGGGCGGCCATAGCGTGTCGTTTACGGCCGGCGACCTGCTGCGCCACGCCCAGGGCGCCATCGACTGCGTGCTGCGCGGCGAAGGCGAGGCCTCGATCGCCGGGCTGCTCGATACGGTTGCGAGCGGCGGCGACTTGTGCGCCGTGCCCGGCGTGCTGACGCCCGACGGTTCGGGGCCGCCGCCGCGTTTCGTCGAACAGCTCGACACCGTGCGTCCCGCGCGCGACTTGCTGCGCCATCGCCGCAAGTACTTCATCGGCACGCTGGATCCGTGCGCCTCCATCGAGTTCGCGCGCGGCTGTCCGTGGGACTGCACGTTCTGCAGCGCCTGGACCTTCTACGGGCGCAGCTATCGCACGCGCAGCCCCGAGGTGGTGGTGGAGGAACTGGCCGCGCTGCGCGAGCCGGGCGTGTTCATCGTCGACGACGTGGCGTTCGTGCACGCGGAGCACGGCATGGCGATCGCCGAGGCGATCCGGCAGCGCGGCATCAAAAAGCGCTACTACCTGGAGACGCGCGGCGACGTGCTCCTGCGCAACAAGGACGTGTTTCGCGCGTGGCAGTCGCTCGGGCTCAAGTACATGTTTCTTGGCCTCGAAGCGATCGACGAGGAAGGGCTCAAGGCGTTCCGCAAGCGCATCAGCCTCGACCGCAATTTCGAGGCGCTGGAATTCGCGCGTTCGCTGGGCATCACGGTCGCGATCAATCTGATCGCCGATCCCGACTGGGACCGCGAGCGCTTCGAGACCATTCGCCAGTGGTGCCTGGAGATTCCGGAGATCGTAAACATCAGCGTGAACACGCCTTATCCGGGCACCGAGAACTGGCAGCAGGAATCGCGGCACCTGACGAGCCTCGACTACCGGCTCTACGACATCCAGCATGCCGTGGTGCCCACGAAGCTGCCGCTGCCGGAATTCTATGCGGAGCTCGTGCGCACGCAGCAGGTGCTCAATCGCAAGCATCTGGGCTGGACCGCGCTGCGCGGCGCGGTGGGGCAGGCCTCGCGCCTGCTCATGCACGGGCAGACGAACTTCGTGCGGATGCTGTGGCGCTTCAATTCGGTGTTCGACCCGCGACTGCAACTCGCCGATCACGTGCGCGAAGTGCGCTACGAGATGACGCCGCCGCCCGCCGCGAACGGTACGCCGCAGGTCGATATGAAGGCCGTCTATATCCACGGGCCGATAGGCCGCAAGGGCCGCAGGATCGACGATGCCACCGAGAAGTTCGTCGACGAGACGCGCATGGGCACCGGCTGAGCCTCGCGGCCGTAGGAAGGCTGAGCCGGGTCTCGACGCCGGGGCGAATCCGGTCCACTATGGCGCGTTCGCATCCAGACGAAAACGCTATGGAATTTCGCCAGCTACGCTACTTTCTTGCGGTCGCCGAGCACCTGCACTTCAGCGCCGCCGCCGCAACGCTGGGCATCGCGCAGCCGCCGCTCTCGCAGCAGATTCTGAAGCTCGAACGCGAGATGGGCACCAGGCTCTTCATCCGGCACTCGCGCCATGTCGAGCTGACCGAAGCGGGGCGGCTCTTTCGCGAGCGCGCGCAGCGCATCCTGGACGAGGCCGGTCTCGCGCTCGCCGAGGCACAGAACGCCGGGCGCGGCGAAACGGGGCGGCTGAGCCTAGGCTTCGCGGGCTCCACGGTGTTTCATCCCCTCGTGGCCAGCGTCTTGCAGCGCTATCGCAGCGCGTATCCGGGCGTGGCCATCGGCTGTGAAGAGAGCAACAGTTCGGTGCTGCTCGAGCGGGTGAGCGAGGCGCGCGTGGATGCGGCCTTCGTGCGTCTGCCGCTCGATTGCCGCGGGCTCGAGACCGAAGCGCTCGCCGAAGAGGACGTGCTCGCCGTGCTGCCTCCGCGCCACCGCCTCGCGCGCCGGCGCAGCCTCGACGTCGCGGAACTGGCCGGCGAGCCGCTGATCCTGTTTCCGCGCCCCATCGGCCCGGACCTCTACGACTCGATCATCAGCGCGTGCCACGCGGCCGGCTTCCAGCCTGTGATCGGCATGGAATCGCCGCAGATCTCCTCGACCGTCAACATGGCCGCCGCCGGCTTCGGCGTTGCGCTGATTCCCTCGTCGATGCGGCAGATCCAGGCAAAGGGCGTGACGTATCATGGGCTCAAGGGCGGCACGCTGCATACGACCATCGCGCTCGTGCACCGTCCGCGCGAGCGCGCGCCGACCGTGCGCAACTTCGTGCGGATCCTGCGCGATATCGCGCGTCAGGCAGCACGTGCCTGACGATCCATAGCTTTTTCGTCTTGATCGCGTATGAGCGCGATATTGGACCTGGCGGCGAGAGCGGCCTATGCTTTGGTTTGCCCGCCCGAAGCGGTTGTCGACACGCTCTCCGGCGCCATTCGTCCCGTGAAGGAGCCGCTTGCATGTCCACCGTCCCACACCATTCCCCGCCGTCTGCCAATATCGCTCGCGGCGCAAGCGGGGCTCTCGTCGAAACGCTACGGAAGGTAGCCGGCCACCCATACGTGCTGACCGGCGACGAAGCCACGCGGCGCTATCGCACCGGGTTTCGCTTCGGCCAGGGCCGGGTGGCGGCCGTGGTGCGCCCCGGTTCCCTGATAGAGCAGTGGAAAGTGCTCGAAGCGTGTCTTGCCGCCAACGCGATCGTGATCTCGCAGGCGTCGAACACGGGGCTCACCGGCGGCTCGACGCCCGATGGCGACGACTACGACCGCGACATCGTGATCGTCAGCATGTCGCGCATGCGCAAGGTCTACGTGATCGAAGGCGGCAAGCAGGTGGTCTGCCTGCCGGGATCGACGCTCGACCAGCTCGAGCAGACGCTCAAACCGCTCGGCCGCGAACCGCATTCGGTGATCGGCTCCTCGTGTATCGGGGCTTCGGTGGTGGGCGGAGTCTGCAACAACTCGGGCGGCGCGCTCGTGCAGCGCGGGCCCGCCTATACGGAAATGAGCGTGTTCGCGCGCGTGGATGCAGCGGGGCGACCCGAACTCGTGAATCACCTGGGCATTCGCCTCGGCAATACGCCCGAAGAAGTGCTCGGCCGTCTGGATCGCGGCGAATTGCCGGAAGGCGACATCGAGCGCGATGCGGGCGCCGCATCGGATCACGGCTACGCCCAGCACGTGCGCGATATCGACGCCGATACCCCCGCGCGCTACAACGCGGATCCGCTGCGCCTCCACGAAGCTTCCGGATCGGCGGGCAAGGTGATGGTCTTCGCGGTGCGTCTCGATACGTTTCCGATCGAAGCGGGCGCGAAGGTGTTCTATATCGGCACGAACGAGACGGCCGAACTCACCGAACTGCGCCGCCATATTCTCTCGGCGATGCCGGCCCTGCCCATTGCCGGCGAATACCTGCACCGCGATGCGTTCGACGTGGCCGAGCGCTACGGCAAGGACACGTTCCTGATGATCCAGTACCTGGGCACGAAACGCCTGCCGGCGCTGTTCGGTCTGAAGAGCCGCTGCGATGCGTTCTTCGATCGGCTGGGTTTCCTGCCGGCCCATTTCACGGACCGCGTGATGCAGGCGGCGAGCCGCCTCTTTCCCGGACATCTGCCCGCGCGGATGAAAGACTATCGCAATCGCTACGAACACCATCTCATGCTGAAGGTCGGCGCCGCGATGGTGGACGAAACACGCGCTTATCTGAAGCAGTACTTCGCCAGCGCGAGCGGCGACTTCTTCGAATGCACCGACGCAGAGGGCGACAAGGCTTTTCTGCACCGCTTCGCGGCGGCGGGCGCGGCAGTCCGTTATCGCGCCGTGCATGGCGACGAAGTGGAGGACATCGTCGCGCTCGACATCGCACTGCGGCGCAACGACCGCGCATGGTTCGAGCACTTGCCGGAGGCGGTCGAGCAGCCCATTGCGATCAAGCTTTACTACGGGCACTTTCTTTGCCACGTCTTCCACCAGGACTACATCGTGCGCAAGGGTAACGACTGCCTCGCGCTGGAGCACGAGATGTGGAAGCTGCTCGACGCGCGCGGCGCCGAGTATCCCGCGGAACACAACGTGGGGCATCTCTACTATGCGAAACCTGCGCTGAAGGCCTTCTACGAGGGCCTCGATCCGTGCAACTGCTTCAACCCGGGCATCGGCCACACTTCGAAGTTCGCGCACTACCGCGAGACTGCCGAATAAGGCAAAACGGCGGCATCGTGCCGCCGTCCCGTTCCCGTACAACGCAATTCGACCTAGCCGGCGGTGCTGACCGGCAGCCAGCCGTTCTTGGCGCTCGCTTCGGTTAGTTGCTTCACGATCGATTTTGCGAGCTTGGCCGTGTCGGCGGAAACGGCATCGTGTTTCGCTTCGGAAACGCCGTGCAAACCGCCGCTCACGGCCACCGACGTCGCGACCTGACCCGCCGCCGCGCCGATACCCGCGGTTTCGGCTACACCGGGCATATGGCCGCTGTCGGCGTTGGCCGAGAACGTAGCGAGCGGCTGCGGCGTGCCATAGGCCGGCTGATACAGCACGGCCACCGAAGCACCCACTTCGCTCTTGCCTGCGCCGAGTCCGATCAGAATGCGGCGCCGGCGATTGCCCGCGTCGATCTTCTCGAACTGGCCTTCGATGATCAGCGCATTGCGGCCCGCGGGAGCGGGGCCGTCCACGCGCATGGCGGGCACGCCCATCGACTGAAGCTGCTGCACGAGGGTATCGGCGAGCTGTTCGCGGGCGGCGAGTGCGGTTTGCTGCTTTTGCGCCGCAGAGGTGCCGTCTCCCGCCGACATGAGTTTCTTCACCATTCCGCCTTCGTCGAGCTTGACCTGGTCCGCGGCGGCGTCGAAAGCATAGACATAAACGATCTCGGCCTTTACCGGCGGCAGCGCACCGGACGTCTGCACTTCGGGCATCGCCGAAGCGCAACCGGCGCTGAAGAGCGAGCCGGCGATCACGGCGGTACCCGCAAGACGCTTTGCCTTGATGACGAGGAATTGGAAAGAGGTGTTCATGTCGATGTCCGTTGCCTGAGTGGCCTGAATGACCTGAGTGAGTGGGCGAATATACGGTGCCGATAATCGCCAGTTAATCAGGATCGCGAACTATCGGGGAGTGTTGCTTCGTGCATCCGGGCCACCGGGGCCGGCATCGTTTCGCAACGCTCAGGCGCAAGTATGAAGGCGGCTGCCCGAACACGCCACGCGCAAATTATGTCGTTTCATGTCATCCGCACGGTCGTGCGCGAATGCGCGCGTGCTCAGGCGTGGCCGTTCGGCGGGGGCGAGGCGGGCGGGTCCAGCGGCAGCGCGACGCGCGCCTCGAGGCCGCCGCCCTCGCGGTCGTGGAACGTGAGCGAGCCGCCGTGCAGGCGGGCGATGCGATCGACGATGGCGAGGCCGAGGCCCGTGCCGCCCGAGTGGGTACGTTGATTAGAACCCCGACTGAAGGGCGCTTTGAGCCTTTCCATCTCGGCGGCGCCGATGCCCGTGCCGCGGTCGCACACGGCAATGTGAGCCGCGCTTTCGTCAGACCACGTGCGCACCGCGAGGCCGGTTTGCGCGTAGGCAACCGCATTTTGCATCAGGTTCATCAACAGCCGCATCACGGCGACCGGGCGGAACGGGAAGGGGGGAATGGGGCCTTCGTCGAAGTCGAATTCGTGCCCCAGCCCGGCGAAATCGGCCACGAGCTGGCCGGCGAGCGTGTTGATGTCGCCCACCTGAAGCGGCTCGCGCTCGCCGCTGCCGGCGTAGTCCATGAACTGCTGCAGGATCGTGTCGATGTGATCGAGATAACCCTCCGACGAAGCCACCAGCGCGTCGTGGGTACCGCGCGGCAGGGCCATGGCGATGGCAAGGCGCAGCTTCGTGAGCGGAGTGCGGATATCGTGCGAGACGCCGGCCAGCATCAGCGCGCGCGTGGTTTCGGCCTGCTGCAACGCCTCGGTCATCTGGTTGAAGGCGCGGCTCACCTGGGCGATCTCGGTCGGGCCGTCGGTGGGCAGCGGCGGCGGGGGGTCTCCGGCGCTCACGCGGCGCGCCGCGCGCGCGAGGTCGGCGAGCGGCCGGTTCAGATGCAGCTGGATCAGGTAGCCGGTCAGCGCGGCCAGCACCGCGAGCAGGAGCGACAGCGCGAGCGTGGTCGCGATGCCGGCCGCCTGCGCGTCGGGGACCATCGGCATCGGCATCCACGCGGGCTCGCCGGAGATGTGCAGGCGAATCCACAGGCGCTGATCGGAACCCGCCTCCCACAGCACGGGCATGTCGGCGGGCAGATGGCGTCGCAGGTCGGCGATGAATACGTCGCGCTGCCACGTGCGGAAGAAGGTCAGAACGCTCACCGGTTCCGCGGGCGGCGCGGGCGGTGTTTCGCGCTGCGCGTGCAGGCGCGCGGCGGCGACGCGGCCTTCGTCGGGCGGCATTCGCGCTACCGCGTCGTCGAGCAGGGTCACGTAATCGGCGAAAATCACCGCGGCGCGCTCGATGCGCGGCCGCTGCACGAAATGCAGCAGCACGGCGAGCGAGCAGATCTGCGCAAGCGCGACGAGCGCCACGAGCAGCGCGATATTGCGCGCGAGGAGCGAACGCGGCAACGGGATGCGCATCACGCCTCGACGCCGGCCACGAGCATGTAGCCGACGCCCCAGACCGTCTTGATGAAGCGCGGCTTCGAGGGATCGTCTTCGACGATCTGGCGCAGCCGCAGGATCTGTACGTCCACGCTGCGGTCGAGCGCGTCGTGATCGCGTCCGCGCGCCCGCGCGAGCAGGTTTTCGCGGCTCACGGCGCGGTTGGGCGAAGAGCCGAGTGCGTGCAGCAGCAGCATCTGCGCGGAATGCACCTCGATGCTTTCGCCGTTGCGCATGAGCGCCTGCTTGCCCACGTCGAACGTGAAGTCGCCGAAGCGCAGCACCTGCGAGGTCACGGTCGGCTCGCCCGCCGCCATTCTCTGGCGGCGCAGCAGCGCGCGGACGCGGGCGACCAGTTCGTCGGGCAGGAAGGGTTTGGCGAGGTAGTCGTCGGCGCCGGTTTCGAGGCCGACCACCTTGTCGGCGGCGTCGCCCTTTGCCGTGAGCATGAGGATGGGCAGCGTCTGCCCTTCGGCGCGCAGGCGCCGGCAGACCGTGAGGCCGTCTTCGGGCTCCATCATCAGGTCGAGCACGAGAAGGTCGTAGGGTTCGCGCTGCAGCAGCCGGTCGAGCCGCTTGCCGTCCGCCACCGCGCGCACCTGGAAGCCGTGGCCGCTCAGAAAGCGCTGGAGCATGTTGCGCAACTCCGCTTCGTCGTCCAGCACGATGATCCGGTGTGCCTGCTCCATCGATGCTCTCCTCGCAGGTGCTTCACAGGTGCCTCGCAGGTGCGTGTTCAACAACCTGCGGCCGGTTTTAACCGCCCTGGCGGGCCGCTGCCTTCTGGCGCATGAAGTCCTCGATCTGCGCCAGCGTGACATAGCCCTGCTGTTGCGTGTCGATCTCGTCGAAATGCCGGGCCACCATCGGCATGCCTGCCTGGGCCTGGGCGCGCGTCAGCCTGCCGTCGTGTGTGATGTTCGCGCCGGCGAAGCGCGCCTGCAACTGGGACATCGCCTGTTCGATACGCTCGCCGTCTGCGCCCGGGGCGGGCATGCCCTGGGCCGAGGCGGCTGCTGAAACGATACACAAAACGAGCAGGGCAATCATCTTCTTCATGGTTTTCTCCGTGGGGTGGCCGGCATCTCTTGCCGGCCGGGTTGGGTTGAAAGGGAACGTTGCTGCCGTATTCGGATCAGGCCCAGTGCGCGGGCACCCAGACGCCACCGGCCCAGTGGCCCGGCACCCAGATGGCGGGACGCGGCGCGGGCGCCACGTAGATGCCGCGCGGCGCGACGTACACGGGCTGGGGCAGCGGGCGCGCCACGTACACGATGCGCGGTGCGGGCGGCGCGACGTAGACGACTTTCGGCGCGGGGGGCGGCGGCGCGACGTAGAGCGTTTTCGGCGGCGGGACCACCACTGCCACCGGCTTCGGCGGGGGCGGCGCCACATACACGGTCGTTGCCGGAGGCGGCGGTGCGACCACCACCGGGGGCGGCACCACCGCCACGCCTACCGTCGCCACCGAGCCCGTTGCAACCGTGCTGCCGTGCACCACGGTCGTCCCGCCCGTGGTCACCGTGCCGCCGTGCACGACCGTCGTGCCGCCGGAGGTGGTCACCACACCGGGTGCCACGCGCGTGGCGCTGCCCGAATGCGTGACCGTGCCGCCGTCCGTGCCGGTGACGGTGCCCGAGCGGTTGCAGGTGGAGCCCGCGCAATCGGTTGCGGCCGAATGGCTCACCGTGTTGCCGCCCGATCCCGTGATCGTGCCCGACGACGAGTACTGGCCCGGCGCCGTGCGCGTGACGCTTCCCGAAGTCGAGGCGCTGTGCCCGTCGGACCCGGTCAGCGTGCCGGTGTGCGAGCAGGTGCCGCCTGCGCAGCTCGTGTCGCCCGAGTGATCCACCGAGCGGCCGTTCGGGCCGACCGCGGTGCCGCTGTTCGAGAACTGGCCGGGTGCCGTGCGCGTGACGGTGCCGGTGTTGGTGGCAACGCCGCCCCATGGGCCGACGGCGCCGCCCGCATGCGAGCAGCTGCCGCCGCCGCACGAGCCCCAGTGCGCGCCGCTATAGGTGCCGTGCGGCGTGTAGGCGGTGCCGTGGCCGGACCAGCCGGCGAAGGCCGGTGCGCTCGCGAAGGCGAGCAGCGAAAGGGCAGCGGCGGCGAGAGTACGGGTCTTCATCAGCGGTCCTTGCGATTCGTTTCGGGGCACGCGATTGCGTGTCAGCGGGACGAACTATAGGACCGGGGCGCGCGCCAGTCGCGTCATAAACCATGTCGCGGTGTTACACCACCGGGCGCGGCTTTTACCAGACGATTCGCCGCTTCAGTTGGCGCAAGGCCGGCGCTGCCGCCTGTGCCGCAGCGCCGGCAGGCCTGAACGGGCGTGTTTCGAGAACCGGCACGGCGCGAGCGGGCGCCGCGATGACATACGGCGACATATCTTGCGCGTGGTTTTTCGCGGGCCGCGCTTCTAGAGTGCGTCTCATCCGGCGCGCCGGCGGTCCGATCCGCTCACGACACGCCTCTTTCAACCGACAAAAGAAACGCACCATCATGCTTATCACCGAAAAAATCGCGTACTCCGTGACGGCGTTCGTCATCGCCGTCTCGCTGATCGAGGCCTGCGTGCTCACCTGGCGAAGCCGGCGCGGTGGCGCGCCGTTCGACTGGAGCGAAGTGTGGCTCTCGCTTGCCGACATGGCCGGGCGCAAGCTGTTCGCACTCCTGCCCATTTCGCTCGCCCTGCCGATCCTCGATTTCGTCTGGGCGCATCGCCTTTTCACGCTGGATCTTCCGTTCCTGCCGCTCGTGCTCGTCATCTTCATCGGCCAGGAGTTCTGCTACTACGGGTATCACCGCGCCTCGCACCGCATCCGCTTCTTCTGGGCGACCCACGCCGTGCATCATTCGCCGAACCAGTTGTCGCTTTCGTCCGCGTACCGGCTCGGCTGGACCGGCAAGCTCACCGGCCCCGCGATGTTCTTTGCCCCGCTCGTATGGGCAGGCGTGCGGCCCGAAGTCGTGCTCTCCATTCTGGGGCTCAACCTGCTCTATCAGTTCTGGCTGCACAACACCTGGATACCGAAGCTCGGCTGGCTCGAATACGTGTTCAACACGCCTTCGGCCCATCGCGTGCATCATGCTTCGAATGTCGATTACCTCGATGCGAACTATGGCGGCGTGCTGATCGTGTTCGATCGCCTCTTCGGCACCTATGTGGCCGAACGTGCCGAAGAGCCGTGCCGCTACGGGCTCGTCACACCCACACGCTCGCGCAATCCCTTCGTGGTCGAGTTCGAGCACTGGGCGAGCCTCGTGCGCGATGTCGTCAAGGCGAAAAATCTCTGGACGGCCGTGCGGCATGTCGTCATGCCGCCGGGCTGGCTCCCGGACGGCAAGGGGGAAGCGACCGAGGAATTGCGTCTCGCGCAGCGTCGTGCCCGGATGTCATTCGTGCCCGTGAATCGCGCTGCGCTCATACCTGCACAGAGCGAGCGCTTGAATCGAACGGCCCGCTCGCGTAAGGTGCGCGCGTAGGGCGGCCAGCCGGCCGCCGCGATCGACTCGAATGGATTCGCATATGGAAACCGGTGTGAAGGGAAAAGTAGTCGCCATTACGGGTGGTTTTGGCAACCTCGGTGTGGCCACGGCAGCGTGGCTCGCCGCACGCGGAGCACGCGTGGCGCTCATCGGGCACGGCGCGGCGCCGGCGCCCGATGCGTTGCCCGAGGGCCTGGGCGACGCGCTCGTCATCGGCGGCGTGGACCTGGCGGATGCCGCGGCGGCGCGTCAGGCGCTCGATACCGTGAACGCCCGGCTCGGCAGCCTCGACGCGCTGCTCAACATCGCCGGCGCATTTCGCTGGGAAACGGTGGCGGACGGCGATCCCGCCACCTGGGACCTGATGTTCGAGCTCAATGTGAAAACGGCGCTGAACGCGTCGAGGGCGGCGCTGCCGCATCTGTTGCGCAGCGCCGCAGGGCGGATCGTGAATATCGGCGCGGGGGCAGGCCAGAAGGCAGGGCTCGGCATGGGCGCTTATGCGGCGGCGAAAGCCGGCGTGGCGCGTTTGACCGAAGCGCTGGCCGAGGAGCTCAAGGACAAGGGTGTGACCGTGAACGCGATCCTGCCGAGCATCATCGATACGCCGCAGAATCGCAAGGACATGCCCGATGCGGATTTCACGCGCTGGGTCGCGCCCGCCGAGATTGCCGCGCTCATCGGCTTCCTGCTGTCGGCCGATGCGCGCGCGATTACGGGCGCGTCGATTCCGGCGAACGGGCGCGTATGAGTTGAGCGCAGCGGCACGGCCGCTGCGCGAGCCGGGCTGCTGGCGCGTTCAGTGGCCGTGGCCGCCCATGCCTCCCATCCCGCCGTGGCTGCCGCCTTGCCATTCGCCGCCGCCGCCGTGGGAACCGCCGCCATGCCAGCCGCCGCCGTGCCAACCGCCGCCGTGCCAGCCCCCATGCCAATGGGGGTTGCCGTGCCACCAGTAGCCGCGATAGTAGTAACCTCCACCGCCGCCGCCCCAGATGCCGATGCTCGCGTCACCCGGGTAGTAGCCGTAGCCATAGGGGTAGGGATAACCGTATCCGTAGTCGGGGTAGCCATTGCCGTCGTAATACGGATAGCCATAGCCCGGCCAGGGCGCGACAGCGCAGCCGCCCAGAATGGCTGCCGCCGCGAGTGCTGAAATTAGCCGCAACACAATCGTCTCCGTTAGTCCTTTAGCTTGGAAAGCCAGCTTCAGGGTCGGGTTCAAGCAGAATTGTGTCGCAAGTTTACCGGCTCGCGCAGCGGCACGCAGAAACGGGCCGGATCGTCAGGAAACCGACAGCTTCGAGGCCTGCTCCGCAGCTTTCTTCGCGTCGCGCTTTGCAGCGAACCGATCGACGAGCCACACGGCGACGATCGTCGCGCCCATCAGCGGAAACACGATGCCGAGTACGACGAGGCCCGCTTTCCACGCCCGCATGGGCGGTGCGGCGCGCTCCCGTGCGGGCGCGCCGAGCCCATCGGCCATGCCGTTTACGCGTGCGGGCCGGCGCTGCCACCACATCACGAAACCCGTTACGGCAAGCGCGCAGAGCCCCATCGAAATCGCCGCGCAGATCAATTGATTCAGGAAACCGAAATATCGGCCCATGTGCAGCGAAGTGCCGTAAGAGATCGCCTGGGATACCGAACCATAATTTTCGTAGCGGATGTCCTTGAGAACGCTGCCGTTGTACTGGTCGATATAGACGGTGCGCTCGTCGCGCGGGTCCGCGGGAAAATACGACACCGTATAGACCCCCGTGGACGAAACAGGCAGCGCGATGTCATAGCCGCCTGGCACGCCCAGTGCGCGCATCTGCGACATCACCTGGTCGAGCGTCCAGCGCGGCGTGTCCGCATGGTCGGGGTGTGCCGTATCGGCTGCCTGCGGCACCGGCACGGCGCCCACGGCCCACGGGACGTTGGGTAGCGGCAGATCGTCCATCACCATGCCGGGCATGGAACTCATGTCGTGGCCCGCGTGCTCATCGGTGCCGATGGCTGCGCCGCCACCGGGCACGATGGACTTCATCGACGGATCGCTGCCCCAGGAACCGGCGGGAGCGCCGAAGTTGGCGCGCGTTGCGAGCGCCTTGAACTGCTTGCCCCACGAACCGGTCCACGGCAGCCCCGTGACGACGAACGCGAACGCGCCCACCGCGAGCCAGATGCCGATGACCCCATGCAGCCGCTTCCAGAAAAGCCGGCCGCCCGGTGCCCGACGGGCGGGCCGCGGCAGTGTCAGCGCGGCGCGCCACGACGCCCCCGCGCGCGGCCACCAGAGCGCGACACCCGTGGCGATCATCACGAGGGTCCAGCACGCGGCCAGTTCCATCAGCAGCTCGCCGGTCTTGCCGAGCAGCAGCTTGCGATGCAGCATGCGGTCGATCTGCATGAAGCGCCGCTCGGCATCGAGGGTGCCCAGCACGGCGCCGGTGTACGGGTTCACGTACACGCTTTCCTTGACGCCGCCGGGCAGCGCGAAGGCGAACTCCGCGCTGCGTGCGGGATTCGCGTCGACATGTGCGCGGATCGCTCGCGCCCCAGCGGGCACGGCGGTGCGGGCGCGGGCGAGCAGGGCATCGGCGGGCAGCCGCGGCACGGCCATGGGCTCGACCACGAGGCGTTGCGGATACAGCAGCGGCTCGATCTGCGGCTGGAAGCAATAGATCGTGCCGGTGATGGCGAGCACGATCAGAAACGGCATGACAAAGAGCCCGGCATAGAAGTGCCAGCGCCACAGCGTACGATAGCCGGGATGAACGGCGCCGGCGGGGCGTGCGGGACGCGCAGCGCGGGTTGCGGAAGCGGACATCGGATGTTCCTCTCGAAGTTCGGGCAAGGTTCGGTGTTTAGGTATCCTCAAGCGTTCAGCATCGCTCAGAGACGCAACTTCGCCTCGCAGTAAAACGTGCGGCCCGGATACGGGTGATAGACGAAGTAGCGTTCGTCGAAAAGGTTGTCGATGCCCACGCCGATTTCGCTCGTTTTCGTCGGCCGGAACGTGAATTTCACGTCGGCGACCGTGTAGCTGCTCGTGCCGCCGAACACGTACGGGTTCGTATCGACGTTGGTGAGCGTGTTGTACTGACGCCCCGAATAGCGGACGCCCGCCGTGAGCGCCGTGCGCGCATCGAAGCGCCACGTGGCGACGAGATTCGCGCGCCACAGCGGTATGCGGTAGAAGTACTTGCCCACGCTCGCCGGGTTCTGCGCGTTCTCCAGAATCTTCGACTGCGTGTACGCTACGCTGGCCGCGAGGTCGAGACCGTTCAGGAGTACGTCCTGTCCCTGGTAACTCGTTTCCACGCCGCGCGAGCGTACCTTGCCGATGTTCTGGAAGTTCGTGACGTTCGGAATGACGGTCGTATCGGTCTGGCTGAAGATCGTGTTCTTCACGTCGTCCTGGAAAAGCGAGAAGCGGAAGAGTCCGTTCCAGTGGGCCCATTCGGCGGTCAGCTCCTTCGAGAGATCGTCTTCGGGGCGCAGGTTCGGGTTGTTGTTCACGATCGACGAGCCGTTTATCTGCCCCTGGAACAGTTCGCTCACAGTCGGAAAGCGGTACGCGCGGCCGATCGAGGCGCGCAGCGTGAGGTCGTCGGTGACGTCGAACGAGAGCGAGGCCTTGGGCGAGACGTGCTGGTCGCTTGCGTTCGCATACGGCACCGTCGAGGCGCCCAGCGCCTGGTAGCCGTCGTAGGCGCGCCAGTTTTCCCAGCGCAGGCCGTAGACGAATTTCCAGCGCGGCAGGAAGCGCCAGGCGTCCTGGGCATAAAGCGCCTGGGTCTGTGTCTTGCCCGAGAACGCGTTCGCGAAGCTGCCCGCGCCGCCGTCGCGCCACGCGAGCGTGTTGAACGTGCGGTTGTCGAGGAAGTAGTTGTCGTAGTGATAGCCGAACGTCAGCCAGTGCGCACCGAGTCCTGCATCGGGCGTGGCAGGCGTCCACGTTGCCTTCAGGTCGAGCGTTTTCCAGCCCGTGCCGTCGCCGAACGTCACGACACCCGGACCGTCGCCCGGTCCTCCCTGGCTGGCCGTGCGCGCGACGCTGTTCGATACATCGTAGTACGAAGCAGTGGCCTCGGCGTTCCAGCCGCTCGCTTGGTGCGTGCGCAGCGTGGCGCCATACAGCCAGTTTTCGCTCCAGCCGCTGCTGGGCGCGAGCGCGGCGGCCGGTATGTTGTACTCGTAGCCGTCGATCGCAACCTTGCCGCTGTACACGGGGTTGCCGTTCGCGTCGTAGAGGAACGTGGAGGCGCTGCTGTTGTAGCTCTGGTGCCAGTAGCCGAGCGTCAGGCCGCCCTGCACGGTGGGCGTGAAGTCGTACTGCATGCGCAGCTTGAGCTGGTCCTGGATCGTGTGCTCGATGCCTTCGCCATTCACGCCCAGCACCACAGTTCGCGCATTCGTCTGGTTGTTGTAGAAGTACGCGCCGTGCACGGGTATGTCGCCGGGTTTGGCCGGCGTGCTCGACTGGGCGAGCGTGGCGAACTGCAGCGGCTGGCTCGTGTTCTCGAGATGGTTCACGCCGAGCAGGTACGAGAAATGGCCGATGCGGTCGCCGATCGAGGCGCTCGTTTCGCTGCCGTTGAAGTTCTGGTTCACGCCGAAGAGGCTGAAGTGCTGCGTGAAGCCCTTGACGTCGGCGGTGGCCTCGAACTCTTTCGGCATGCGCGTGGTGATCAGCACCGTCGCGCCGAGCGAGTTGCCCGGATAAAGCGCCGAATAGGGACCGTAGATCACGTCGACCTGCTGGATCTGGTCGGGGAACACCATCGACCAGCGCGGCGGAAACGAGTAGCTGTTGCCGAGCAGGTTCGAGAGCAGGAGGCCGTCCGCATAAACGAGCCCGCGCGCGCTTTGTGTGTTGCTCGTGCCGCGCACCGCGATGATCGAGTTGAGGTCGCCGATGAAGCGCTTGCGCACCGCGAGGTTGGGCAGGTACTTCAGCACGTCTTCGGTGTTGACGACGTTCCAGTTCTGGAATTGTGCCGGCGTGACGGTTTCGACCGTGGCGGGCAGGTTCGGATCGACGGCGGGCGTGGGCGCGCCGCTCGGGGCGCTGGCTGAGGCGCTCACCGTGACGGTGGGCAGGGTCGCGACATCGGCTGCGGTGGTTTCCGCTCGCGCGCCTGACGCTGCGAAGGAGAGGGCAAGAGATAGTGGCAGCGGCAGCAGGCCGAGCGGCGCGCTCGCGGTGAGGGCGAGGCGGGCGTGGCGCAGCGCGCGCGGCACGACGCGCTCGCGCAGGCGAGCGCAGCCGCCGCGCGGATAAGGCGTAAGCATGAAAGGGTTTCCGGTTGCGATGGGCGAGCGGCCGTGCACGCCCAGGCGCGATCAGCGGATCAGGCGGGCGTGCGGCAACGGCCGGTGACGGCAGCGGTCAGGAAACGAGGGGTGGCCCGCGTGGACGCCCGGACGGGAAGGCGCCGAGCGGCGTGAAGCGAGTGGACAGCGCGGCAACGCTGGCAACGCGGATGAGCGGCGTAGCGGCCAGTTGCGGCGGCGCGATGGCGGTCATCGCAGTCTGGTGCTGGAGCAGATGGCAGTAGCCGCAGGCGCCGAAGGCATCGTCGTGCGAGAGATGCGTGGCCGCCGTATCGGGCTGGCTGGCCGAGCACAGCGCGAACATGGCGTCCGGCTCGTGTGCGCGGTGCGCCTCCACGAGCTGGCTCGCGAGCGGCGCAAGCACGATGAGCCACATGGCGACGAGGCCAAGCCATGCGGTCAGCAGTGCGCGCTTGCGTGAAGTCATGACAGTGAAAGGAAAATCGCGGCGAAGTGTAACACGGTGTATCGCACGCGCGCGCGGCTTCCCGTCGCGAGCAGCGCGATCCGCGTCGCGAACACGCGGCGTTTGCGCCCGACGCCCGAGTGCGTTTGCCCCGGGTTTTCACGGAGAGCGGCGAACTCGCTATGCAGCCGGGGGTCTTAACCCGCCAAAGACGGGCAGGCGCGGCCGTTGCGGCGATTTCTGCAGGCCGGCGGCCCGCCGCGTTATGCTGTGCCCCTTCCCCGGGCGAGCGCTCGCGCATGCGGCCAGCGCCGCCGGCCCGGAAGGGAATTGAAGCAACTGAAATCGACTTCTACAGGGACACCGTTATGCGCCGACGCCAATTTCTCCTTCATTCCAGCGCCGCTCTCGCTACGGCGGGTCTTGCCCTCGCGGGCTGCACCACCACGACGCCCGGCGGCGGCGACCTCGAAGCCCAGAACGCAGCGAAGCGCCAGAGCATCGACGCGGACGTGGACGCCACGCTCTCCCGGCTCTACGGCAAGGTGGGCGGCTCGCGTGAACTGCTTTCGAAGGCGAGCGGCGTGCTCGTGTTTCCGGGTGTGATTTCGGCCGGCTTCTGGATCGGCGGCCAGTACGGCACCGGCGCACTGCGCGTGGACGGCCGCACGACAGGCTATTACAGCACCGTGGGCGGATCGTTCGGTCTGCAGATCGGTGCGCAGTCGCAGGCCATCATCTTCGCGTTCATGAATCGCGAGGCGCTGGACCGCTTCCTGAGCAGCCAGGGCTGGTCGGCGGGGGCCGATGCCACGGTGGCGCTCGTGACCGTGGGCGCGAACGGCAATGTGGATACCTCCACCGTCACGAGCCCCGTCGAAGCCTTCGTGCTGACCAACGCCGGATTGATGGCCGGCATTTCGCTGGAAGGCGTGAAGGTGTCGCGCCTCGTCATCTGAGACGGGACGCGCGCCGTAATAGCCACATGCACACCCCCATGCGCACTTATAGTCAGCGGCACAAGATCCGGTTTTCCGAATGCGATCCGGCCGGCATCGTGTTCTATCCGCAGTATTTCATCCTGTTTAACGACCTGATCGAGTCGTGGATCGACTCGCTCCTGCCCGACGGCTATCACGGCGTGATTGGCACGCGCCGCATCGGCATGCCGACCGTGCATCTCGAAGCGGACTTCAAGGCGATCAGCAAGATGGGCGAGGAAGTCGTGCTCTCGCTCGACGTCGAGCGGCTGGGCGAGAAGTCGCTCACGCTCGCCTGGGCCTGCACCGGCGCAGACGGCGTCGTGCGCATGGCGGCGCGCCAGACCATCGTAACGACTTCGCTCGACACGCATCGGGCCATTGCGATTCCCGACGATCTGCGCGCCGCCATCGAGCGCTAGCCAGACCACGTTCTGCCGCGGACCGCCGCGGCTTTTGCCTACGCCGCCAGCGCGGCCTGCAGGTGGGCGAAGACCCGCTCGTCGGTGCGCTCGAAGTGCAACGGCGTGACGCAGACGCGGCCCGAGTTGACGACTGCCGTTTCCGTATCCGGACCGTTCTCGCGCGGACCGCGATTGAAGCGCAGCCAGTGATAGTCGATGCCGCGCGGATCGATCTGCGGCACCACGTCGATTCCCTGCACGAGGCCCACGCCCTGGCGCGTGACGGTGAGCGGGCCGGCCGCGCTCGCGTCGATATCGGGAAAGTTCACGTTCAGGCACACGGGCGCATCGTGGGCGACGGCCGTGAGGCGCCGGATCGTCTCCGGTGCGAGCGCGCGCGCCGTATCCCAACGCACCCGCTCGCCGTCGCGGAAGGTCTGGCTGAGCGCGATCGAAGGCACGCCGAGCAGCAGGCCGGTCATGGCCGCGCCCACCGTTCCGGAAAACATCGTTTCCACACCGAGATTGCCGCCGCGATTGATGCCCGAGAGCACGAAGGTGGGCCGCACGTCGCCCATCAGATGCCGCACGGCCATCACCACGCAGTCGCCGGGCGTGCCGAGCACGCCGAAACGCCGCTCGCCGCGACGGGTAACGCGCAGCGGCGAGTGCAGACTGATGGAATGCGAGGTGCCGCTCTGATCGTGTTCCGGCGCCACGACCCATACTTCGTGCGCCAGTTCGGCCGCGACGGCTTCGAGCACGGCGAGGCCAGGCGCGTCGATACCGTCGTCGTTGGTCAACAGCACGCAGGGGAGTTTCTGATCGGAAACGGACATGGCGGATCTCTTCGCGAAGGGGAGTTCGGGGAACCGCCATTATTCCAGAGTGAGACCACGGCCGCCTCACGGGCCTGCGCGATGCGGAGCGATTTCCGGACGGGCTCGCGTAAGCTTTCCGGCTTCCGCGCTAGACTGGCGACCACGCTGCGGTCCCCGCCGAGAGAGCGGGGCTGCTCAAGCCCGAAACCGGCGCCCTGTACGGCGCCCGCCAAAAGGAGAACACCGTGAAGCCGCAAGACACGCCGGATATTGCCCGCGTTCTCTTTGTCGTCGCCATTCTGTGCGCCCTGACGATCGGCTCGCTCTATGTGATGCGCCCGTTCATTCCCGGGCTCATCTGGGCGACCACCATCGTCGTCGCCACCTGGCCCGCGATGCTCGCCGTCCAGCGCCGCTGCGGCAACCGCCGCTGGATCGCCACGCTGGTCATGCTGGTGATCCTGCTGTTCGTGATCGTCCTGCCTCTCTACGAAGCCATTTCGACGCTCGCGCAGCACGGCGGCGACATCATGCAGCTGATCCGCAGCCTGCCCGACTACACGCTCGCGCCGCCGCCGGACTGGATCCACGACGTACCGGTGGTCGGCGCGCGCATCGCGGACAAGTGGCAGACGCTCTCCGATGCCGGTCCCGGCGGTCTGCTCGCCCAGCTGGAGCCGTATGTGTCGATCGCCGCGCACTGGTTGATCGGCCACGCCGCTTCGGTAGGCGTGTTCGTGATTCACATGTTCGTGACGGTGATCATCACCGGCGTGCTCTACAGCCAGGGGGAGCACGCGGGCGCGTACATCACGCGCTTTGCGAATCGCATTTCCCCGCAATACGGCAGCGAGGCCGTGCGTCTCGCTGGGGCATCGATTCGTGCGGTCGCGCTCGGTATCGTGGTGACGGCGGTGATCCAGTCGGCACTCGGCGGCATCGGGTTGTGGGTGGCCGGCGTACCCGGCGCGGGCGTGCTGACTGCCGTGCTGCTGATGCTGTGCCTCGCGCAGATCGGGCCATTTCTACCGATGCTCGGCGGCGTGGCCTGGCTCTTCATGCACGACGCGCGAATCGCGGCGATCGTCTTGCTCGTGTGGTACGTGGTGGTCGAACTCGTGGACAAGCTGCTGCGCCCGGTGTTGATCAAGCGTGGCGTCAATCTCTCGATGCTGCTGATTCTTGCGGGCGTACTGGGCGGCTTGTTCGCCTTCGGTATCGTGGGTCTCTTTATCGGGCCGGTGATACTCGCGGTGTCTTCGACACTGCTTTCGGCGTGGATCCGGGAGACGCGGGCGCCGGCTTGAGGAGCGGTGAGGCGCGTTACCGGTAACGTGATTTCGGGGGAGGGCAGCGGGGCTTCGGCGGCAGGTTCTGTTGCCGGAGCACTTCCAGCGTCTTTGGGCTCAGGGATGCGCGCCACAGCGTGGATTTTCTCTAGCAATCGACATTATATGAATAATGTCAAATTTCATCTCTACGATAATTGTATATTTAACGTATTACGTTGAATTACCAACTAAAGAGAAACTTGAGGGCCGAAAAAACGGCAAGCGCCGCTGCCCGCGGCGCCATCCACCCATCACATCGTCCTTAGCACCGCACGTTTGAGCTTGCCCGTCTCCGTACGCGGCAGGGCATCGATAAACGCAACGACGCGCGGGTACTTGTACGCCGCCACGGCGTTCTTCACGAAGTTCTGGAGTTCGCTCACCATCGCCTCGTCCCCCTTGAACCCGGGCCGCAGCACGACGAAGGCCTTCACCACCTGCCCGCGCAGCTCGTCGGGCGCGCCGATCACGCCGCACTCCGCCACCGCCGGATGCTGCATGAGGACCGTCTCGACTTCGGGCCCCGCGATGTTGTAGCCCGAAGAGACGATCATATCGTCGGCACGCGCCTGGTAGTACACGTAGCCGTCGGCGTCGATCGAGACCGCGTCGCCCGGCAGATTCCAGCCGTTGCGCACGAACTTCATCTGCCGTTCGTCGGCGAGATAGCGGCATCCCGTCGGGCCGCGCACCGCAAGATGGCCGGTCACGCCCGGCGCCACCGGTTCGAGCGCATCGTCGAGCGCCTGCACGACGTAACCCGGCACGGCGCGTCCGATCGAACCCGGGCGCACGTCGCCGCCTGCCGAAGAGATGAAGATGTGGATCATCTCCGTACCGCCGATGCCGTCGATCATCTCGATGCCCGTCGCTTCGCGCCAGAGGTCGCGCGTCGCCTGCGGAAGCGCCTCGCCCGCCGAGACGGTTTTGCGTAGACTCGAAATATCGGCATCCTTAACAAGTGGCGCCATCTGCCGGTAGAACGTCGGCGCCGTGAACACGATCGTCGCGCGAAACTGCTCGATGGCTTGCAGCAGTAGCGGCGGCGTGAGCTTCTCGATCAGCACCGTCGAAGCGCCGGAGCGCAGCGGGAAGCACAGAATGCCGCCCAGGCCGAACGTGAAGGCGAGAGGCGGCGTGCCGCAGAACACGTCCTCGGCCGTGGGCTTCAGCACATGGCGCGGGAACAGGTCGCACATCGAGAGTACGTCGCGATGAAAGTGCATGCAGCCTTTCGGCGTGCCGGTCGTTCCGCTCGTGAACGCGATCAGGCATACGTCGTCGCTTGCCGTGTCGCAGGCCGTGAACGTGTCCGGCTTGCCGGCCGCAAGCTGCTCCAGGCTTCCGGGCGCGTCGTCGTGGAAAGGGCGCACCTGCTTCAGGCCGGCACAGAAGAACTCGTCGTCGGGATTCGTGCAGCGCGAGAGTTCGTCGGTCAGCCGCGCGTCGCAGAGCGCAGCGGCGATCTGCGCCTTGTCGACGATCTGTTTGAGCTCCTTCGCGCGCAGGAGCGGCATGGTCGGCACGACCACGAGGCCGGCTTTCAGCGCGGCGAGGAAAGCCACCGCCATCTGCAGCGTGTTCGGTCCGCGCAGGAGCACGCGGTTGCCGGGCACGAGGCCCATGTCTTCGACCAGAACGTGCGCGCTGCGGTCCACGAGCGTGCGCAACCGGGCATACGTCGTGGCGTGCGGCTTGCCATCGACCTCCGACCAGATCGCGGGGGCCGCGCCGCGTCCCGCCTCGATCGCGCGATCCAGCAGTTCCGCCGCGCAATTGAGCCGCGCCGGGTAGGCCACGTCGGCATTGTCGAGCAGCAGCACGGGCCATTGCGACTCGGGCGGCAGGTTATCGCGGGCGAAGGTATCGACGTGGGCAGTCGCTTCCATGACGTCTCCAACTGATGTTTTCGTACGGCCTGTTGCAGCCTCGCGGCACTTCTCTCGCGCTCAGGCGCGCCCGTCGTCCGGGATCACGGCGGTGGCCTCGATCTCGACTTTCGCGTCGTCCTCCACGAGCGCGACCACCTGCACCGCGCTCATGGCGATGTCGTAGTCGCCGATCAACTCGCGAAACGCCGCGCCGATCTCCTTGAGCGACGCGAGGTACTCGCGCTTGTCGGTGACGTACCACGTGAGGCGTACGAGATGTTCCGGCTTGCCGCCGGCAGCCTGGAGCACCGCGACGATGTTGCGCAGCGCCTGGACCGCCTGCGCGCCGAACGCGAGGCTCGTGAAGCGGGCGTTCTCGTCCCAGCCGATCTGGCCGGCGATATAGACCTGCGTGCCGCGCGCGGCGACGCCGTTCGCATAGCCGCGCGGCTTGACCCAGCCGGCGGGAAGAAGAGCTTGTTTCATAGGTCGTCCGATTCGATGAATGGCGTTGGCGTTAAGGCGAGGCAGGCGCTTCAGGTGCTTCAGGCGCCGACGTGGGTCTTGAGCAGATCGCGGCCGACAATCAGTTGCTGCACTTCTGTCGCGCCCTCGTAGATGCGTAGCGCGCGGATCTCGCGATAGAGCATCTCCACGTTGGTGCCGCTTTGCACGCCCATGCCCCCCCACAGTTGCACGGCGGCGTCGATCACCTGCTGGGCGCCCTCGCTTGCGTGCCACTTGGCCATCGCGGCCTCGCGCGTGACGCTCTCGCCCTGATCGCGCAGCCAGGCAGCGCGATAGACGAGCAGGGCGCTGCTGTCGATGGTGAGCGCCATCTGCGCGAGCTTTGCCTGGGTTAACTGAAAATCGCCCAGCGTCTGGCCGAACATCTTGCGCGATGCGGCGCGCGCGAGCCCTTCGGCGAGCGCGCGCCGCGCGAAGCCGAGCGAGGCCGCCGCGACCGACGTGCGGAAGATATCGAGCGTGCGCATGGCGATCTTGAAGCCTTCGCCCGGCGCGCCCAGCATCTGGCTGCGCTTCACGCGCGCGCCCGCGAAGCGCAGGCGTGCGAGCGGGTGCGGCGCGATCACGTCGATGCGCTCGGCGATTTCGAGCCCCGGGGTATCCGCATCGACCACAAAAGCGCTGATGCCGCGTGCGCCCGGAGCTTCGCCGGTGCGCGCGAACACCACGTAGAAGTCCGCGATGCCGCCGTTCGAGATCCAGGTCTTTTCGCCGTCGAGCACGTAATCGTCGCCTTCCGCGCGTGCCGCGAGCGCCATTGCCGCGACATCCGAGCCGGCGTCAGGCTCGGAGAGCGCGAAGGCGGCCAGCGCTTCGCCACGCGCCACGCGCGGCAGGTAGTGTGCTTTTTGTGCGTCGGTGCCGGCCAGCGAGATGGCGCCGGAGCCCAGGCCCTGCATCGCGAGCGCGAAGTCCGCGAGGCCGGAGTGCTTCGCGAGCGTCTCGCGCAGGAGGCACACCGCGCGCGTATCGATCGTGTCGCCATGGCCGCCGTACGCGGTGCCGCCCACGCCGTAGCGCAGCCAGCCCGCTTCGCCCAGCTTGCGCACGAGCGCGCGGCAGGTGGCGTCGACGTCGTCGTGCGGCACGTGAGCCAGGTGTTCGCGCGACCACGCTTCGATACCGGCGGCGAGCGCACGGTGGCGGTCCTCGAAGAACGGCCAGGCGATGGCGTCGTGCGCGTTGAATTCAGCGGATGCCATCGCGTCAGTCTCCTTCGAACACGGGACGGGTCTTCGCCGCGAAGGCGGTATAGGCGCGGCCGAAATCGCGCGTGGCCATGCAGATGGCCTGGGCCTGCGCCTCGGACTCGATCGCTTCGTCGATGCTCATGGTCCATTCCTGGTGCAGCATCGTCTTCGTGATGCCGTGCGCGAACGTGGGGCCGGCGGCGAGATCCGCGGCCAGTTGCTGTGCATCGGCCAGCAACGTGTCGGGGTCGCACAGGCGGTTGTAGAAACCCCATGCCTGTCCTTCCTCACCGCTTGCGGAGCGGCCCGTATAGAGCAGTTCCGCGGCGCGTCCCTGGCCGATGATGCGCGGCAGGATCGCGCAGGCGCCCATGTCGCAACCGGCGAGGCCCACGCGCGTGAAGAGGAACGCGAGCTTGCTGCGCGCCGTGCCGTAGCGCAGGTCGGAGGCCATCGCGAGAATGGCGCCCGCGCCCGCGCACACGCCGTCCACGGCCGCGATGATGGGCTGCGGGCAGTGGCGCATGGCTTTGACGAGGTCGCCCGTCATGCGCGTGAACATCAGCAGTTCGGGCATGGGCAGATCGACGAGCGGCGCGATGATGTCGTGCACGTCGCCGCCGGAGCAGAAGTTGCCGCCCGCGCCGTGCAGCACGATGGTCTTGATGTCCGTTGCGTAAGCGAGCTGGCGAAAGAGGTCGCGTAGTTCTGCATACGATTCGAACGTGAGCGGGTTCTTGCGCTCGGGACGGTTCAGCGTGATGGTCGCGACGCGGCCTTCGACGGACCAGCCGAAGTGCTGCGCGCGATAGTCCGCGAGCGTGACGCGGTTGCCCGCGAAGAGCGCAGCGGCGTTGGAACGGGTGGTCAAGTTAGTCTCCTTGAAGGCTGTCGCGCAGATGTTGCTTGAGCTTGCCGAGGCGCTCGTGCATCTTCGACTTTTCGTCGAGCGAGAGGCCGCCCAGCATTTCCACGACCCATTGCTCGTGCGCGACCGCCATGCGGTCGAAGAGGGCGCGGCCCTCGGGCGTGAGGCGCACGGCAATCGAGCGGCGGTCGTCCGGGTCCGCGTCGCGTACCACGAGGCCTTCCTTCTCCAGTTGATCGGTGATGCCGGTCACGTTGCCGCCCGTGACCATCATGCGGCGCGAGAGCTCGGTCATGCGCAAGCCTTCGGGATGGCGTTCGAGCTGCGCCATCAGGTCGAAGCGGGGCAGCGTGGTGTCGAATTCCACGCGCAGGCGGCGGCGCAATTCGGCCTGCACGAGGTTGGTGGTGGTGAGCAGGCGCAACCACAGGCGCAGGCCCATATGGCTATCGGCGCCCGTGCTCATTTCCATGTCGAAGACGTTCTCGGCGGGTTTCGCGACGCCCTTGCGCGAGCTCTTCGCGGCGGCGGTCTTGCGTGCGGACACAGGCGAGGTCATGTGATTTCTCCACCGGAAACGGAAATGGACTGCCCCGTGATCGAGGCGGAACCGGGCGCGCAGAGCCACAGCACGGCGTTGGCGACTTCATCCGGCGTGACGAAACGCTGCTGCGGGTTGTGGCGCACGAGGATCTTGCGTGCTTCTTCCGCGCTGCGCGAAGTCTTGCGCGTGATCTGCTCGATCGAAGCCTGCAGAAGCTCGGTTTCCGTGTAGCCCGGACAGACGGCGTTGACCGTCACGCCCTGGGTCGCGACTTCGAGTGCGAGGGCGCGCGTCATGCCGATCACGCCGTGTTTCGAAGCACAATAAGCCGCCACATAGGGATAGCCCACCTGGCCCGCCGTGCTCGCGACGTTGACCACGCGGCCGCTCTTGCGCGCGAGCATGCCCGGCAGCACGGCGCGCGCGCACAGGAACGCGCCCGTGAGGTTGACGTCGAGCATGCGGCGCCAGAGCGCGAGATCGGTTTGCACGAACGGCGCGGCCTGCGCCTGGCCTGCGTTGTTGACGAGAATATCGACTGCGCCGAAGCGCTCGGCGGTCTGCGCGAACGCGGCTTCGACGGCGTCTTCGTCGGTCACGTCGACGCTTGCACAGGCGATGTTTTCGCCGCCGGCCAGCGCTGCGCGCTGCGCTTCGAGGCGCGCGGCGTCGCGGCCCATCAACGTGACGCGTGCCCCGGCGCGCAGCAGCGCGGCGGCCGTGGCCGCGCCGATGCCGCTGCCGCCGCCGGTCACGACGGCATGAAGTCCTGCGAGGGTGGCGTGTTCGCTCATCACACGGTTCCCTCTGCGCGCTGCGCGCGTTCGAGTGGCGAGAGACCCGCGCTCGCCGCGGCTGCGGCGCGCTCGCGTTCGATGTTGCGTTCGAGCTGCGTCTTGGCGGCGGTGTACTGGCGCGGCCACATCACGTCGAAGTAGCCGATCTTCGCGGCCTCGGTGAGCGTCCACGAAGGGTTCGCGAGGTGCGGGCGCGCAACGGCGCACAGATCGGCACGACCCGCCGCGATGATGCCGTTCGCGTGGTCCGCTTCGGAGATCGCACCCACGGCGATGGTGGCAATGCCGGCTTCGTTGCGCACGCGATCGGCGAAAGGCGTCTGGAACATGCGGCCATAAACGGGACGCTCGTCCTTGCTCACCTGGCCCGACGAAACGTCGATCATGTCGGCGCCGGCCGCCTTGAAGGCGCGGGCGATTTCCACGCCGTCGTCGGGCGTGTTGCCGCCTTCCACCCAGTCGTGCGCTGAGATGCGCACCGAAATCGGCTTGTCTTCGGGCCACGCTGCGCGGACCGCGGCAAACACTTCCAGCGGGTAGCGCAGGCGGTTTTCCAGCGAGCCGCCATAGGCGTCGCTGCGCTGGTTGGTGAGCGGCGAGAGGAAGCTCGAGAGCAGATAACCGTGCGCACAGTGCAGTTCGAGCCAGTCGAAACCCGCCTCGGCGGCCATCTGCGTCGAGCGCACGAATTGCGCCTTGATCTCCTGCAGTTCCGCGACGGTGGCTTCGCGTGCCCATTGGCTCACGCCGCGCAGATACTGCTGCGGCGACGCGGAAACGAGCGGCCAGTTGCCGTCCGGCAGCGGCTGGTCGATGCCTTCCCACGCCACGCGCGTCGAACCCTTGGCGCCCGAATGGCCGAGCTGGATGCCGATCTTCGCGTCGCTCTGCGCATGCACGAGATCGACGATGCGCCGCCATGCGTCGCGCTGGGCCTCGTTATAGAGACCCGGGCATCCCGGTGTGATGCGCGCTTCCGGCGACACGCAGGTCATCTCGGTCATTACGAGGGCTGCGCCGCCCATTGCGCGGGCGCCCAGATGCATGAGGTGGTAGTCGCCGGCCACGCCGTCGTGCGCCGAATATTGCGCCATCGGCGAGACCAGAATGCGGTTCTTCAGCGTGACGCCGCGCACCGTGTACGGCGTGAACATCGGCGGCACCGCGCGACCGCTCGCGCCGGCATTCACGCCCGCGCGGGCCGCGAGCCACGATTCGAAGTCCGAAAGCCAGGCCGCATCGCGCTCGCGCAGGTTCTCGTGCGAAATGCGCTGCGAACGCGTGAGCAGCGAGTAGGCGAACTGCTCCGGCTCGAAGTGCGCGTAGCGGTCCACGTGCTCGAACCACTCGGTCGAATTGCGCGCGGCGTTCTGGATACGCAGCACGTCGACGCTGCGCACGCTCGTATAGTGCGCCAGCGCGGCGCGCAGGTCGCGCGGATGCGCTTCCATGCTGTTGGCGAGTTCGATCGCATCTTCGAGTGCGAGCTTGGTGCCGGAGCCAATCGAGAAGTGCGCCGTATGTGCCGCGTCGCCCATCAGCACGACCGGCGTCTGATGCCCGTTCGCGCCGCTCTTCCAGTGCACCCACTCGCGGTTGACGACGCGCGGGAAGCGGATCCATTGCGACGAGCCGCGCAGATGCGACGCATTCGAGCGCAACGCGTGGCCGTCCAGATAGCGGGCGAAGAGCTTTTCGCAGAAGGCGATGCTGTCTTCCTTGCTCATCGTGTCGAGCCCCGCGGCACGCCAGACGTGCTCGGGCGTTTCCACGATGAATGTCGAGGTGTTTTCGTCGAAGCGGTAGGCGTGCGCCTGGAACCAGCCCCATTCGGTTTTCTCGAACGCGAACGTGAACGCATCGAAGAGCTTCGACGTGCCGAGCCACACGAAGCGGCAGTCGCGCAGGTCGGTGTCGGGCTGATAGGTGGCCGCGTACTTCTGGCGCGTGGCGCTGTTCAGGCCGTCGCTCGCGATGATCAGGCCGGCTTCGCCGATGTCTTCGTCGGTGCCCTGCGTGTCGAACACGAGCTTGACGCCGAGCGCTTCGCAGCGCGCCTGCAGGATGTTGAGGAGGCGCTTGCGGCCGATGCCGCAGAAGCCGTGCCCCGACGAGCGGATCGCCCGGCCGCCGAAATGGATCTCGATGTCGTCCCAATGGTTGAACGCATCGAGTATTTCGGCCGCGCTTTCCGGGTCGGCCGTACGCAGGTTGCCGAGCGTCTGGTCCGAAAACACGACGCCCCAGCCGAACGTGTCGTAGGGCCGGTTCCGCTCGATTACGGTGATGTCGTAGTCCGGGTGGCGCCGCTTCATCAACAGGCCGAAGTACAGGCCTGCGGGGCCGCCACCGATGCAAACGATGCGCATGTTCGCTCCTTGTGTATCCGCGCAATCAATGTAGGTTTAAATATTTTATATGTCAAGTAATTTGGCGAGGCTGAGCGGAGCGGTCATCGATCTACAGGCTGGTTTGCAAATCGATGGAACCTGCCGCGCGTAGCGGCGTCAACCAAGCCATGAGCGCTGAGTGGACGGCATATGTGAGCTTACGAATGCCTTGGTGTGGCGCGTGCGCGTTTGTTTGGGGTCTGGCACCACGAACGTGCGGACGGTGCTTCGTTGTGCGGGATACGCACCGAACTCGCCCGCGCGCGGGAGCGGCACATGCGCCTCTTCAACCGTGAGGGAAGGGTGCTGCTCGCGATGCGATTGCGAAGGCATCGATCGAGGTTTGGCTGGAAAGGCGCATGGTGTCTCGATCTGAGAATGAGCAAGGACGGCGAGGTAAAAGAGGGTGCGCAGCAGAGAATTGCTACTGGCCGTTACGAACGTCCCTGGGCCGTTTTTCTGGCATTAAAGTCGCATTGCAGACCGCTCGATCCTGGCGCTGCTCGCCGTGCACGTCGGGCCATTACGCGCTCCTTTCACGCTGAAATAGTGGGAAAGACCGCCGTAGGCGAGTGGAAAGGCCGGATCGATTGATCAGGCATGCTTACAAAATGATTGTTATGCGTGGCGAATCGAAGCGCAGCGTACACACGCGCCTGATTCATGTGTTCAACCGGATTCTGCGACCTGAATGGAGTTGCCATTGATGAGTCAGACTGCGAAGCGATCGATCGAAATCGACTTTCTGCGAGGATACGCGTTGATCGCCATCGCGCTCGATCACATTCCGTCGAGCGTGCTTTCGCACGTCATGTTGCACAACTTCGCCTTTTGCGATTCCGCGGAGGTCTTCGTATTCGTGAGCGGCTATGTTTCCGCGGCAAGCTGGCTCGGGCTCGCCGCGCGCAGGGGCACCGATGCGGCTAACCGGCGTTTCTGGCGGCGCGGCCGCGAGATCTATGCAGCCTATCTCTGCACGGCCGCGTTGATGCTGCTTTCTGGCGCGGCCGCCATGTTGCTGCGCGTGGATTCGCCGCTCGTCACCGATTCGGGCATCGCGCGCTTTGTCGCGCATCCGGTCACGATGCTCGCGAATGTGGCGCTGTTCCGCGATCAGCCGTATCTTGCCGGCGTCTTGCCGATGTATGTCGCGCTGGTTCTGGCCCTGCCGTTCGTCATGCCGGTGGCGCGCCGCTCGCCCGACCTCGCGCTTATGGGCAGCTTCGGCATCTGGTTTGCGTCGTGCTGGCTCGTGCGCTATCTGCCGGCAGCGCCTGGTGCGATCTGGCCGTTCAATCCGTTCGCGTGGCAGGCCATGTTCATGCTCGGACTGCTATGTCGTCTTTACCCCGTATCGCAAGCATTTCAGGTGTCGCTCACCGGGCGCGCGATCACGATCGTGGCGATTGCCATTGTCGTCGGTTTTGCCGTCATCCGTCTGTGGGTGGAGGTCGAGCCGCAGCCGGGCTACATGAAGCAGAATCTCGCCAGCCTGCGCATCGTGAGTTTCGGCGCCGTCGCCTGGCTCGTCGCGCAGGCGGTGCGGCTCGGCTGGGTGCGGTACCTGGCCGAACGCCTGCCCGGCATGGTGACGGTCGGACAGCAGGCGCTGGTCTGTTTCGTAGGCGGCGCCGTGGCGTCGAATGTGGTCGATACGCTGTTGCGCGCCTTGCATTTGACCACCTACTTTCCGGCGCGGCTTGCCGGCGATCTGCTGGCCATTGCGGCACTGCTCACGCTGGCCGGCGGCGCGCGCTGGCTCAAGACGCCGCGCTCGCGCAGCGTGGCGCTCACCTGAATACGTCCCTATCAGCTGAAGGTGAGCGTTTGCGGGAAGCAACGCTCACCCGCTTCGCGAGCCAGCGTTATTTTCCGTGCAAACAGGGACTTCGCGTAGCTCGCTTCGGCCGCCGTGCACACGCACAGGTGAGCGTTTGCGGGAGCCACGTCACGTTTTGACGAGTTCGCGCACGTCCGCCGTGGGAGTCGATCCGAACGCGTCACTCAAGGCGTAATCGATCAATTGCAGGGCGGCGGTTTCCGGTGTGGCCAGCTGGCCGTTCTGCTTGAGTTGCTCGAAGCGCTCGCGCAACGGGAACTGTTCGATACCCGTCGCGCGGATCGTCGCCTGCATGCCGGTATCGACCACGCCGGGCGCGACGCTGCAGATGCGCACACCATGCGGTGCGTCGAGCGCGACGGCCCTCGCGTGATGATCGAGTGCCGCTTTCGTCGCGCAATAAATGCTCCAGCCCGAATACGCGTTGCGCGCGGCGCCGCTCGATACGTGCACGATGCGGCGTTCGGCTTCCGGGTTCGCCGCTGCTCCGGGAGCGGCGATCGCGTTGGCCAGCATCAGCGGCGCCGCGACGTTGAGCGTGACGGCGCGGGCAATCGCGCCCGCATCCTGGGCGCCGCAGGGAGCGATCGGATCGACCGTGCCGGCATTGTTGAAGAGCAGTACGCAGCGGGCCTCGCCGGTGAAGCTGCGCAGCGCATCGGTGGCGAGCCAGCGTTCGAGGGCGGCGGGATCGGCCAGATCGACCACGGCCTGAACAAGCGCCTCGCCATGGCGGGCGGCGAGCGCCGGGTTCGTGCCCCGTCCGAGGCCGAGAACACGGATGCCGCGCGCGAGCAGCAGATCGGCCAGCGCAGCGCCGAGGCCCCGGGTATGACCGGTGACGATTGCGCAGGCGGGGGCGTGGGAAGGCGTGGAAGCAGTCATGAAAGTGCGGAAATGAAGGGACAGGTACGCAAAAAACGAGGGCCGGCGCCAGGAAATGCAGCGCGGCAACGGGGCTCGCGAAGGGTTATTGATGCGGCGCGCCGGAAATGCCGCCCGCGATTCTGTATCATAGCGTCCGATCCAATAAGGAAGAGAGCTGGACGTGAAAGCCGCATCGCAACAACGCCGCCCCCTGAGCCTCAAGGAAGGTCTGCTGGAACTCAAGCGGAGCATGGGGAAGGGCACGGGGCAAACGCCCGAAGAACAGCCGCAGGCGCCTGAGAGCAAGCCCGCGCGCAAGGGTCCGCCCGCACAGGGCAAGGACACGCGTGCGCGCGGCCGCCCGCAACAGTCCGGCGGCGGCCGGCCGCAGGGGGCCAAGCCCCAGCAGCCGAGGCAGGCCCGTGCGCAGCACGGCGGCCAGAACCCCGGCCAGAATGCGGGGCAAAATCCCGGTCAAAAGCCGGCCCAGCCGCATGGCCAGCGGCCTGCTCAGCATCGCCAGCGGCCGGCCCGCGCCCAGCAGCCGGCGGCCAACCTGACCGAGGCCGAAAAGGCGCGCATCGAGCGCAATCGCCAGCTCAACACGGTCTGGAACGTGTTCGCGAAGCACTATCCGGCGTTTCGCGACCGTTTGCCGCTGAAGATCGGCGTGGCCGAAGACCTCGTTGCGCGCCATCCCGATTACGACCGCACGTTGATCGTGGCCGTGCTCAAGCGCCACGTGAACCATCCGCGTTACCACGAGCGCGTGGCGGCGGGCGGTTCCCGCTACGAGCTGGACGGCAGCGCGTCGGCGGGCCCGGGCATCGAGGCGTCGCACATCGGCCGCGCGAACGCGGCGCTCGCACGTCAGAAGGCCAAGGCCGAGGCACAAGCCAAGGCTAAGGACGCGGGCGCGGAGCCGCCGAAGGCTGCTGTGCCGGAGCCGGAAGCGCAACAGCCGACGTCGCAGCCTGCCGTGCAGGCTGAAGAACCGGTGGTGGAAGCTGCCGTGCAGGCCGAACAGCCGCCGGTGGAAGCCGAAACGCCTGTTCAGGCCGCACCGGCGGGCAATACCGAGCCGCCTGCTACCGACGCTTGAGCGTTTGAAGCAACGCACCGGTCGATATCCGATCGGTGCTGCTGCCATGGTGTGCCGCCAAGGTGTGGTTCCCCGCCCCGACATATTCAACTAAATATGGCGGGGTTTTTCGTTGGCGCGTGCCATGCGTAGTATGGGTTATGAAAATTGCTCGGCACTGCCAGGCAATAACGCAAAGGCGGTTGCCACTTCGGCTCACCGTCTTGTGCGCTTAGTGCGTGGTTTGAACGGCGGCCGTCGCGGCAGCGTCCGAACCGGCGGTCAACGCAGAAGCCGTGGTGGACGAGGAAGCGGAGAATGCCGCCGGTGCCACGAACACGGCGGGCACGGCCGAGGCGTCCGCGGCATCGGACCCGGTCTGCGCCGCGGCGGGCGTTTCGAACAGATGGTTGAATTCCACGGCGCGCGACTGGATCTTCTGCGCGTAGGCCATCGACCCGCCATAGCTCTTCATGGCAGCGGTCAGGTCGCCGCCGGCTGCCCGCTTGTAGCCGTAGAGAATCGACGAACCGATGTCGATGTTCACGTCGGGCTTCGTGAGGTCCTTTACGTTGTGCAGCAGATTGCGATGCGCCGACGGCACCACCTGCATCAGACCTGTCGCGCCGTTGGCGCCATGCGCCTTCTCGCGAAAGCGCGATTCGATCGAGATGATGGCGAGGAGAACCGCCGGGGGGAGCGAATATTTTTCGGCAGCCGTCGTGACCGCCATGGAGATCGTGCTCGCCTTTTCCTTCGCCACGCCGAAGCGCTGCATGAGATACGCGGAGATCGTGTCGTTGCCCGCAGGGGCGTTCGCGGCGACCGGGGGGCTTTGCTGGGCCCACGCCTGCGCATGCAGGCCCGGCAGCAGGACGATCAGGCAGAGTAATCGCCTCATGGCCAGTGCGTGTCGAGAAAAGGGGAAGGGGCAAGTATAACCGCACGGGCGGCGGTGCACGCAGTTGCGTATGCAGGCACTTTGCTGCAGTGCAAGGCGAGAGCGGGGCGCGGGCGGAACCGGAAGCTCTGGCGGCCCCTGCATGCCCCCCGGCGCATGCCGTGCCGAAGCAACGCCGGAGCCACCTGCCTCATCAGCCCGTCAAACCTTCTGAACCGACGCCTTCCAGATCTCGTCGATGCTCCCGGCGAGCGCGGCATCGAATTCGGCGTCCGTCATCGACTGCGTGAGATCGTTGATGAGCGCCCGCGAAAAGCTCGCGATCATGCCGTGGTCGTGAGCCAGACGCTCGCAGGCGTCGCTGCGCGAGTAACCGCCCGAAAGCGCCACCACCCGCACCACGCGCGGGTGCTCGATGAGCGGAAGGTAGAAGTCGGGCGTCGTGGGGATCGAGAGCTTGATCATGACGTCGCGCGAGGCGGGCAGTGCGTTTAGGCCCTTGAGCAGTTCGTCGCGCAGCAGGGCTTCGGCTTCGGCCTTGTCGGGGATCTTGATCGAGACTTCGGGTTCGAGAATCGGCACGAGACCGTGGGCGCCGATCTGTTCGCCCACTTCGAACTGCTGGGCCACGATCGCCGCAATGCCCGTGGGCGAGGCGTGCTCGATCACCGAACGCATTTTGGTGCCGAAGATGCCGGCCTTGACCGCGCGGGCGAGCAGGGCGTCGAGACCCGGAATCGGCTTCATGAGGCGCACGCCGTCCGCTTCGGCTTCGAGCCCCTTGTCCACCTTCAGGAACGGCACCACGCCCCGGTCGTTCCACAGGAAGGCCGGCACGGGCTTGCCTTGCGCGGTGCCGTCCATGGTGGCTTCGAAGAGGATCGCGCCGATCACCTTCTCGCCCGTGAACGCCGGAGCGGTGATGATGCGCACGCGCATTTCGTGCATGAGCCGGAACATTTCCGCGTCGCCGTGGTAGGCGCTCTCTGGGATGCCGTACTGGCGCAGCGCGCCCGGCGTCGAACCGCCGCTCTGGTCCAGCGCGGCGATGAAGCCGGGTTTCGAGCGCATTTGCGCGAGCATCGTTTCGTTCGGCATGACCGTTCCTCCGTAAATGGGCGCCGGGTGGCGCGATCGGGTGGGCCCCATGCGGGCCGATATCGACGAGTTTACTTGCGTCCGTGGCCGTCGTCTTTTCCGTGGCGCACGGTGCGTGCGGCGGGGCACCCAGGGCGGCGCCCAAGGTGACGCCGAAGCCGATCGGCCGCCGCCCGATTCTGCATAACAGAATATAATTCCAGCAGCGCTGGCTGCCCGGTGAAGACGTTCGCGGACAGCCTGGAAGGCGGCGCCGCAGGGAGGCGCCATTCGAACGCACATTCTCTATTCATGATGGCTGACATCGAGCACAAAACAGACCGGCCCACGGCCCACAAGGAAGACCGGCATTTCGTGACTGCGCTGGCACGGGGGCTCGAAGTGCTGGCGTGTTTCCGCGGCGGCGACACGGCGCTGACCAATCAGGAAATCGCGCAGCGCTGCAAGCTGCCGCGCTCCACCGTCTCGCGTCTCACCATGACGCTCACGAAGCTCGGCTACCTGATTCATCTGGAGGATAGCGGCCGCTATCGTCTTGGCACGGCGTGTCTCGCACTTGGCAGTTCGATCCTCGCGCGTCTGGACGTGCGCAAGATGGCGCGTCCGCTCATGCAGGAACTGGCCGAGTTCTCGGGCGGCACCGTTTCGCTCGGCATGCGCGACCGCCTGTCCATGCTCTACATCGAAAGCTGCCGCGGGCCGGGCGCGCTCGCGCTCACGCTCGACGTGGGCTCGCGCATTCCGCTCGCCACCTCGGCGATCGGGCGCGCGTGGCTCGCGCTGGCGAGCGCGCGCGAACGGCTCGACGCGATGGAGCAAGTGCGCGAACTCGACGACGTGGCCTGGCCGCAGATCCGGCGCGGTATCGAAGAAGGCATCGAAGATCACCGCGCGCTCGGCGTGACCTGCTCGTTCGGCGACTGGCAAAAGGACGTCAACGGCATGGCGCGCGCGTTCCAGCCCGGCGGCGGCCTGCCCGTCATGGCGATCAACGTAGGCGGTCCGTCGTCGTCGCTCTCGAAGGAATTTCTGCTCGAAGAGGTGAAGCCGCGCCTGTTGCGCGTGGTCGCGCAACTCGAAGAGGGCAACGTTTCGCTGCGCTGAGGCGCGGGACCGGGGCCCGCCGTCCTGGGTCTTCCTTCAATCCGCAAGCGGCAGGAACGTGCCGCTCGCGTGCAGCACCTCGCGCTCGCCCACCCTCAGCGAACATTGAGCAAACACGATGCGCCGCCCGTTGCGGCGCACGCTCGCATGAGCCTCCAGCCAGTCGCCCACGCGTGCGGCCGCCAGGAATTCGCTCGTGAGCGTGGTCGTCACCGTCGCTTGCGTGCCGCTCGCGGTGGCGCGCAGGAGGTTCAGGTTGATGCCCATCGCGCCGTCGGCGAGCGTCATCAGCATGCCGCCATGGGCGATGCCGAGCGAGTTCGCATGGGCCTCCCTCACCCGCACCGCGACGATCAGGCCGCCGTCGGCGGCCGGCCGCGCATAGAGCGGACCGAGCGCGCGGAAGTACGGACCGCCGCGCTCGATGGGCGCATAGCCTTCCGGCACTCCGTTCTCCGCTTCGTGGCCGCTTGTCGGGAGGGCATCGCAGAGCAGGTCGGGTTTCTTCATGACTTGTCGTTCGTTCTAGAACCAGTCGGGCGCCATGGCGAGCGCCGTATCGTCGAGCCGGCGCAGCAGCGCGTGCTGCACGTTCGTGCGCGGCAGTTCGTGGCGGAAGAACCAGCGGCAGGTTTGCAGCTTGCCGCGATAGAACGCCACGTCGCCGGTCGCCGGCGATCCGGCCAGCGCGCGCGTCGCGACCAACGCCTGGCGCAGCCATAACCACGCCATCACCGTATGGCCGAACGCTTCGAGAAACGCATTGGCCAGCGCCAGCGCTCGCGTCGCGTCCTCCTTCAACGCGGGCCGCAAGACGGCGAGCGTCGTCTCCATTTCGCTCCACGCCGCGGTCAGTGCCTGCGCTTCCTCCTCGAGCCCGGTCTGCCCGGCCGCCTGCCGCAGCGTGGCGTCGATCTCGCGCGCGAGCAGCGCGATCGCGCGCCCTTCGTCCATCGTCGCCTTGCGGCCGAGCAGGTCGAGTGCCTGGATGCCGTGCGTGCCCTCGTGAATCAGGTTGAGCCGGTTGTCGCGGTAGAACTGCTCGACCGGATACTCGCGCGTGTAGCCGTAGCCGCCGTGAATCTGGATCGCGAGGCTATTGGCTTCCAGACACCACTGCGAGGGCCAGGACTTCACCACGGGCGTGAGCAGATCGAGCAGCAGGGCGGCATCGGCGCGGGCGGCGGGATCGTCGGCCGTCCGTTGTTCGTCCACGAGGCGCGCCGCGTAGAGGCAGAGCGCATAGCCGCCCTCTACCGAGGCTTTCTGCGCGATCAGCATGCGGCGAATGTCGGCGTGGCCGATCAGTGCGACGGGTGGGGCGTCGGCGCGTTTTTCGGTGGGCGCGCGGCCCTGGCGGCGCTCGCGCGCGTAATCGAGCGAGGCGAGATAGCCGCGATAGCCGAGCATGACCGCACCCATGCCTACACCGATGCGTGCCTCGTTCATCATCTGGAACATGCAGGCGAGGCCGCGGTGCGGCTCGCCCACGATCTCGCCGATGCACGCACCGCGTTCGCCGAACGACAGCATGGCCGACGTGGTGCCGCGCCAGCCCATCTTGTGGATGAGGCCGGCGAGCGCGACGTCGTTGCGCTCGCCGAGGCTGCCGTCGTCGTTCACGTGGAATTTAGGCACGGTGAAGAGCGAGATGCCTTTGACGCCGGGCGGCCCGCCGGGAATTTTCGCCAGCACCAGATGGACGATGTTCTCGCTCAACTCGTGGTCGCCGGCCGAAATGAAGATCTTGCTGCCGGTGAGCGAGTAGGTGCCGTCCGCATTCGGCACCGCCCGCGTGGCGATATCGGCGAGGCTCGAACCGGCCTGGGGCTCCGTGAGCGCCATGGTGCCGAAGAACCGGCCGTCGAGCAGCGCGCGCAGATACTTGCGCTGCTGCGCGGGCGACCCGAACCGCTCGATCACGTTCGCATTGCCGAGCGTGAGCCCGACATAGGACGACGTGGCGATATTCGCGCTCTTGAAGAGCGACTGGCAGGCATGCGCGACCAGCGCGGGCAACTGCATGCCACCTAGTTCGTAATCCTTAGAAGCGGCCAGCATGCCTGCCTCGCAGTATGCGCGCACCGCCGCGCGAACCTCGGGAATGAGGGCGACGCGCTCGCCGTCGAAGCGCGGTTCGTGCTCGTCGCTCAGGCGGTTGTGCGGGGCGAAGCGTTCCTGCGCAATGGTGTGGGCCGTGTCGAGGGCGGCGAGAAAGGTCTCGCGCGTGTGGTCCGCATAGCGGGGGCGCCGGGTGAGGGTCTCGGCCTCGAACAGTTCGAAGAGCTGGAATTCGAGGTCGCGTCGGTTGATCAGCAGCGAGTCGGTCATCGGAAAGTCGAGCTTCGTAATTTGCAGAATTATAGTCTGCATAGTGGAATTAACAATCGCGAAACCCGACACCCGGTTGGCCTCTAGTAGCCAGGAATCCCGACGATGCGGGCTCTCGATGCAATTCCCAGGGTTTTCCCCGTCCAGCGAGATCGTAGTGCCGTTTGCATGTTGAACGACAAGGCGTTAGCATTTCTGCATTGCAGAATAAACATCTGCAAAGTGGAATGATTCATTGGCGGGCAAGGCGAGGGATACGGCAATGGGCATAAGAGAGCGATTCAGGCTGGACGGGCGCGTCGCGCTGGTGACGGGCGGCTCGCGCGGCCTTGGCCTGCAGATGGCCGAGGCGCTGGGCGAGATGGGGTGCAAGGTGGTGATCTCGGCGCGCAAGGCCGACGAACTCGACGAAGCCCAGACGCATCTGAAGCGGCACGGTGTCGAGGCGAAGACGGTCGTAAGCGACCTGCAGCAGATCGAGCGCATTCCCGCACTCGTGGACGACGTGCTCGCCGCGCATGGCCGCATCGACATTCTCGTGAACAACGCGGGTGCGACCTGGGGCGCTCCCACGGAAGATTATCCCGACGCCGCCTGGCACAAGGTCATGAACCTGAACGTGAACGCGCCGTTCTTCCTCACGCGCGAAGTGGGCCGGCGCAGCATGATCCCGCGGCGCGGCGGCAAGATCGTCAATATCGCCTCGATCGCGGGACTGCGCGGCATGGGGCGCGGCGTGCATACGATCGCCTACAACACCTCCAAGGCCGCGATGATCAATTTCACGCGCGCGCTGGCTTCGGAGTGGGGACGTTACGGCATCAACGTCAATGCGATCTGCCCGGGGTTCTTTCCTTCGAAGATGTCGGCCGGGCTGCTCGACACGATCGGCGACGAAGTGATCCGCCGCACGCCGCTGCAACGCCTCGGCGACGACGACGACCTGAAAGGCGCGCTCGTGTACTTCGCCTCGGACGCGTCGCGCCACGTCACGGGCCAGTACCTCGCGGTGGACGGAGGGCGCTCGGCGATATGAAGATCGATTTCCAGAGCAGCTTCAGCGGCACACGCCCCGTGGCCGATGCGCATGCCTTCGACCTCGTGCGCCTCGGCGCATGGATGCGCGTGCATGTGGAGGGTTTCTCGGGGCGCCTGCGCGCCGAGCAGTTCAAGGGCGGTCAGTCCAACCCCACCTTCCTGCTCGAAGCGGACGGGCGCCGCTACGTGCTGCGCCGCAAGCCGCCCGGCACGCTGCTGCCCTCCGCGCACGCGGTGGAGCGCGAGTATCGCGTGATTCGCGCGCTGGCCGGCACGGCGGTGCCCGTGGCGAAGACCTATGCGCTGTGCGAATTCGCGGACGTGCTGGGCACTCCGTTCTACCTCATGGAGTACGTGGAGGGCCGCATTTTCTGGGACCCGGCGCTGCCGGGCATGACGCCCCCGGAGCGCAGCGCGATCTTCGACGAGATGAATCGCGTGCTGGCCGAACTGCATTCGGTCGATCCGGCCGCAATCGGCCTTGCCGACTACGGTAAGCCGGGCAGTTATATCGCGCGCCAGGTGGCGCGCTGGACCAGGCAGTACCGCGCCTCCGAAACCGAGCGCATCGAGGCGGCCGACTGCCTGATCGACTGGCTGCCGAGGCATGTGCCGCCCGGCGACGAAAGCCGGATCGTGCACGGCGATTACCGGCTCGACAACGTCGTGTTCCATCCGTACGAACCGCGCATTCTCGCCGTGCTCGACTGGGAGCTTTCCACGCTCGGCCATCCGCTGGTCGATTTCGCGTATCACTGCATGATCTGGCGCATGACGGCAGGGGAGCGGCGCGGACTCGTCGGTCTCGATCTCGATTCGCTTGGCATTCCTGACGAACGTAATTATCTGCGACGTTATCTGGCGCGCACCGCACGCGGCGCCGGGGCCGATGTTTCGCCCGCGGACTGGGGCTACTACCTCGTTTTCAACATGTTCCGGCTCGTCGGCATCCTGCAGGGCGTCATGGCACGCGCGCTGCAAGGCAATGCGTCGAGTGCGCTCGCGCTCGAAACCGGGCGGCGCACGCGGCCCCTCGCCGAACAGGCCTGGGCGCTCGCACAGCAGGTCGATGCGCTGCGCTAGGCGCGCCGGGGCAAGCGGCGCGCCCGTTCCCACACCCCCCGCACTGCGCCCGCCCGGCGGCCCGGTGCCTTTCTGATAGAAGGAATCACACGATGAACTTCGAGCATTCGGACAAAGTGAAGGACCTGCAGGCGCGTCTTCAGGCGTTCATGAAGCAGCACGTTTATCCGGCCGAGGCGCAGTTCGAGGCCGAAATGGACGCGGCCCGCCGCGCGGGCAACGCCTGGCAGCCGGCGCCGGTGATCGAAGGGCTGAAGGACAAGGCGCGCTCGGCGGACCTGTGGAATCTGTTCCTGCCGGAGTCGCAGTACGGTGCGGGTCTCACGAACCTCGAATACGCGCCGCTGTGCGAGATCATGGGCCGCTCGGGCATCGGTTCGGAGCCGTTCAACTGCTCGGCGCCGGATACCGGCAACATGGAAACACTCGTGCGCTACGGCAGCGCCGCGCAACAGGACGAATGGCTCAAGCCGCTGCTGGAAGGCAAGATTCGTTCGGGCTTCGCGATGACCGAGCCCGCCGTGGCGTCGTCGGACGCCACCAACATCGAGGCCCGCATCGAGCGCGACGGCGACCACTACGTCATCAACGCGCGCAAGTGGTGGACTTCGGGCGCGAACGATCCGCGCTGCAAGATCCTGATCTTCATGGGCAAGACCGATCCCGATCACGCCGATCCGCATCGTCGCCAGTCGATGATTCTCGTGCCCATGGAGACGCCGGGCGTCACGGTCCTGCGCCATCTGCCGGTGTTCGGCTACGACGATGCGCCGCACGGCCACGCCGAAGTGCTGTTCGAAAACGTGCGCGTGCCGGTTTCGAACGTGCTGCTGGGCGAGGGGCGCGGCTTCGAGATCGCGCAGGGGCGTCTCGGGCCGGGCCGCATTCATCACTGCATGCGCCTGATCGGGCGCGCGGAGCGCGCGCTGGAAGCCATGTGCCGGCGCAGCGTGCAGCGCACCGCATTCGGCCGCAAGATCGCCGATCACGGCGTCACGCGCGAGCGCATCGCCAACGCACGCATTCTGATCGACCAGGCGCGTTTCCTCGTGTTGCATGCGGCCTGGAAGATGGATACGCTCGGCAACAAACTCGCGCGCAAGGAGATCGCGATGATCAAGGTAGCTGCGCCTTCGATGGCCTGCCAGGTGATCGACTGGGCCATCCAGGCGCACGGCGGCGGCGGGGTCAGCGACGACTTCGGCCTCGCGCGCGCTTATGCGAGCGCACGCACGCTGCGTCTTGCCGACGGTCCCGACGAAGTGCATCGCAACGCCATCGCGAAGATGGAACTGGGCACGTACCTTTGAACCGGAAAGGAGTACGAAAGTCATGACGGGAACCTCCGACACGGCGCTTGCGCCGTTCGTCAGCTTGCCCGACGAGATCCGCCAGTTGGCCCGCACGCAAGGGGGCCACGCGGCGCTCGTGTGTGACGGCGAGACGGTGAGCTACGCGGCCTTCGACGCGCTCGTCGACCGTTGCGCTGCCGCGCTGCAACGCGACGGTGTGGCGCCGCGCGACGTCGTGGCCATTTGCGCGCAGGGCTCGATCGCCTATGCGGTGGCGTTCGTCGGCGCGCTGCGCGCGGGCGCCGCGGTCGCACCGCTATCGCCCACGGCGCACCCCGATAGCCTCGCGGGCATGATCGCGAATGCCGGTGCCGCCCTCGTGTTCGTCGATGCCGAGGTCCGAAAGGCACTGGCCACGGCTTCGGCGCCGCCTGACGTGCGCACGGTACGGCTCGACGCGCAGACGGGCCCTGAGGCATTCGACACCTGGCTCGCGCCCGCAGGCAGCATGCCGGCGCCTGTCGAGATCCAGCCCGAATGGGCCTTCAACCTCATCTATTCGTCGGGCACCACGGGCATGCCGAAGGGCATCGTGCAGTCGCACGCCATGCGCTTTGCCTACGCACATCGCAGCGTTTCGCGCGGCTACGGGCCGGGGGCCGTGACGCTGATCTCCACGCCGCTTTATTCGAACACCACGCTCGTGAGCTTCTTCCCGACGCTCGGCCTTGGCGGCACGGTGATCCTGATGCCGAAGTTCGACGCCCGGCGCTATCTGCAACTCGCGCAGCAATACCGCGCGACGCACACGATGCTCGTGCCGGTGCAGTACCGGCGCCTGCTCGCCGAGCCCGATTTCGACCGCTACGATCTCACGAGCTTCCAGTCGAAGTCGTGCACGAGCGCGCCGTTTGCCGCCGACCTCAAGGCCGAAGTGGTGCGCCGCTGGCCGGGCACGCTCACCGAGTTCTACGGCATGACCGAGGGCGGGGCGTCGTGCGAGCTGCGCGCCGAAGAACATCCCGGCAAGCTGCACACCGTCGGCCAGCCGATGCCGGGCCACGAGATGCGGCTGATCGATCCCGAAGGGCGCGAACTGCCGCCGGGCAGCATCGGCGAAGTAGTGGGGCGCTCGCCGACCATGATGACGGGCTACTACCGGCAGCCCGGGAAGACCGCCGAAGCCGAGTGGTACGACGCCGCGGGCGAGCGCTTTATCCGCACGGGCGATATCGGCCGCTTCGACGAAGACGGCTTCCTCGTCCTCATGGACCGCAAGAAGGACATGATCATTTCGGGCGGCTTCAACATCTATCCGAGCGATCTGGAACAGGTGATCGTAGATCATCCCGAGGTGATCGAGGCTGCCGTGGTGGGCGTGGCTTCCGGGCGCTGGGGCGAGACGCCGGTGGCCTTCGTCACGCTGCGCGAGGGTGCGGTGCTGGAGCCGACGGCGCTCATGGCTTGGGTCAACGAACGCCTCGGGAAGATGCAGCGGCTGGCCGCGGTAGTCGTTGTCGATGCGTTGCCGCGCAGCGCCATCGGCAAGGTGCTCAAGCGGGACCTGCGCGACCAGTTCGGACAGGTGCTTGCGTAATCGTGTCATTCAGCACTGCAAAGTGACAGGAACGGGGCCGGCTGGCCCCGTTCGCTCAGGGCAGGCCCGCGTGCGGTACCGTTACGCGCGTGAACTGAATGCGGCCGCCCTTGCGCACCATGTTGTCCTCGCCGATACCCGGCGCCGTGCAGAGGAACAGCGTGCGTCCGTCGTCCCCGCCCAGCATGCACGCGTAACAGTTTTGCTCACCTGTGCCGATCGTATCGACGATGCCGTCCGCCTCGGTCACGCGCAGCACGCGGTTGCCGCGCGCGTCGGCCACCCATACGGCACCTTCGGCGTCGAGGCAGAGGCCATCGGGGTAACGACCCGCCAGGTCGGCGAACACGCGGCGGCGCGACAGCGTGCCGCTGGCATCGACATCGAATACGGTGATTCGCTCTCCGAACGTTTCCGCCACGATCAGGCGCCGGCCGTCGGGCGTGAGCGCCATGCCGTTGGGAAAGAGCAGATCGCGGGCGGCCACGCGTACGCTGCCGTCCGGCTCGATGCAGAGCAGGTCGGTGCCGCGGGGTTCCTCTCCGGCGTACAGATTGAAGCCGAAGTTGCCCACCCATGCGCGGCCCGAGCTCTCGACCAGCATGTCGTTGCACGGCCCCGGCACCCACGGCGCGAGGTCGGCATAGGTCTGCAGGTCGCCGCGCCGCGCGCGCAGCACGCGGCAGTCGTTCATCGAAACCACCAGCAGCGAGCCGTCCGGCCGCCAACCCAGGCCGCTGGGATTGGCGGGGACGTCGGCCACCACCTCCACGATGCCGAGCATGTCGGTGCGCAGCACCTGGCGGCGGTAGAAGTCGGAGAACCAGAGCCGGCCCTCGCGCCAGCGCGGCGCTTCGGGAAAGCACAGCCCATCGACCAGAATCTCGAGCGAGGGATACGCGCTCATACGGCACTCCCGTTGAATGGACCGGATGGACTCACTTCGACGCGTTCAGCTCGCTGCCCGGCAGCGGCTTGATGCCGCCGCCTTCCACCACGGCCACCACGGCGCGGCCCATCGTGAAGCCGCCGCGCGCATCGACGCCGGAGAGCCCGTCGGGGTTGTTGTCGGTCGCCAGTGCCTTGATGGCCTGGTCGAACGACTTGCGGATCGCGGCCGCGTCGCTCGTCGTGCCGGCCTGCTTCATGGCCAGCGCCGTGGCCCAGACGGCCGTGTAGTTGAGCGATGCTTCCTGGGTGGGCATGCGGCCGTCGTGCGTCTTTGCGAAGCGGGCGACGAACGACTTCGCCGAGGGCGAGGGATCGTCGGCGATGGGCATCACGCCGATCGCACCTTCGAGCGGGCCGTAGCCGCCTGCGATCTTCGCGACTTCATCGAGCTTCGCCTGGTCCATCACCGCGAAGCCGCCCTTGTAGCCCAGTTCGCGCGCCTGGCGGATGATGAGGCCGGTAGGCTCGGACGGGCCGCCGAGGAAGATCACATTCGGTTTGGCGGCCAGCACGCGGCTCACGCCGCTGTAGAAGTCGGTGGCGCGGTTATACGACATGGGGTTGTCGGCCACGACGGTGCCGCCCGCGGACTGCCACGCCGGCTTGAATGCGGCGACCCAGGCCTTGCCGTAGTCGGTGTCGGTATTGGCGAGTGCGACGGCCTTGCCGTACTTGTCCATCTCGTACTTGACAAACGATCCGGTGTACGAGGTGAATTCGGGCGGGATGCGCAGCGTGAGCGGATTGCCGCGCGCGGCGAGCTGCGGCACGCTCGTATAGGCGAGCAGCAGGAGCTTAAGCTGCTCGTTGATGGTTTGCACTGCATAGCAGCCGCCCGAGTGCGGCACGAGCACCACGGCGGCGCCGTCTTCCTGCACGAGGCGGCGCGCGTTGATGGCGGTCTCGCTCGGGTTGTACTGGTCGTCCAGCGCGACGATATCGAGCTTGACCTTCTTGCCGCCCACCGTGAGCCCGGCCTGGTTGACCTCGTCCACGGCCATCTGCATGCCTTCGAGCACCTCCTTGCCGTACTTCGCAGCGCCGCCCGAAAGCGGGCCGGAGTAGCCGATATGAACGGTATCGTCGGCGAAGGCGGGGTGGGTCACGACGAGGGCGGCAACCAGTGCCAAGGACAACTTACGGAGTGTCATTGTTTGTCTCCTGAACGGGGTGTGGTGATGAGTGGAGCGGTGCCGTGCGCTCAGCCGCCTACGTAGGCGCGCCGTACCGCTTCGTTGCCGGCCAGGCTTTCGTAGGTGCCTTCCAGTACGATGCGCCCGGCTTCTACCACATAGGCGCGGTGCGCGATTTTCAGCGCCGCATGGGCGTTCTGTTCCGCGAGCAGCACGGTGGTGCCGGCGCGGTTGATGCGCGCGATCACTTCGAACATCTGCTTGACCACGAGCGGCGCAAGGCCCAACGAAGGCTCGTCGAGCAGCAGCACGCGTGGCCGGCTCATGAGCGCGCGGCCGATGGCGACCATCTGCTGCTGGCCGCCGGAGAGCGCGCCCGCGGCGTCGTCCTTGCGTTCGGCGAGCGCCGGGAATAGCTCGAACACCTCGTCGAGCCGGGTGCGATTGCCCGTGCGGTCGCCGCGATGGAGGTAGGCGCCGAGCATCAGGTTCTTCAGCACCGACATGCCCGGAAACAGCTTGCGGCCTTCCGGGCAGTGAATCACGCCGGCGCGCACGACATCGGCCGGTTTTTTGCCTGCGAGATCGACGTTCTTCAGGCGGATGTGCCCGGCGCTCGCACGCGTGAGCGCGCTGGCCGCGCGAAAGATCGAGCTCTTGCCGGCGCCGTTCGCGCCCAGCAGCACCACGAGCTCGCCTTCGCCCGCATGCAGAGTGATGCCATGCAGCGCGCGAAAGCTGCCGTAGTCGAGGCTCACGTCATTGAACGTCAGCATGGTCGCTCCCGAGGTAGGCGTCGATCACCGCCTGGTTGGCGCGGACTTCCGCAGGCGTGCCTTCTGCAATCTTTTCGCCGTGGTCGAGCACCATGATCTTGTCGGCGAGATTCATGATCATGTTCATCTTGTGCTCGACGAGGCATACCGTCATGCCCGCACAGGCGATCTTGCGGATCAGTTGGGCGAGGCCATCGGTTTCCTCGGGGTTGACGCCGCCCGCGGGTTCGTCGAGCAGCAGCAGTTCCGGTTCGGTTGCCAGCGCGAGGGCGATCGCCACGCGCTTTTTCTCTTCCTGTGTGATGTCGCCCGCGGCCCGCGCCTCTACGTTTGATAGGCCGACGAAATCGAGCGCCTCGCGCGCCTTCTCGCGGCAGATGTGCTCCTCGGTCTTGCAGCGTTTCGTGCGCAGCAGCACGTCCCAGAGGCCCGAGCGCGTGCGCAGCCGGTGGCCCACGATGAGGTTGTCGAGCACCGTCGCGCCTTCGAAGAGCGCCGTGGCCTGGAAAGTGCGTGCGACGCCGAGGCGCGCCATGCGGTCCGCGCGCAAGCCCGTCACGTCCTCGCCGCGCAGGCGGATCGAGCCGCTCGTCGGTCGGTACATGCCGCTGATCAGGTTGAAGAACGTAGTCTTGCCCGCGCCGTTGGGACCGATGATCGCGTTGACCTTGCCCGGCTCGATCCGCGTGCTGATCCCGCTCACGGCGCACAGGCCGCCAAAGCGCTTGCTGAGGTTGTCGATCTCAAGCATGGCCGTCTCCTCGCGAGGCCTGGTGCACGCCCGCCGGCGGCAGGCGGCGCAGCCAGATGCGTTTGCGTGCACTGTGATAGAGGCCGACGAGGCCGTTGGGCAGGAAGATCAGCAGCACGATCAGAAGCGGCCCGAAAACGAGGAAGCGATAGTCCTGCATGAACTGCAGATACTGCGTGAGCCACGGCAGCGCGAGCGCGCCGATCAGCGGGCCTGCCAGCGTGCCGAGGCCGCCCACCACCACGTACATCGTCATGTCGAAGGTATGGTCGATGCTCGCGAGGTCGGGTCCGAGAAAGCGGACGAAGCCCGCGTAGAGGCCGCCCGCGATGCCTGCATAAAACACAGAAACGAGAAACGCCAGCAGCTTGTTGCGCATGAGATCGATGCCGAGTGCTTGCGCGAGGTTCTCGCTGTTGCGGATCGCGATGAAGGTGTGGCCGAGCAGCGAATCGACGATGCGGTGCATGAGCCACATGCCGACGGCGAGAAAGGCGAGGGTGAGGTAGTAGAGCGAGCGCGGGCTGTCGAAGGTGACGGGGCCGATGCCGGGCGGCGCGGCGATGCCGATGATGCCGACCACGCCGTGCGTGAGGCTGTCCCACTTCTCGATGACGAGGAAGATGATGTAGCCCACGCAGAGCGTGAAGATCGAGAAGTAGTTGCCTTTGAGGCGCAGCGAAAGAATGCCGACGAAGAAGCCCAGCACCACGCACACCACGCCGGCGAGCGCGAAGGCGATCCAGAACGGCACCTGATGATCGACGGTCAGGATACCTACAGTATAGGCGCCGATGGCCATGAAGCCGCCGTGCGCGAGGTTGAACTGGCCCGTGTAGCCCGTGAGGAGGTTCAGGCCCACGGTGGCGAGCGCGAAAATATAGGCCGTGGCCATGACCGTGAGCGTGTAGTCGTTGCGCACGAAGAACGGCAGGGCGAGGCCGAGCGCGAGCGCCGCGAGCCAGCCGAGCGGGCGCGCAGCCAGGGGGCGTGAAGTCTTCATGATGCGCGCGCCTCCCGGGCGAAGAGGCCTTGCGGACGCAGCGAAAGGATCGCGACGAGCAGCACGAAGGCAATGAGATCCTGGTAGTCCGAAGAAACGTAGAAAGCGCCGAAGCTTTCCGCGAGGCCGATGATGAGGCCGCCCACCACGGCGCCGGGCACGCTGCCCATGCCGCCGAGGATGATGATGACGAAGGCCTTGAGGATCACGAGCTGCCCCATCGCCGGATAGATCAGGTTGATGGGCGCGTAGAGCGTGGCGGCGACGGCGGCGAGCGCTCCCGAGATCGCGAACGTGAGCATGCCCACCTTGCGCGTATCGATGCCCATCAGCGCGGCGCCTTCGCGGTTCTGCGCGACGGCCAGTATCGTCGAGCCGGCCACGGTGTGATGCAGGAAAACCTGCAGCACGAGCACGAGGCCGAACGCGCCGCCGATGATCAGAAGCCGCTGGATGGGTGCGATCACGCCGGACCATTCGACCACGCCGCCCCAGGGCGGCGCCATGCGCTGAAAGTCGGTGCCCCAGAGCGCCTGGGCGCCGGCCTGCAGAAACAGCATGAGGCCGATGGCGGCGATCATCGGGGAAAGGCCCGGCGCATTGCGCAGCGGGTGGAAGACGAGCCGTTCGGCCAGCATGGCCAGCACGGCCACGCAGACCGCGGCGGCGGCCATGGCCGCCCAGTAGTTCAGGCCGAAGCGGGTGGAGAAGAAGAACGCGGCGAAGGCGCCCACCATGTAGAACGCGCCGTGCGCGAAATTGGGCACCGCCATGATGCCGTAGACGAGGGTGAGACCCAGGGCGACGAGACTGTACACGCCGCCTAGCGTCAAGCCGTTGAGCACCTGCTGCAAAAACAGATCCACCATGACCCTCCTGAATGCGGGAAACCGGTGTCGTGCCGCGGCCGTCGCCGCGCGATGCGCGCCCGGAAAGCGGCGGCGAAGCGGTAAGACGAGAGCGCGTTTCAGGCCGTAATTTGGCAATGAATTCTGCTATGCAGTCACCCTAGGGGAAATACCGAATGATCGTGCGTTTTATGCGAAAACGCTAAAAACCCGATGCTGTTCGGACTCTTGGGGCCTGCGTGACGAGCCATCGACGAACCACCGGGGCGAACCCCGGGTTGACCCCGCCGGCTCCCTTGGATAGATTCTGCAATGCAGACGTAAATTCTGATTAGTGGAATGATCGTATCGAGGGCGCAGCGGCCGGACTCCCTGCCGTCGCTCCTCCGGAGGCCGGCTCTTGAAAATCTTCGGGCAACTTGGCGAACTGCAGGCCCATGTGGGCGAACCGCTGGGCGTGGGCGAATGGATGACCATCGATCAGCCGCGCATCAACGAGTTCGCACACGCCACCCACGATCATCAATGGATTCATGTTGATCCCGGGCGGGCGGCGGTCGGCCCGTTCGGCGCGACCGTCGCCCACGGCTTTTTGACCTTGAGCCTGTTGCCCGCGCTGTGCGCGACTGCATTTCAGGTGGACGGCACGCGCATGGGCGTCAACTACGGGCTCAATCGCGTGCGCTTTCCGGCGCCCGTTCCTGTCGGCAGCCGCATCCGCGCGGCCTGCCGGCTGCTCGAATACACGCCGCTCGACAGCGGTGCGCAACTGACGATCGAGGCGACCGTCGAGCGCGAGGGTTCGGAAAAGCCCGTCTGCGTGGCGCAGATGGTGTCGCGCCGTTATTGCTGAGCCAAACGCTTTCGAAAAAGGAGAGGCCATGCGCTTTACCGACCGGGTAGCGATCGTGACGGGGGCCGCGAGCGGCATCGGCCGGGCGACGGCAAAGCGCCTCTACGACGAGGGCGCGGCGCTCGCGCTCGTCGACCGCAACGAGGAGGCACTCGCCGCCGTTGCCGATGGCATGGACCGCGCGCGTGTCTGGTACGCGGGCCTCGACGTCGCGTGTGAAGACGATGTGGCGAGTTGCATCGATCGGGTGCTGCAACGCTTCGGCGCCCTCGACGTGTTATGCAACAACGCCGGCATTGCGGGCGGCGACTATTCGCTGGTTTCCGAAACGAAAACCGCGGTCTGGCAGCAGATTCTCGGTGTGAACCTGATGGGCGTCGTGCACTTCACCAAATGGGCTTCGCGCAGCATGATCGAGCGCGGCCGGGGTGCCATCGTCAATACGGCCTCGGTGGCGGGCGTGCGTTCGGGGGCGGGCGGCAATGCGTACAGCGCATCGAAAGCGGCGGTCATCAACCTCACGATGACGAGCGCGTGCGATCTCGCGCCCTGGCATATCCGCGTGAACGCGGTGTGCCCGGGTCTCATCGAAACGGGCATGACGGCGCCTGTGTTTGCGCGTGCGCGCGAGCAGAACAAGGAAGACCGGCTCGGCTATCGCTGCGAGTTGCGCCGCCCGGGGCGCCCCGAGGAAGTGGCCGCGGCGATCGCGTTTCTTGCGAGCGACGACGCGAGTTATGTGACGGGCCAGGCGCTGCCGGTGGATGGCGGCAATACCGCCTCGCTGAATTTGCCGGGGATGAAGGTGTGAGGGCATCGACACTTCGCCCTGACCCGAACGAGACGGTTTCGCACGCAACGGCTTGCGTTTCGCTTTCGGTTCGAGCGGCCGTTTGATTCATCCCGGATAACCGGAAAGAGCGTCCCGAATATTTTGTCGTTTTCGGCTCGCTTGATCTTCCCCTTCAAGGGGCGATTGATTACTCTTGTGCTCGCCAGCCCGGCTGCCGATAAACGATAGCGCGCGAACCGAATCGCCGCGCCGGCTCGTCGAGGCTCTTTTTGCACTCGCCCCATGAAAATCCGATACACCGCATTCGTCCCGGTTCTTGCGCTGGGACTGGCCAGTTACGCGCCTGTGGGTCACTGCTCGAGCGATATCGCTTCGCTGGCCGGTGTCTATAGTTCGGCGCACCCCGTCACGATCGACGGCGTGAGGACGCTGACGCATGGCTATGTCGAAATCGATCGCGACGGGCGCATCACGGCTTTTGAACAAGACGGCGAAGGCCCTGGGTCCATCGGGAGCGGATGCTACCGGATGGCGGACGGAACGGCGACCAACGCGGGACTCCAGCAGCGCATCCTGACACCCGGCGTTTCGCCACGCGGCGACGCCGTTTATCAGACGCTCGCCGGCGAGAGCGATACGTTTGGCATACTGGTCAAGCCCGGCACCAACGGGGCCATGCAATGGTTTTTCCATTGGGGTGCCGCGAACAGCACGGTCACGATCAATGGCAATACCAATGTCGTCAGTTCGCAGCAGGGGGCGTCCTATTCCATCAGCGGGCCTGCGTTAGCCACGCCGACCCCGGAGCAGTTGCGCGGCATGCTGTGCCACCCGGCAACGCCGGATTTACCGCATACCGATTCCGGTCAGGCTGGCCCGGTCCAGGAATCGCATGCCGATGCAGTCCTCGCGGCCCAGAATGTCGCGGCGGCGGCGAGTGGTCCGGTCGCCGCCGGTATCGTCCACCAGCCCTCGCTTCCCGCGAGCGGCGGCATGGATCCGTCTTCTCTCGCGCCAGGCTTGCCGTTCGTTATCGCGAAGGACGTCACGAAGCCGATCGACGCGACCGCACTCGCGAAGTTCGGTGTTTCGCCCGATTCGCCGCAGGAGAGGATATTGAAGGACTGGGCCCAGAAGGTTGTTTCGGATTCCGATATAAAAGGGTATTTTCTCGCCGCTCCGGATCCCGCGTCCGGACCTGCAGTTGGCCTTTCCCGCGCATTGGGCTTGATGGACGGCATGGCGAGAATTTCGCCGCAGGATCGTGAACAGCTGGCCGGCATGACAACCCGCGCTCTTGAGAACGCGCCGCCGGATTGCGGCGGCGCCCGGAGCGTGCAGGCCATCACGTCGCGCTACCTGTCGCTGGGCAGCGAGAGCGACGAATTGCTGGAGGCCCAACTTCAGGCGATATTCGATCTGCTCAAGCAGTCGACCCAGACCGCGCCGCCGCCGCAGATCACGGCAGCCCAGCAGTTGCAGGGGCAACTTGCTCTTTCTTCGTCGATTGCGGAAGCGCTGAAGCATGACCCGTCCGAAGCGGACGATCTCGGGCTATTGCTGACCGGCAAGCAGGCGATGCTTTCTCCAGAAGCCTGGTGCAAGGCCACACGTCTTTATCAGGCCGCCCTCACAAAAGTCCCGCAACCACAACGCGACTGGATCATGCTGGCCGACCTCGAAAAGCAGAGACGTCTTGCATCAGTGTTCGTGGCGGTCATGACGCGTGCGGCTTCGATGCCCCGGACCTCTCCGCAGGCGTCCGGTGCCCCGGTGGTGTTCGACTATGCGGAGAGGGTTCGGCAACGCGTGCGGCCGCTTATCGTCTGGAGCGGAAAAGCGATTCACGGCGAAACCGTAGTCGAAGTGCATTGCAAGTCTTCGGGCAACCTCGAATCAGCGAGGATTGTGCGCTCGAGCGGCGACAAGGAGTGGGACAGTGCGGCCCTGAGTGCGGTCAGACGAGCCGATCCCATGCCGGTCGATGAAAACGGCGAAGCACCCCGGACATTCGAGATCACGTTGAGGCCAGGCATCTGACCGGCAAGCGGACCTCGCAATACCGGAAGTCAGGAGTCCATGAGGCCTCGGGCATGCATCCCTCGCATGCCCGGATACCTGTCTCCGTTCAGAAGGTTTCCCAGTCCGACGATGCGCCGACGCCGGTTTCGATACTGCGCCAGGCGCGGCACTGTGATCAGACAAAATCACGCTGGAATCAAGGTCTTGAAGAGGTATACGGCAGGCCTGCGCGCGACCTCAGCGAAATAAATCGTGGCCGAACGCGTGAGGTCAAACACGCGTGCGATTCGAACGACCGCAAGCCTATGCCGTCGCATACATAGACTTCATGGCGTCTAAGGGATGGGACGCGGCCGCGCGTCTGGCTATCGTTGCGTACAGCCGGTGCGATTCGATCGAAAAGCCGGATACGCCGCAATGACCCCATACGAATCAGGAGACGCGCATGAGCCAGCCACAAGTGGTGACACTGACCCGGTCGAAGTCGCCCGCCATTCCCCGCAACTGCACCTTCGACTCCCGCGACTGGGAGATCCTGAGCCGCTACTGGCACCCCGTCGCCTTTTCGGGCGACTTGCTCGACAAGCCGCTCAGCGTAACGCTGCTCGACGAGCCGCTCGTCGTCTATCGCGCCCACGGCCGCGTGGTCGCCGCGCGCGACGTGTGCCCGCACCGCGGCGCGCCGCTCAGCCGCGGCTGGGTGCTCAACGATCAGCTCGTTTGCCCGTATCACGGCCTCGAATACGAAGCCAACGGACGCTGCAGCCATATTCCTTCGCAGCCCGAAGGACCGATTCCGGAGCGTCTGTGCCTGACCACCTATGCGGCGCAGGAAGCCTATGGTCTCGTGTGGGTGTCGCTCGGCGGCGGCGAAGTGCCGCTGCCCGATTTCCCAGCCTGGAATAGCGAAGGTTTTCAGCAGATACTGCCGCCCTCGATCGATATTCGCGCCTCGGCAGGGCGGCAGACCGAAGGCTTCATCGACGTCGCGCATTTCGCGTGGATCCATCACGAAAGTTTCGCCGACCGCCGCAATCCGGTCGTGCCTCAGTACTCGGTCGAGCGCCGCGAGAACGGCCTGCGCGCCGAATACGTGAGTACGGTCAGCAATTTTCCGAAGTTCATGCAGCACCGCGCGCCCGAAGGTTATCTGTGGCGCCGCGTGTTCGAAGTCGACGTGCCGTTCTTCGCGCGGCTTACGGTGCATTTTCCGGAGCATGGCCGGCTCGCCATTCTCAATGCGGCAAGCCCGGTGTCGGCACGGCACACGCGGCTCTTCGTGCCGATCGCCCGCAACTTCGACCATGACTTGCCGCTCGACGACGTCTATGAGTTCAACCGCCAGGTGTTCGAAGAGGATCGCGCCATCGTCGAACTGCAATGCCCGGAAGACTTGCCGATCGACCGCTCGCTCGAAGCACCGATCCTGGCCGATCGCTCGTCGGGTGCCTACCGGCGCGCGCTGGGCGAGATCGGCCTCGGCCAGTCGTACGTGCGTTGAGCGAACCGCGGGAGACACATCATGAAAATCTGGGAATGCGTGATTTGCGGGTTTCGCTACGACGAGGCCGAAGGTCTGCCGCACGAGGGCATCGCGCCCGGCACGCGCTGGGAGGACGTACCCGAAGGCTGGGTGTGCCCGGACTGTGCCACGGGCAAGCACGACTTCGACATGCAGGTGGTGCCGGCATGAGCGCGCAGACACAAGCTCAGGGTGGCCCGCAACCGCTCGTGATCGTCGGCACGGGGCTCGCGGGATATACGGTCGCTCGCGAGTGGCGCAAGCTCGATAGCGAAACGCCGCTCGTGCTGCTGAGCCGCGACGATGGCCGGTTCTATTCGAAGCCCGCGCTTTCCAACGCGCTGGCGCAGAAGAAGGAACCCGATCAGCTCGCCACCTTCGACGCGGCTGCAATGGCCACGCAATTGCGTGCCCGGATCGTGACGCATTGCGATGTGCGGCGCTTGCTGCCCGAGGCGCATTCGATCGAGCTCGATAGCGGCGAAGTGCTGCGCTACCGCGCGCTCGTTCTCGCCACGGGCGCCGATGCGCGGCGCGTGCCGATAGACGGCGACGGAACGGACGACGTGCTCTCGGTCAACGACCTTGCCGACTATGCGCGCTTTCGCGAAACGCTGCGCACGTGCCGGTCGGTGGCGATCCTCGGCGCAGGGCTCATCGGCTGCGAGTTCGCGAACGATCTGGTAGCGGCGGGGCACGCGGTCACGCTTGTCGATCCGGCCGATGCGCCGCTCTCGCGACTTCTGCCGTCCGAGGCAGCGGAGGTGTTCGGCCGTGCGTTGGCGGCGGCGGGCGTCGTCCTGCGGGCCGGTGTGAGCGTCAATTCGATCGCGCGATGCCAGCGCGGCTACCGGCTGCTGCTCTCGGACGGCACGCGCCTCGATGCCGATGTCGTGCTCTGCGCCATCGGGCTCGCGCCGAGAGTCGCGCTGGCGCGGGAGGCGGGGCTCGAAGTCGCAGACGGCATCGTGACCGACGCCTGGTGCCGCACGAGTGCGCCCGACATTTACGCGCTGGGCGACTGCGCGGCCATCGACGGCCGTGTGCGTCCTTACGTACTGCCAATCATGTATGCGGCGCGTGCGCTCGCGCAGGGTCTGGCCGGCAAGCTCACACGCGTGGAATTCCCGGCCATGCCGGTGATCGTGAAGACGCCCGCGATCCCGGCCGTGGTGGTGACGCCCGCCGCACAGGGACGCTGGTCCACCACGGTCGGCTTGGGAGATGCACCGCGTGCCATACGCGCGATTTGCGAGGATCCGGGAACGGGTCGCATGACCGGCTTCGCGCTGCTCGACGCGGCCACTGCGGAGAGGGCGGCGCTGCTCAAGGCGATGGCTGCTGCATAGGTCAGCGCATCGATCAGCGTATCGATCGACTGAACCCGGCATAAACCGGTGCGCGGATAACATCGTCCGTTCCGCGCATCGCCCCTCGACAGGCAGCTTTTTCGCTGACCGACACCTGTTGCGGATCGATGGCCATGGGGTTCTCCTGTCTTGCTCCATGGATCTCGACCGTTTGCCGCCGCGAGCGAGGGCTCGCGGCTTTTTTTATTCCGCCTTGCCTATTGCCTTGCGTGTCCTGCGAACCATCAAGGCACGAGACTTTTCGCCACGCCCGCCACCAGTCGCCTTAGCCAGACCACGGCCGCGCTGCGATGGGTGCGATCATGCCAAAGCTGATAGTAGGTGAGCGCCCGGGGTTCGCAGGGAATGGGCTCGATGCGCAGCGGCAGCAGGCTGCAGAAATGCGTGGCGAGGGCGCGCGTGGTGGTGAAAAGCAGATTCGAGCGCAGCAGCACATACGGTGCCATGCCGAAGTAGGGCATCGTTGTGGTCACGTTGCGCGAGAGGCCGCCGCGCGCGAGTTCGATGTCGATGGTGCCGAGCCCGGTCTCGTGGTGCGTGGTGACGCCCAGATGATCGGCCTCCTGGTAGATCGCGCGCGTGAGATTGCCGCGCTTGACGGGGTGGTCCTCGCGCATCACGCAGACCAGATCGTCCCGGCACAGCGGCTGGAGATGGAGCAGCTCGGGCGGCGTGCTCCAGTTGCCGATCACGAGATCGAGCGTGCCGCTTTCCAGCGCATGTTCATAGCCGCCTTCCACGGTCATCAGATGCCGGAAGTCGATGCGCGCGCGCGGCGCTTCCTGCTTGAATGCATCGACGATGGCGGGCAGAAAGAACACGTCCAGATAGTCGGGCGAGCCGATGCGAAACGTCCGTTGCGTGGTCGCGGGATCGAAGCTGACGGTGGGGTTCAGGACCGCCGAAATGCCGGCGAGCGCCTGATCGAGCGGCTCGATCAGCGTCATGGCGTGACTGGTGGGCACCATGCGGCTGCCGCTGCGTACGAGCAGGGGATCGCCCGTCATCGCGCGCAGCTTGCGCAGCGCGACGCTGATGGTCGGCTGCGATTGCCCAAGCAGTACGGCCGTGCGCGAAACGCTCGATTCCGTAATCAAGGTATGAAGAATCTTGAGGAGGTGGGAGTCTATGACTTGTCTATGCATGGGGCCGCCATCGGATTGCCGGGGTGTTTCGATGCGTCTTCGAGGCGCTTGTTTTATCGATTTCCACGATGTATACGTAGCGATATTTCGTGCGTCAATCGATGCGCAAAGCGAATGAATGCTGAAAGCCTTGCGATTCAGGCTTTATAACGGACCGAATATCGTGTTCATGTTCGCCGCGCCATGCCGATTGCAGGGCGCATGGCATGATGGCGATTCGCCCGACTGCCTGCATTGCAATCCTGTTTCGCGTGCGCAGTCCACTGGAGACACACGAGACTTTCCCTGTTGCAGACGATGAACATACGAAAACGCGTTGCGGCCGACAATCCGGTATTGCTTGAAATCTGGCATCGCTCCGTGCGCGTGACGCACACATTCCTGAGCGCGCAGGATATCGATGCACTCTATCCGCAGGTCAGGGACCTGTATTTGCCTGCCGTGGAGATCTGGGTGTGCGAGGACGAAGCCGGCCAGATCGCCGGATTTATCGGCACGCACGAAGCGCAGGTCGAAATGCTGTTCGTCGATCCGGCGTGGTTCGGTCGAGGCGCCGGCTCAAAGCTGCTCGATCATGCAAGCGCGCTGCGCGCGAAGCTCACTGTGGACGTCAATGAACAGAATCCGCAAGCGCATGGGTTCTATCGGCACTACGGCTTCGAAGAAGTCGGCCGTTCCCCGGTCGATGCCGCGGGCAGGCCGTTTCCGCTGATACACATGGCGCTGCGCGATTGAACCGGCGCCGCGCAACCTTTATTGCCGCAACGAGGGAGATCCGATGATCCGCTTACCGGCAGTGGCACATTCACACTCGCATTCATACGCGTTGCGTCGTCTTGCGCAGGCCTTGATGCTGGGCGCACTCGTGCAGATCTGGGGCTGTGCGTTGCAGGGGCACAGCGGCCAGGCCGACACCGGCCCGGTTGCACTCGACGCCCGCCCCAACGGTCTTGCGGTTCGTCCGGACGACGGCGCCGTCTACCTGACCGACGACGCAACGAGCAGCGTGCTGCGTTCGTCCGATGGCCGTTCGTTCAGCCGCTACGCGGGGGTTCCCATCGGTGCGGGCCAGGCCGCGAGCCTCAGCCAGATCGCGTTCGATGCCGAAGGGAATCTGCTCGTCGAGCGTTTCGGATTCGGCACGGCGGGGGGCCTCTTCAGCATCGCCGGTGCGGACCACGTGGTGGCCCTGGCCGGTCTGGATCCCACGCGGCGCAGGCTGGGTCTCGCGTCCGCCGGGGCGCACCGCGCGCTTTCGACATGGTTCAAGGGCGGCGGCGAGGGCGCTGCCACCGGTGGCCTGAGCCTCGTGACCTACGACGCGGCCACGGGCGAAGCCCGCGAGCGCGACCTGGTCACGGGACTCGGCAAGCCGGTGGGCGTGGTCGTGCTGGGCGACAAGGTCTTCATTGCCGACCAGGCGCGCAACGCGATCGTCAGCGCTTCGCTGCCGGCGCTCGTCGCCGCGGCGCAGCCGGTTTCGAACCTCGACGTGTTCGCCAGAATCGCGCATCCGGATCTGATGGCAGGCGATCCCGCGACTGGTGCGCTCTATACGCGCTGCAACGCGGCATCGGTTTGCCGGATTGCCGCCGATGGCACGGTCAGCGAGATCGCGAATGGCTTTCACGACGCGCGTGGGGTCGCGTTGAATTCCGCGCGGCGCGTGCTTTACGTGGTGGATCGCGCGGCGTCGGGCGGCACCAGCTATCTGCGCAGCGTGCCGTTGCCCTGACCGTTCGCTCGCACCGGCAGGCGGCAAACTCAGACCTGGATCACGCGTGCCTCGATACGCGCAAGCCGCTTGAGGTGGCGTGGCGCCGGCACGAGATCGGCCCCGGAAAAGAGGACCGGCGCGCCGTTTTCCTCGCTCAGCGTCCTGCCGCCGCATTCGTAGGCGATGATGGCCTGTTGGCCCACGGGCGTGTTGAACAGTTCGTGCCACGAGAACATCACGGCATAGCCGTCGTGGCCGATCGCAACGAAGATCATCCGCTTGAAATCGCCCGGCGTATCGCAGTGCACGCCGGCGTGCTGGATGAGATCGGTGAGCAGGACGCCCCGATAGGGTTCGACGGTGCGAATGAACCGCTGGGTCGTGTAGCAGCGCAGATCGAACGGCGCGCAAGTCACCGCGGGGAACGCCCGGAGCTCGTCGAGCGAGAGCGCAAGGGGGCGCGTCAGGCTGCCCGTGATGTGCAGCGCGACGGCGCGATCCGGGGCGCCGTGCACAGCGGCATGGGCTGCGGGCGGCACTACGGCGGCGGTAGGGGCGGTCTGCGCGGTATCCATCGTCGGGTCTCCTGGCCGGTTGGGCCAGTCTCGGTCGCGATATAGTCATGCGTATATTACGCGGTGTGCGCTCGCCGATCCAGCCTGACCCGAAGCATGTCGGTCATATCGCTGCCGCCATGCCCCGATAACGCTGCAACCGGGTCTTAGGGGGACGGATTGTCTGCGGGACCGTCGGGCGCGGCGGAGACCGCGGAAACCGCCATTTCTCCCGGAACCCTGTCGAACAGTCGCACCAACCGGTTCACAACCTGCGAGACTACGAAGAGGCCCAGCACGCCGATCAGCACGGGGCAGAGCAGAAAGCTCGCCGATCCGGCGCCGCTCAGCATGATCACGAGCGGGTCCGCGCCGGCGGGCGGATGGATCGAGCGGGTGATCTGCATGGCCGCAATCGCGAGGCCGGTGGCGACGGCCATCGCCCATACGCCGTTGCCCGCGAGCCGGAATACGGCCAGGCCCACGGCGGAAGCGATCAGGTGGCCCAGTATCAGGTTCTTCGGCTGAGCGAAGACGCTCGCGGGCGCCGCGAACAGCAGAACGCTCGATGCTCCGAACGGCGCGATCAGAAGCGGCAGTCCGGTGAGCTTCGCGAGCGAGCCGAGGAGGGCGATGGCGGCTGCGCCACCCAGCAGGCCGCGCAAGACCTCCGGGCCAAAGAGGAAGCGCGGCGGGGTGGTCGCCGTTCTATCGAGTTCTCGCATGAAAATATTATGGATGACTAAATGAAAGAAGCCGCGCGCTTCGGGCAGAGGCGCGCGGCGCAGCGACTTATGCCGCCGTGTAGCGGCTCGCTTCTTCCGAGCCTTCCGTTGCGTTGCCGGCGCTATACGAGTGCGCGCCTACGCCGGCCAGCTTGCCGCCGTCCACGATCAGGTACTCGTCGCGAATGGGCTTGCCCGCGAACCAGCATTCGAGAATCTCGCGCGTGCCCGCGGCATAACGCGCCTGCGCCGAAAGCGTCGTGCCGGAGGTGTGCGGCGTCATGCCCTGATGCGGCATGCTGCGCCACGGATGATCGCGCGGCGCCGGCTGCGGGAACCACACGTCGCCGGCGTATCCGGCCAGTTGTCCGCTTTCCAGCGCACTCACGATCGCATCGCGGTCGCAGATCTTGCCGCGCGCCGTATTGATGATGTACGCGCCGCGCTTCATCTTCGAGATCATCTGCTCATTGAAGAGGTGCTCGGTCTCGGGGTGCAGCGGGCAATTGATCGTCACCACGTCGCAGACCTTCACCATCGACTCCACGGTGGGGTGCCACGTGAGGTTCAGTTCGCGTTCGACCTGCTCGGGCAGGCGGTGACGGTCGGTGTAGTGGAGCTTGACGTCGAAGGGCTTGAGACGGCGCAGCACCGCCGTGCCGATGCGGCCCGCAGCCACGGTGCCCACATGCATGCCTTCGAGGTCGTACGCGCGCTCCACGCAGTCGGCGATATTCCAGCCGCCTTTCTTCACCCACTCGTGCGAAGGCAGATAGTTGCGCACCTGCGAGAGGATCATCATCACCACGTGCTCGGCCACGCTGATGCTGTTGCAGTACGTGACCTCGGCCACCGTGATGCCGCGCTCGATCGCCGCCTGCAGATCGACGTGATCGGAGCCGATGCCGGCCGTGAGCGCGAGCTTGAGCTTCGGCGCCCGGGCAATGCGCTCGGCGGTGAGGTAAGCCGGCCAGAACGGCTGCGAGATCACGATTTCGGCGTCGGCGAGCTCTTTCTCGAAGCGCGAGTTGGGGCCGTCCTTGTCGGACGTGACCACGAGCGTGTGGCCTTGCGATTCGAGAAAGCGGCGCAGACCCAGTTCGCCGGAAACGCTGCCCAGCAGCTCGCCCGGCGTGAAGTCGATTGCCTTCGGGGTGGGCGCGGTCTGCCCGTCGTGATAGCGCTCGATGGTGGGAACGGTGTCGCGCGCATAGCGTTTGGGCATGCCGTTGACCGGATCGTCGTACAGCACGCAAAGAACCTTGGCCATGAATCTCACTCCATTTTTGAAAGAGAGGAACGGGGCGGACCGGCGCTGCACAGCGGCGCCATTCTGCCCTTGCTACGATCGTTCGGTACGCGAAGGATCGATGGCCAGAGTGTTGTCGATGACGCGGGGTCGGGTCCAATCGTTTGGAGGGATCGGCTGATAACTGCCGCTTATCAACACGCGCAAATGAGGGCGCGGCGCACCGTGCGTCGGCGTTTCAGGGCGCGCAGAGCAGGGCGTCGAAACGGCCCTGCAGATCGAGGCGCTGCGCCGCTTCCCACAGCGCCGAAACGAGCGGCGGCATCACCGGCGCATTGCGCGTGATGAGGCCGATCTCGCGCGTGAGTTCGGGCTTGAGCAAGGTGGCCGCGAACGGTCCCTGGCCATGCACGCTGCCAAGCAGGCTATGCGGCAGCACGCTGTGCACCTGCACGTGCTGCACGGTGGAGAGCAGCGTGAGCAGCGAGTCGGCCTCTGCAACCACGGTGGGCTGCACGCCCGCGCGCCGGAACGCCGCGTTGATGACCTGGCGGTTCTGCATCGACGCATTGAGCAGGCAGAGCTGCAGGCCGCCCAGATCGGCCCAGCGGTCGATGCCGGTACAGGCGCCTTCGCCGCTGCCGGCGGGCGACATCAGGATATAGCGCTCGCGATAGAGCGGCGAGACCGCGAAGCCGGCCTGCACGTCGTGGTCGAGATAGGTGAAGCCGATGTCGAGCTCGAAGTCGTCGAGCTGGCGCAGGATGTCGTTCGAACTGAGCGAGCGCAGCGAAAAGCGGATATCGGCGTGCTCGGCGCGGCAACTCGCCACCAGCAGGCTCACCACGGGCAGCGTGGTGGGAATCACGCCGATCCTGAGCGTGCCGCTCAGGCGCACGCGCGCCGCGGATGCATCCTGACGCATGTGTTCGAGCGTCGCGAGCGTCTGGCGCGCCCAGCCCAGCACGCGCTCGCCTTCTTCGGTAAAGCCGAGAAAGCGCCTGCCGCGCCGCACGATCACGAGGCCGAGCTCGTTCTCCAGATTGCGGATGGCCGACGAAAGCGCCGGCTGCGAGACGTTGCAGACCTCGGCCGCGCGCGCGAAATGCTGCTCGCGTGCGAGCGTGACCAGATAGCTGAGTTGGCGAATGAACATCGCGGGCGCACGCCGGGCCGATGCGCGAACGCATCTACGCGAGCAGGTCCTCGTAGAACGCGCCGAAGGGCCGCGTAGGGTGGGCGATCTGGATTTCGAGGATCCACAGTCCTGCCGCGGGCGCCGCGTCGAAGTCGCCCAGGTTGCCGGCCTTGTAGATCGCGTGGGGAAAGTCGCTCACGCGATGGCCCTTGATATCGACGTTCAGGCGCCAGCCATGCGCCTCGGCCCGTTCGGCCGCGTAGTCGTAGAGCGCGATGCCGCTGCATCCGGTGGCGCGCCAGTGGGCTTCCACTTCGTCGAACACGGTCTTGGCGGCGCGTGCGCAATCGTGCATCGCCGGATCGCTCCCTGTGACGAAGGTTGCGCCGGCGTCGCCCTCGTGGCCGCCCCAGACCACGCCCAGATCGACGAAGAAGATGTCGTCGTCGCCGAGCACGGGGTCGCCCGCGGAACGCTCCTTGAAGGTACGCAGCGTGTTTTCGCCGAAGCGGACCAGCACCGGGTGCCAGATACGGTCCATGCCCAGCGTCTCCAGGATTGCCTTGCCCTGCAGGCTGGCTTCGGACTCGCGCATGCCGGGCCGCACGGCTTGCGCAATCTGCTCGACCGCTTTCCAGGTCATGGCCCGCGCATGCTCCATGGCGGCGAGCGAGAAGTGCTCGCCCACCGCCTGCTTCGAATGGCTGTTCACCGCGTCGTCCTCCAGTGGGGATTTGTTTTATCGATATATTCTCTCGTATACTTCGATCGGTTGCCATGCTCGCCTGCGACGAGCAGCGCAGCACGGAAGGCAAAGCGGAGCCGGTCGATCGTTGATCCGGCTGCTGGCGTAGCTTTAGTCGGCGGCCAGGTTTGCTTCAACCTCAACTACCGCAAGCCCGGCGTTTTCCTCTGCCTGCGCCTTTGCCGCCCGCGCGGCCGCGGACGGCATCAGCAACACGGCCACCGCCACCGAAATGAGGCAGCCCGCCACTACTTCCTCGATGCGCAGCTTCGCGAGCGGCACGATCGCGAAGCCCAGTTGCCCATACACGAGGCCCACGAGCATCGTGATGAAGAACACGCCGCGCGCATAGGCGTGAAGAATGAAATAGGCCCACCCGAACACCGATAGCGCCATGGCCGCGATGAGGACGCCGGCCGCGTGCGGGAACGCGATCACGAGAAGCGCGCTGACCGCCGCGCCCGCCAGCGTGCCCGCGAGCCGTTTGGCCACGCGCGCAAGCGTGTCTTCGCGCGAGTGGGTGCCGAGGAACACCACGAACGTGCTGATGACCGCCCACATCGAACGGTCTTCCGACAATTCGCTTCCCGCCAGCATGGCCAGCAAGGCAGAGATCGTCGCCAGGGCGGCCGTTCGCCAGGCGAGGTGCCGATGTCCGCGGGTGAGTGTGGCGACGTCGGCCAGCCGGGGCAAACGCAGCCTCGCGCAAAGGCGGCCGGCCCCGCGCGCGGCGGCGCCGGCGCGGGTTCTCGCGCTCGACGCGCCATGGTAGAGCGCCCGCGCGAACGCGCGCCATTCCCCATCGCGCGGCGCCATCGGCAGGACGACGCGTCCCACGACGGCTACCACGAGCGGTGCGCTCGCCATCACACCCAGCATCGCCAGCAGTTTTTCATGCGAAGGGTGCAGGTAAAGACCCAGGTAGAACGCCACCAGCGCAAGCAGCGCGCTGCCTACTGCACGCGGTCCGAGCGGCTGGCAGAGCATGCCGACGAACACCACCAGCAGCAGTCCCGCATAGCGCAGCTCCGGCTGCGACGCGATCAGCGCCGACGCGGCAAACGATGCGCAGGCGCAGCAGTAGAGCAGGAACAGCGAAACGAGCCAGCTCGACAGACGGCTTTCGCGCAGAAAGAGCGGCGCGATCATGGCGAACAGCGTGCCGGGCGCGGCGAGGGTGATGTCCTGATGGTGCTGGAGCGTCCACCACACGTCGAGCGTGGCGGTGACGAGGCAGGCGAGTGTCGAGCGGCCCGCATTGCGCAGACGCGAGAATTCGGGGTCCTGGGCGAGCGCGCGGTCGAGCACGCGGGAACAGGCGGCGGCAATCATCTTCGATGCGATCCGTACAGATCGGCGACCCGGCTTGTGGCCTTGCGCCGAAAACCGGGCATGACGGCCCGGCATTGAATGGACGCCGCGCGCGCGTCCCGGCCGGGATCTCCGGCGAGGCGTGCGTCTGGCGAGGCTTGACACCCGGCCCGGCGGGGCGCGCCAGGGTAAGGGCGCGCGAATCGTGGGCAGGGTTTTCCCGAATGATAGCCGAACAAAATTACGGGAATATCCCAATGCCGGGCTGGCAGGGAGACTTTTCGTGACGAATGCGACTGACTATCCCATCGAAGGCGGCTGCGATTGCCGGTTCGTGCGCTATCGCCTGCTGTCTGCGCCGCTCTTCGTGCATTGCTGCCATTGCCGCTGGTGCCAGCGCGAGACCGGCGCGTCGTTTGCGCTCAATGCGATGATCGAGAGCGACCGCGTCGAGCGGCTGGCCGGCGCGCCGGTGCTCGTCGATACCCCGTCGCAGAGCGGGCGGGGGCAGCGGATTGCCCGCTGCCCGACCTGTTCGGTGGCGCTCTGGAGCCACTACGCGGGCGCGGGGCCAGTGCTCTCGTTCATCCGCGTCGGCACGCTCGACGATCCCGACCGGCTGCCCCCGGACATTCATATTTTTACGGCCTCGAAGCAGCCGTGGGTGGTGCTGCCCGAAACGATGCCCGCCGTGCCGGAGTATTACGACCGCGAGCAGTACTGGCCGCGGGAAAGCCTCGCGCGGCGCGAGGCGCTGCTGCCGCGTATCGAAGCGTGGCGGGTTTCGCAGCGAAATGGCCACTAGAGCGCACGCGGTCGCATCCGGGGTATTTCAGTAATTTTTTATAAATTACTGAAATTTCCACCTGCGCGGTCCCGAGGCGGTCGTTTTTCAGTAAAATTCAAGAAATTACTGAAAACGGCCGGACCATGGAAGGCTTCCCCCTCTATCAGCAGCACGAGCAGGCGTACTGCGTCCAGTTCTCGAACATCGAGCAGGCGGCGGCTGCGCAGGACCGCGTGCTGGTGGGCGCACCGGGGACGATCATCGAGCACAGGCGCGGCAATGCGATCTACTACGCGCGGCAGTTCATGGACGCCGAAGGCAAGCGGCAGCAGGAGAACCTGGGCGGCCCCGAGGGCGATCCCGAGGTAGACGCGCGTGTGGAGAGCATGCAGGCGCGCATCGATCAGGGCAAGGATCTCGTCGGCCGCATCCGCGAACTCGCGAAGCTGGGTTTCCAGGTGGCCGACAACAAGACCTACGCCACCATGGGTGTTCTCTACAATCATGGACTGTTCCAGGCGGGGGCCGTGCTGGTCGGCTCGCACGCCTACGCCGTGCTGCTCAACAGCCTCGGCATCAAGGCGATCGCCTACCAGACCGACGATGTCGATATCGCGCGCGGGCGCCAACTGGCGCTGCAAAACGTGCCCTCGGGCGGCCTGCTCGACATCCTGAAAGAGACGGGCATCGACTTCGTGCCCGTGCCGCCGTTCAACAAGCGCGAGCCTTCGACTTCCTTCAAGCAGGCGGGCAAGACACGCTTTCACGTCGATCTGCTCGTGCCTTCGGAAGACAACGCGTTTCCCACGGTGGCCGTGCCCGAACTCGGCGCGCATGCCACCGGGCTGCCGTATCTCGCCTATCTGCTCGGTCAGTCGCACATGGGCACGCTGATTTCGCGCCACGGCGCCGTGTCCGTGCGCGTTCCCGATCCGGCGCGTTTCGCGATTCACAAGATCCTGGTCTCGCGGCTGCGCACGAACATGCTGCTCAAGTCGCAGAAGGACGTGCAGCAGGCGTGCGTGCTGCTCGCGATGCTGGGCGAACATCGCAGCGGCGATATCGAAGCGGCCTGTGCCGACTTGCCGGCTTCGGCGCGCTCGCTGGTGCGCCGCGCGTTGCCCGAGGTGCGGCGCGTGCTTCACGCGCACGAAGGCGCGCTCGACGAGTTCGAGAGCGGGGTGGGGGCGGGGCGATAAGCGGCTGGGGCCGCAGCGCATCGACTGTTGGGCTTATTGGTCGCCGGTTACCTGCTGCGAGCCGACTCGCATCGATGCCGGCGGCTCCGGCAGCGCAATATCGGCATGCGTGTCCACGAGCTGGCCCCCGTCTTCGATGCCGACCAGCATGATCTGCGCGAGGGCAACGTGCGGCAACAGGACTGAGAGGCTGAAGGCGAGCAGGGCGAGTTTGCGTCTCATGGCGAGGGCGTTCCGCTGAGGGTATCGTCATAGATATCAATTACTCTCTTGGCAAGGGAAAGCGAGCCGGATGATTCGCTCCGGGTACGCGGCGTGCGGTCAGGCCGCAAGGGTCGGCATTCACCCAGCAAACCAGGAGAGTCAAATGGATCAGAGCAGGGAAGACCGCATCAGGGAGCGCGCGTATCGCCTCTGGCAGGACGACGGCTCGCCCGAGGGCCGTGCAGATGAATACTGGGGCCGCGCCGAGGCGCAGATCGACGCCGAGAGCGGCCCGGACGAACCGGAACTGGCCTCCGCACAATCCGACAAGCATCGCTCGGCCGGTGTGCCGCTGGACGAGGGCGACGATGTCCCCGCCACGGAGACGGCGAGAGAGCGCCGGCGTCGATGAGCGTCAAGTGCATCGCCGCGAATGCGCAGAACCTGAAAAGCAAAGCACAAAAAACCGTTTGTCTTCGCGAAAGTGACCGGTTTTAATGGGCGTTTTGCTTTCAGAGAATCGGCATGGCTGATGTCATTTCTCCCCGCAGCAGCTATGTCGCTTCGAAACGCACGCGCGGTGATGTTCCGAAAGCCGTGCTGTACAGGTGGATTTCCTGGGCCGTCCCAGCCGTCGTCCTGGTGCTCTGGGAAGCGGCGGCACGCGCCGGCCTGATTACCCCGCAGGTGCTTCCCGCACCGAGCAGCGTGATCGAGACCGCGTGGAATCTGGCCAGGACCGGCGATTTGTTCGTACACCTTGGCGTTTCGCTCCTCCGGGCGGCCGCTGGCTTCGTCATCGGCGGAACGATCGGGCTCGTGCTGGGCGTCGCGGTGGGGTTCTCGCCGCTCGCGCAGGCACTCGTCGACCGGCCCATCCAGATGGTGCGCGCCGTTCCTTTTCTGGCCATGCTGCCGCTCGTCATCGTCTGGTTCGGCGTGGGCGAAGCGGCAAAGATCTTTCTGGTCGCGCTCGCGGTCCTGTTTCCCATCTATATCAATACCGTGCTCGGTATTCGCCAGATCGATCCGAAGCTGACGGAGCTCGCCCGGGTGATCGGCATGAGCTGGCCCGCGACGGTGAGGCGCATCGTCTTGCCCGGCGCCATGCCGTCGATTCTCACGGGCGTGCGTTACGCCCTCGCGCATGCGTGGCTCGCACTGGTGATCGCCGAAACGCTGGCTACCACCAAAGGGATCGGGTTTCTTGCGATGGATGCCCGCGAATTCCTCCAGACCAACGTTATCGTGCTGACGATCGTCATCTACGCGATCATCGGCGTGGTGGCGGACGCACTGGTGCGCCTGCTGGAGACGCGCCTGTTGTCGTGGCACGCCAACTATGCCAAAGGAGCACAACGGTGAGCGCGACGATTGCCCTGCAGCCGGGTTCGGATCTCGACCACGCGCCACGCAGCGCGGATCGTCACGGTGCGCCAGGGCTCGCTGTGTCGGTGCGCGGCCTGCGCCGCCGTTATGGCGAGCGTGTCGTCATCGATGCCCTGGACCTCGACATACACAAAGGCGAATTCGTCGCGCTGCTGGGCGAGAGCGGCTGCGGAAAGACCACCTTGCTGCGCGCGCTGGCCGGGCTCGATCAACCCGATGCGGGCGAGATCCTCGCACCCGCGCGGCCTTCCGTGGTCTTTCAGGAGCATCGGCTGCTGCCGTGGGCGACGCTGTGGGAGAACGTCGCGCTGGGTTATGAAACCCGCGTGGGCCGTGCGGGCGCGTCGGGCGCGCTCGCCGAAGTGGGGCTCGCCGGCCGCGAGGACGACTGGCCCCGCAATCTCTCGGGCGGCCAGGCACAGCGCGTGGCCCTCGCGCGGGCGCTCGTCCGCGATCCCGCGCTCTTGCTGCTCGACGAACCCTTCGCGGCACTCGATGCGCTCACACGCATCAAGATGCATGGCCTCGTGCGCGAACTCGTGGCGCGCCATCAGCCGGGCGTGCTGATCGTCACGCACGACGTGGACGAAGCGCTCACGCTGGCCGACCGGATTCTCGTCATGCGCGCCGGGCGCATTGCCGCCGCCTTCGAACCGAAGAAGCACGCACCGCAAGCGCTGCGGCTCACCCTGCTCGAGGAACTGGGCGTTCAGTCGCACTGACTGCCTTTCTGCACTATCCCAAGGACTGCATAAGAATGAACGAATCTTCGCTGACCCGCCGCCGGCTGTTGCGCGCGGCGGGCGGTCTGCTTGCCGGCATCGCCGCAGGCAGCCTGCTTCCCGCGCGCGCTGCCGAGCCGCGCAAGCTCATCCGCAATACCGATACCGTGCGGGTAGGCTGGGGCTACGGCGCCCTGCCGGACATCGCCAAACAACGCGGCGTATTCGAGAAAACGCTTGCTGCGAAGAACATCAAGGTGGAATGGGTCGGACCGTTTCCGAATCATGCGCCGTCCCTCCAGGCCGTGGTGGGCGGCAGCGCCGATTTCGGCTTCTGGGGATCGACGACACCGGCCCTTGCCGCCATGCTGGCCGGCTCGCCGCTCGTCTTCACCGGGTTCGACATCTACTCGCCGCGCTCGACGGCGATCATCGTGAAGAAGTCGAGCGGCATCAATTCGGTTGCCGATCTGGTGGGCCGCAAGGTGGCCGTCAACCGCTCCGGGCTGGGCGAGTTCCTGCTCATCGCGGCGCTGGAAAAGCACCACATCGATCGCGACAAGGTCCAGTTCGTCTATCTGAATCCGCCCGACGCGGCGCCGGCCTTTGCGCAGGGCGTGGTCGATGCCTGGTCGATGTGGTCGCCCGCCGTGGACATCGCGCGTTTCTCGAACAATGCGAAGGACATCTTCAACGAAGGGCGCGACCTCGACTTCCTGATCGACTACAGCTCGCTCGTGACACGCCGGAAATTCACGGAAGACAACTCCGAACTGGTGCGGGCGGTGCTCGACGCCTATTACGCCGACGGCGCCTGGCAGTCGTCGCATCCCGCCGAATCGGAACTGCTGGTGCAGAAGGAAGCGCACTATCCGGACGAGGTGCGCGACTACCTGACCAGCCTCAAGCGCGTCAACCAGTTCCACGAACCCGACGACGCGGCGTTCATGGCGCAATTCCAGCGCGCCGCGGACTGGCTCGCACAACGCAAGATCATCAACGCGCGGATCAACGTTGCCGACTATAGCGTGAAGGTTTGAGGAGGTCGGCGATGACTGCGCAATACTCGCCCTTGTCTTCGGCGCTCGGTTTTTCGGGGAGACTCGAAGCGATCGCTTCGACGGCGGCCGAGCGCGAACTGACCGGACGGTTGCCGTACGACGAGATCGCACAACTGAAGGCGCAGGGGTTCGGCGCGCTGCGTCTCGCCGCCGATGCGGGCGGCCGTGGTGTGTCGTTGACGGAACTGTTCACCGTGGCCCGCGACGTGGCCACGGCCGACTCGAACATCGCCCATGCCTTTCGCAACCATCTGTGGCAGGTCGAAGCGGCGCTCAGGCACCGCGAACATCCTTTTCATGCGCACGTCCTGGCATTGACGGCACGGCACAAGACGATCGGCCTGAGCTTTGCGAAAAGCGACGCGGTGGCGGCCGGCGCGCGACCCGGCAAGGTGCTGAGCCGGCTCGAATGGGACGAGGCAGGGCGGACCTACGTTGGCTCCGGCGAAAAGGTCTATGCGACGGGCAACCTCTATAACGATGCGTTCGTCGGCGTCGCCGTCGAAAGCCGGGAAGAGCGGACCGTGCAATATCTGTTCGAGCGCAGCGACGGCGTGGGCAACGAAGACGACTGGCAGGGATTCGGCCAGCGAGCCACCGGCTCGGGGACGGCGAAGTTTCGCGGCGTGAAGGTGAGCGCGGCCAACGTGTATCCGCTCGATGTCCCGCGATCCGGCGAAGCTGCCCCGTGGCGCTACACGTTTCACCAGGTCTATCTGACCAACTGCATTGCCGGCATCGTGCGGCGCGTGGCGATCGACGCCGTGGAGGTGCTGCGCACGCGCGGGCGCAACTTCTATCACGGCGTGGCCGAACATCCCGCAGACGAGCCCGCGCTGCAATCGCTGCTGGGCCGTATCCGGGCATATGCCGCGAGCGTGGAGGCCACTGCGGACCGTGCCATTGGCGCCTTGCAGCGCGCCTCCGATCGCTACGGCAGCGCCGAAGAGTACGAGAGCACGCTTGCGGCGACGCTCGCGGCAGCCGAGGCGAAGGTCGTGATCGACGACCTCGCGCCTCAGATCGCGAACTGGCTGATCGACCTCGGCTCGGGCTCGGTGGTCTCGCGCGCGCGTGCGCTGGACCGGCACTGGCGCAACATCAAGGTCATCGCCTCGCACAATCCACGGCTCTACAAGGAAAGCCTGCTGGGCCAGAATCTGCTGAACGGGCAGCTTCCGCCCACCGGGGCGTTTTTCTGAGCGCGCGTTTCAAGCCGCCAGCAGGCGGCGAACGCGCGGCACGACTTCTTCGGCAAAACGGCGCATATCGGCTTCGAAAGGCTGGAACTGCAGCATGAAGAGTTCGATGCCGCTGCGGTGAAACGCAGCGATGCGCTGTGCCACTGTGTCATAGTCGCCCACCAGACCGGCCGCCGTGCCGCCGTTCGATCCCACGCGCGGCGATTGCGCGAAGGTCTGGATCATCACCACGTTGGGGTCGATGTTGAGCTTCTGCCTCTCGCGCAGCGGCTTGTCGAGTTCGGCGAGTGCAAAGAGATGCGCCAGATGGGCTTCGGCCTGCGCCTGCGTCTCGCGTGCGATCACGAACGCGGATAGGCCGAAACGCAAGGGCTCTTGTCCGGCAGGGCGTGCCCGGGCAGAAACATCCGCGATCAGGCTTGCAACGTCGTCGTGCGGTTGCCCGTTGATGAACCAGACATCGCCGTGCGCGGCAACGAGCGCGCGCGCCGGTTCCGACTCGCCGCCCACATAGATGCGCGGACGCGCGCGAAACGGGTCCGCGGGCCGCAGCTGATAGCCTTCGAGGTGAAAGTTGTCGCCGTCGTGATCGACGGCCTGGCCGCGCAGCAGCGCATCGACCACCTCGATCCATTCGCGGCCATAGGCGTAGCGCGCGTCGTGCTCGGGAAAGCCAATGCCCGCGCGTTCCAGCTCGGGGCGATTCCATGCATTCACGAGATTGATCGCGAAGCGGCCCCCGCTGATGTGCTCGATCTGCTGCGCCATCTTCGCGAGCACGACCGGATGATAGAGGTAAGGCTTGATGGCGGCGATGATCTCGATGCGCGAAGTCAGCGCGGCGAGTGCCGCCGAGGCCGTCCATGCTTCGAGCTGGTCCAGCGCGGGATCGTGCGGATTGATCGTATGTTGCGCGACGAGCACCGAATCGTAGCCTAGTCGCTCGGCTTCGAGCACCAGCGACTTGTTCCGCGCCCACGAGGCGTCATACGGTTCTTCGGGGTCCTGAAGGGCTGCGCGACTGCCGTGCACGAGTGCCCAAACGCCGAAGCGCGGAAAGGTGGCTGCCATTGCGTCGATACTGGGGAGGAGACGAGGGTGCTCATGCTAACGCCGCGCGAGACCCTGCTTTCCAATTTCTCGTCATATGGAAATTCCCGTGCGTGGTATCTACGCCGGCGTTCCTCAGTTTTCCTGCCTGATTGACGCCAGGTATACGATGGATACCATGGAAAACCCCGGAACCATGAGGCTCAGTCCAATGACCCGGCAGCCGGGTTGAATCCGGCCGGACTGGCCAGATCGCGCAAAAGCATGTCCGGCAATGCGAAGCAACGGGGCGTCGCCTCGCGTCAATCTCGCTGAATCAATCGCGCCGAATCAATCGTGCGGCCAGTCCACCGGGGAGCCCGGGCGCACGACGTCGAGGTGCGGCAGCAGTGTCACGCTCTCCTGCTCGTTCGGATCGGTGCGCGCGATCACGGCCACGCAGTTCTCGGTCTCGCTCGCGTTGTAGGGCAGATGCGGCATGTTCGCGGGAATGTAAAGAAACTCTCCCGCGCGCACCGCCAGGTGCTGCGCGAGGCCTTCGCCGTACCACATGCCCGAGCTGCCGCTGAGGATGTAGATCGCGGTCTCGTGCGTCGCGTGCTTGTGGGCGACAGCGCTGGCGCGCGGCGGAATCGTCGCGAGCTGCAGGTGGATACCCTGCGCTCCACAGGTCGCAGCCGAGACGCCGACCTCGTAGAGCAGTTCCTGTTTGCCGGCGTAGCGGTCGCCCGGCCGGACCACGCGGCAGGTCGGAGCGTCGGCGGACGGGGAATCGACTTCCATGCGTTATCTCCTTGGGTAAGGTGACGGGCGTCGCACGTGTGCCTGCGCTGGCGCGCGCCCACTGGCGATAACGTCTGCAAGCGCCGAATATTCCATGACTGCCGCCATCGCGAACGAGCGTTCGCGGGACATCGAGAGTTCAAGTCAGTGTTTGCCCGCTGGAACGTGCCGGGCGTGGCGGCGAGGCGGCGACGGTAGGCGCGGAGTCCGCCCGGGCAAAAGCTTCAATCCGCGCTTGCGCCACCCGCGAAGCGCCGATAAACGAGCCGCGCCACGCTATCGAGCAGGAACCCCAGCGCGCCGATCACCAGAACGACCGCCATCAGTTCGGAGTAGGCCAGCCGGTCGCGCGTATCGAGAATCAGATAGCCGAGCCCCGAACTCACGCCCAGCATCTCCGCCGGCACGAGCACGATCCACAGCACGCCGACGGCCAGCCGCACGCCGGTCAGCACGTGCGCGGCAATGCCCGGCACGTACACATGCCAGAGCATTTCGAGGCGCGTGGCCGCAAGACTCTCGCCCAGTTGCACCCAGCGCCGGTCGATCTGCTGCACACCGGCCGCGGTGCTCATCACGACCGGCCATACGGCCGCGAAGGCCAGCAGGAAGTACACGGGCCGGTCGCCGATGCCGAGCGCCATCACCGCCACCGGCATCCAGGAAAGCGGCGAGATCATGCGCAGGAATTGCAGTGCGGGAGAGAGCGCCGTTTCGACGGCTTTGACGCGGCCGATCGCGAAGCCGAGCGGCACGCCCACCAGCAGCGCGCAGGCGAGCCCCACGCCGATCCGGCGCAGGCTGGCCGCGACATGGACGAAGAGCCCGTCTTCGGTGACGAGCGTGGGCAGCGTGGCCACCGCGGCAAGCGGCGAAAACTGGGCCGCCAGCGCGTTGTGGCGCGCGAGCAGCGCCACGCCGAGCCACCAGAGTGCGACAACGGCCGCGAGTCCGCCTGCGCCGAGCACGACGCGCCCGAGCCAGCCGCGCGTGCCGGCGGTGCGGCCGGACGGCGTGACGGTCTCGCGCTGCGTTTGTGTGGACGGCGAGGGCCGGGCAGGTACGCTAGACAACGATCGTCTCCGTGCGGGCGTAGCTTTCGGAGAGGCCGAAGGTCTTCATCCCTCCGGCCGCCTCGATGCTCTTCTTGACGAAGCGGTCGTCCACGAGGTCGCGCGCGACGAACGCCGGATCGAGGGCATCGAGAAAGCGTGCATTGCCCTCCACCTGGGTGGTCTTGAGGCGCTGGACAAGTGCTTCGGTGTACTCAGGATAGGGGTAGGGCTGGAAGTCGATGCGCTTTTCGTGCCAGTCGGCATGAAGGATCGCGCGGTCGCCCAGGTAGCGCGCTTCGTCGGAGGGCGGCGGCGCCAGCACACGGCCGAGCAGCGCTGCCGCATGCGGCGTGTAGTGGTTCTCGCCGCTCTTCGAAAGCAGTTGCGCGGTTTCCTGCGGGTGCGCGCGCGTCCAGGCCTGCGCTTTCACGATTGCATCGACCACCTTCTGCGACCACGCGGGCCGCTCGTTCAGATCCTGCTCGTGCATGAACACGACGCAGCAGGCGTGATTGCGCCACACGTCGCCGGTGAATCGCAGCACCTTGCCCACGTTCAGCGCTTCGGCCGCGGCGTTGAACGGTTCCGCGACGATATAACCCGCGATCTGCTTCGACGCGAGCGCGGGCGGCATGTCGGCGGGCGCCATCACGACGAGGTGGACCTCGTTCGGCTTCAGCGCGCTGTCTTTCTTGAGCACTGGCGCGAGGCCCTGCGCGCGCAGCATGTCCTGCACGACGACGTTGTGAATCGAATACCAGAACGGCACGGCGACGGACTTGCCGCCCAGGTCGGCCAGCGTGCCGATCTCGGGGGCGACGGTCAGCGCCGATCCGTTTACGTGGTTCCACGCCACGATTTTCGCCGGCGCCTGGCTGCCGTAGCGCGCCCAGATCGTCATCGGCGAAAGCAGGTGCACGACGTTCACCTGGCCCGAGAGAAAGGCCTCCACCACCTGGGCCCAGCTACGCAGCAGCGTTGGTTTTTCGACGGCGAGGCCTGCTTCCTGGAAGTAGCCGTTGTTGTGGGCAACGAGCAGCGGCGTGGCGTCGGTGATCGGCAGATAGCCGATGCGAACCGGCGCATCGGGTTCGCTCGCGGCGCGCGCCGTGCGTGCGCCAAGGAGCGGCGCGGCGCCCGCGAGGGTGAAGAGCGAGGCGAGCTTGAGCCATTCGCGGCGCGTCATCGGAAGCTGGCACATGCGGTGGGGGTTCCGGTTGTTATGAGGGAGTCGGGGCAGTCACGCGCAGGCGGTGGTGGTGGGCGCGCGCGCCATCGACGCATGCAGCGCTTCCACGAGCAGCACGCGCAGCCGGCCGAGTGTTTCGATCTGCGCTTCGCGCGGTGCGCTTACGTTCACCGCGAGCTGCATCGCCAGACGGCCGTCGCGGCCGAGCAGCACGATGCGGTCGGAGACCAGCAACGCCTCGTCGATGTCGTGCGTGACCAGCAGCGTGGCGGCGCGGGTGTCGCGCACGATGCCCACGAGCAGGCGCTGCATGTCGGCGCGCGTCACTTCGTCGAGCGCGCCGAACGGCTCGTCGAGCAGGAGCGTGCGCGGCGCGCGCGCGAGGCAGCGTGCCAGCGCCACGCGCTGCGCCATGCCGCCGGACAGTTGACGCGGTGCGAGTCCGCCCGCGTGCGCGAGACCCACTGCCGCCAGCGCCTGAGCCACGCGGCGCGCGCGCTCGCTGCGCGCCAGCCTCGGCTGACGCGTAAAACCGAGGCCGAACGCGACGTTGCGCTCGACGGAGAGCCAGGGCAGCAGACACGGATCCTGGAACGCAAGCGCGATGTCGGGGCGCGGGCCGGCGAGCGGCGTGCCTTCCACCGTCACCGTGCCGGCATCGGGTTTCTGCAGGCCGGCGACGATGCGCAGCAGCGTGGACTTGCCCGAGCCGCTCGCGCCGAGGATCGAGACCAGCTCGCCGGGCGCAACGTCCAGATCGACGCCGTCGAGCACCGTGCGCTCGCCATAACGCAGGGCGAGCCCGCGCAACGCGACGTGCGGGGCGCTCATGCGGCGTTGCTGCGCCGGTGTGCGGCGAGCTGGTTTTTCAATTGCACGAGGCTTGGTGTGACGATGGGCACGAAGGCCGCTTCGCGTGCCCGGCGCGCCACGCCGCTGTTTGCCTCGGCGCCGCTCGTGCGCAGGTAGCCGCGTCCGCCGCAGGCCTGCACTTCGAGCTGGACGGCGTCCGCCACCACCTCGGCCAGCCCGATGCGCACCTCGAACGACGCCGCGGGGGCCGCGACGAACGCGCCGCTCGTCATGCCGTCGTAGAGGCGCCGGGTCAGCACGTCGAGCCGCTGGGCGGCGGATGTCGCGTCGTCTTCGAGCGCGGCACGCACGGCGGGGCTGCTCGCGCGCACGGCTTCGAGGGCGCGGCGCGCGAGCCCGATCGACATGCCGCATTGCAGGCCGAGAAAAGCGGGCCGCGCGCGCACGAGGAAGGCGCGGGCATCGGCGGCAATCAGCCAGCCGTCGTCGAGCACGACGTTTTCCAGCTCGAGCGCTGCCGTATTGCTCGCACGCAGCGCGATCAGGTCGAGATCGTCGCTGCGCCGAACGCCGGGTGCGTCGTGAGGCACCGCGAAGATCGCAGGCGGCGCACCGTCACTGCGATCGAATGCCGCCGCGACCACGAAGCCTTCGCGTCGCAGGTTCGTGATCCACGGGAGCGCACCGTTCAGTGCGAAGCGCGTGGGCGTGCCGTCGAGCGGCCGCGCGTTCATCTGCAGCGGCTCGATGGCCGAGAGGTACTTCATCGCGTTCGAGAGTCCCGTCGCGCCCGCGTGCTCGCCGGCCAGCAGCGGCGGCAGCCAGCGCGTGCGCAACGCCTCGTTCTCGCTTTGCAGCAGGTACTCGATGAAGGCGCGCTGGCCCCAGAACACGAACGCGGCGGCGAGCGAATGGCGGGCGACGGCGGCGATGGACTCGACGGCGTCCACCGTCGTGCCGCCCGCTCCGCCGAGCGCGGCGGGCACGCCTACGCGCAGGAGGCCCGCGCGGCCGAGTTGCGGCAGCACCGCGGCGGCGGGCTGCGGGGAGGTGTCGATGGCTTCCGCGTTCTCGTCGAGCCATACGGCGAATCCGGCCTCGGGCGCGATTGCCGGCGCGCCCGTCGTCGCGGCGTTCATGCGGCGCGCGCGCCGGCTTCCCAGCGCCACGGCGCCAGTTGCGGATTCAGCTCGTTCTGCGCGAGGTTGTTGGCGAAGTTGCACAGCGTGGCGAGGCTCACGCCCAGCACGACTTCCAGCGCATTCGCCTCGCTGAAGCCGGCTTCGCGGAAAGCGGCAAGCGCGGCGTCGGACACGGCGCCGCGCGTCGCGATCACCTCGCGCGTGAACACGGCCACGGCGTTCAGGCGTGCGTCCGGCACCGTGTGCTGCTCGCGGATCGCTTCGACGAGCGGCTCTTCGAGTTGCGCTTTCTTGAGCGCGACGGCCGTATGGCCGGCGACGCAGAAACCGCAGCCGTGGATGGCCGCCGCCGTGATCTGCACCGTTTCGCGCTCGGCGAGCGTGAGGCCGCTGCGGCCGTTGATTTCGCCGACGGTCAGATAGGTTTCGAGTGCGGTGGGGGCGTTGGCCAGCGACGCGACGAGGTTCGGCAGGAAGCCATTCGCGGCCTGCGAACGTTCGAGGTAGGGGCGGCTCGCGGCGGGGGCACTCTCGGGGGTATGCAGCGGTAGACGGCTCATGGGGTTCTCACATCCTCGCGGGATCACGAAAGGGACACCCCGATTGTGGGTGAAGACCGGAAACGGAACAATGCGGCGGCGTCCGCGAATTCTGCGGATTTGTCTCGCGCGGACCGGTGCCTATAGCGCTGTGGTGACGCCCGTCGCGTGGCGGGCGGCGTGGTGCCTCGCGCGATCGTCCCCGTCGTGGCCCGCTTCGCGTGCGCGGCGCCAGGCGCCCGGCTGCACGCCGGTCACGCGCTTGAACGCCTGCGCGAATGCGGACTCGGACTGGTAGCCCACGCGGTCGGCGGCATCGGGCAGGGTGGCGCCCGAGCGCAGCATGGCCGCGGCCAGTTTCATGCGCACGAGGGTCACGAACTGCGCGGGCGGCTGCCCCGAAAGTTCGACGAACTGTTTGCAAAAGCGCGAACGCGACATGTGGACGAAGTCGGCCATCCGTTCGGTCGTCCAGCGGTCCGCGGGCGTTTCGATGATGGCGGCGACGAGCGGTGCGAACTCGGGGCGGCGCAACAAGGACCAGAACGAGGGCGCGAGGTCTTCGGGCTGGTCGAGCGCGCGCAGGGCATAGACGAACAACAGGCCGGTGAGACGCGCAATCATCGGCGACGGCGCGTGCGTGTCGCGCCGCGCTTCGGCAAGGATCAGGTCGAACAGCGTGCGCGCCGCGCCTTGCGCCGGATGATCGTGCCGCGCGACGACGTGGTCGGGCAACAGGCCCAGCAGCAGGCCGTCGAGCGCGGAGCGAAATTCGAAGAAGCCGCACGCGAGACCGACGCCCTCGGCCGGATCGCCGGCATCGAGCGGGACCATCGCGCCCACGCGCGCGCTTTCGTGGCCGGGCGCGGGCGGTTGCGGGTCGGGCGACAGGCAGTGCGGCAGGTCGGCGAGCAGGAACACCGCGTCGCCCGCGGAAAGCGCCACGCTGCGCGCGGGGCTCCCGGCCTGCGCGGGCAGATGAAGCCAGCACCGGCCCTGCAGGACGACGTGAAAGCTTGCACGCTGATGGCCGGACGTGGAGGCTTGCCACGTTCCGCAGTACCGGCCGACGTGAAACGTGGTGCTCTTCAGTTCGAGGCTGTCGAGCAGCCAGTCGGCAACCTTATCGACGTGGGACGGCATGAGTGGACCAGGACGGATGACAGGTGTGGCGAGCTTCTTACCTTAATCGGTGGCTCGCGCGACGCAAGCAATTTATCGTTGGATGCTTATACGTGTTCACGTATAAGGTGCGCCTTGGCGAACGGGTTTGCGCCTGCGCGCGAGATTTGAATAGCTGAACAAATTGGTTCGCTCCACCCCGCGCCGCGCTCGACAATGGCCGACGGCAGTCCGGCGTGCCGCGCCGGCCCACGAAGGATATCGGACCATGACCACACTGAACGAATACCTCACGCACAAGCGCGCCGCCTGGCTCGCGAAGAAGGAAGCCGCTCGCGCGAACCCCGACCTCAAGGCCACGCCGCTCAAGGCGAACGTGCGGGCGCTCGGCCGCAGCGGCGTGCGCGAAATCCGCATTCGCGACTTTCAGGTGATCAGCGACAGTCCGCCCGACTTCGCCGGCTACAACCTGGGGCCGGCTTCGCCCGAATTGCAGCTGGGCGTGCTGGGCAGCTGCCTCACGCACATCACGTTGATTCAGGCGGCGGAGCGCGGGCTCGCCATCGATGCGATCGAAGTTGAAGTGACCGGCGAGCAGCACCCGCTCGCGCAGCAGCCGGGCTTCGAGCACATTCCGATTTTCCCGCACAATATTCGCTATACGCTCGATATTGTTTCGCCGGAGTCGCCGGAGACGATCCGCGCGCTGCACGAAGCCGTCGAGGCCGTGTGTCCGATCTTCAACCTGCTCAAAGAGCCGCAGACCGTCGAGGGCGAGTTGCGCCATACTGTGCCCGAAACGCGCGACGACGTGGCCGCGGTCACGGCGGCTTGATCTGCGGAACCGGCCGTCGAGCGATAACACAAGAACCGGAGAAGTCTTGCCCATGAATCCCATCGACCGCCGGCGCACGCGGGCCAATCCGGCGCGGCCGCGCGCCCTTTATGTCGCCGCGGCGCTGATCGCGCTTACGGTTGCCGGCTGCACTGCGCCGACGCAGTCGGCGCCGCAGGTCTCGTCCGCGGCCGCAGCTTCGCTCGATGCCGCGATCGACGGTCCGCAGCGCAGCCAGCCGGCGAGGGCGCGCGATGTCTATCGTCATCCGGAACAAACCCTGCAATTCTTCGATCTCGCGCCCACTCAAACGGTGCTGGAGATCGCGCCGGGCGGCGGCTGGTACACGGATATTCTTGCGCCCTGGCTGCACGACTCGGGCCACCTGTACGAAGCCGAGTATCTCGGCCCGACCGGTGCGCCCGATGCCGAAGAGCGCGCGACCGACATTGCCTATCGCCACAAACTCGCCGCTGCGCCGGCCATTTACGGCAACGTCGTGGTCGGCACGTTGCAGGCGGGCACGTTCTCGGGCTTCGATGCGGACGGGCGCTTCGATCACGTGCTTACGTTCCGCAATATCCACAACTGGATCAAGGACGGCCAGCTCGATGCGAATCTGCGCGCGTTCTATCGGGCACTGAAGCCTGGCGGCGAGCTTGGCGTGGAGGAGCATCGCGCCTCGCCGGGCACGTCCTTGCAGCAAATGATCGATACGGGTTACGTGACCGAGGCCTTCGTGATCGAACATGCGCAGGCGGCGGGCTTCGTGCTCGCCGGGCGCAGCGAGATCAACGCGAATCCCCGCGATACGAAAGATTATCCGCATGGCGTCTGGTCGCTGCCGCCGACCTATGCCGGCGGCGACGCCGACCGGGCACGCTATGCCGCGATCGGCGAATCGGATCGCATGACCCTGAAGTTCGTGAAGCGCTGAGCGCCCGGTCGGGATTGCCCGCGGCCTGCACGAAGCTGCGACGCTGCGCAAGCCCGGCGCACTGGAGGACGCGTAGGCGGGGACGGGCGCTTCAGGTCGCCCCAGGTGCAAGACAGGCGCCGGTCGATGAGCCCATGCGGCTGAGCTTGCCGCTACGCCGACTCATTCCCTCTCGTATTTGCGGATTGCCTCCGGGCTGACCGGCGTAAAGAAGTTGACGAGGTTGCCGTCCGGGTCCCGAAACAGCAGCGAGCGATTGCCCCATGGCTGGGTGGTCGGTGTCTGGACGACGTCCTTGAGGCGTGCTTCGAGCTTGCGGTATGTCTCGTCGACATCGTGCACCCGGAATTCGAGAATGAGCGAACGATTGCTTTCCGGTGTCGCCGCGCCTGCACCAAACATCTCCATGGTGCGCTTGCTGCCAATCGCAAGCGTGCAGGTCTCCGTCGATAGTTCGGCGAATTCCTCGGTGTACCAGGTCGCCTGCAGCCCGATGTCTTCATAGAAGCGGACGAGCCGTTTGATGTCGTTGGTGATAATGCGGGCGGAGACGAAGTCCATTCTTGTCCTTGAGTAGTTGAACCAGTAGCCGGGCGGGGCCTTGGCAGCCCGAAACCCGGCGATAGCGTCACCGCCAAAGCGGTAGACACACTTCTGGCATCCTACGAAAGGTCTGCTGCCACCGTGCTGTCAGTAGCGAAGCTCCTTCACGTTCGCCGAACAACAGCACGCTGGCTTGACGTGCACTTCGGTCTGATGCACGCCGAAGCTTGCACCCCTCCGCCTGTTTTTGGGCGGGCGTGACTGATCCCAACGAATCAGGGTTGGCGTTTGCCGCGGCCGCCGGCGGATTTGCCAGCCGGCTTGGGCGAGCCCGCAGCGGGCTTGCTGGCAGGTTGGCTGCGCGGCTTTTGCACGCTGAACGGACTGCCGCTGGACAAGCTCGTGCCTTTACCCGTGGCCACCGCGCGCGGCGCCGCGGGTTTGCCTTTCTTCTCGCCACTTTGCGGCCGCGGTTTTTTGCCGGGCACCGGCGTGCCGCCAGGCGCAGCTTGTGGCACTTTGGGTTTCTTGGGCTTTTTGGGTTTCTTGACGATCTCACCCGTCGCGCTGGTCTGCGGCACGCGGTGTTCGGCTTCAAAACCCGGCTCTTCTTCACGGCGCAGCGTTTGCCGGATCAGCGCTTCAATCGCCGCCAGTTGCGGCGCTTCATCGGCGCACACGAGGGAGACCGCCACGCCGCTGGCGCCCGCGCGGCCGGTGCGGCCAATACGGTGCACATAGTCTTGCGCCACGATCGGCAGATCGACGTTGATCACCAGCGGCAGGTCGTCGATATCGAGTCCGCGCGCCGCCACATCGGTGGCGACCAGCATCTGGACTTCACCCGTCTTGAAGCGCTCCAGCGCACGCAGGCGCGCGGGCTGCGGTTTGTCGCCGTGGATGGTTTCGACCGCGTAGCCCGCCTTGTCCAGCATGGCCGCCAGGTAATCCACGCCGCTGCGGGTCTTGACGAACACCAGCGCGTGCTTCCAGTTGTTTCCGGCCACCAGGTGCATGAAGAGTTCGGGCTTGTTCCTCTTGTCCACCGTCACGACCCACTGCTTGATCTTGCTGGCCGTGGTATTGGGCGGGCTGACGCTGATATTGACCGGGCTGCGCAGAATGCCCGCTGCCATGGCGCGAATATCGTCGGTAAACGTGGCGGAGAACAGCAGGGTCTGGCGCTGCGCGGGCAAGGCGGCAAAAACGGCGTTGAGCTCGCGCGCGAAGCCCAGATCCAGCATGCGGTCGGCTTCGTCCAGCACCAGCGTTTGTACTTGATCGAACTGCACTGCGTTCTGGCGGTTGAGATCCAGCAAGCGGCCTGGCGTCGCAACGAGCACATCCACGCCTTTACGCAACTTCATCATCTGCGGGTTGATGCTCACACCGCCATAGGCGGCGAGAAACCGCAAGTCGAGACCTTTGCCGTAGGCGATGAAGCTCTGCAGCACCTGCTCGGCCAGCTCGCGCGTGGGCACCAGCACCAGAACCCGCGCACGGTTGCTGGATACCGCCGGGCCGTGCTGCACCAGCCGTTGCAGCAGCGGCAGCGCAAAACCCGCCGTCTTGCCCGTGCCGGTCTGCGCCCCAGCCATGACGTCCTTGCCACCGAGCACAGCAGGAATCGCCCTGGCCTGCACCGGAGTAGGTGTCTGGTAGTTGAGGTCCTGCAGATTGCGCAGCAAGGGATCGATCAGGCCGAGCGAGGCAAAAGACATGGGTGTATTCCGGGCCAAAAGTGCAATTCTAGCTGTCCTGTCGACCCGTTGCGGACCTGCGTCGCTTGCGCTTGAGCCGTTGCGGCCCACGTGGACGGCGCGATTCGGATAGGCTTGGCGAAGGTGAGGGCGTTTGCGCAGCACGTCGTCGATGCGCTGGCCGGTGCGGTGCTTCGCCCATGATGAGCCGCATTGGATGGAAACAACGCTCATTCGCGCCCAAACAATGATCGGCCGCCCGCCTCAAACATTCGCCAGTGCATCGGAGCTCGGCTACGACGCCATCACGAATGCGAGCGCACGCGGGAAAGTTGTGGTGGACGTTGCGTGAGGTGGCAGGGCGGCCTTGCTGCTGAGTTGCGTGCCCGGGGTATCGCGCGAGCGAATGGCTGAATCTGGCCCGCTAGCCCTCACGCTTGCATGGCCGCTAACACTGGTTGAACCGCCAGATCGCGCCGGCGTACATCAAAGATCGCGCAGAAACTCGATCAATGCCGCGTTGACGAAATCCGGCGCCTCCTGTTGCAGCCAATGCCCTGCTTGCGGAACGACTCGCGTGGCCGACAGCTTCGGCACGATCTGGGGCATGCCGCCGATAATTTCGTGCATGCCCGGCATAGCCAGACCTGTGTCTCGCTCGCCGACAAGGTACAGGGCGGGAACCTCGACGAGCAGGCCCTCGAAGGCCGACTGCACTTCCCAGTTGCGGTCGAGATTGCGGTAGTAGTTCAATCCGCCGCGAAAGCCGGAAATGCGGAATGCCTGCACAAATTTGTCAAGGTCGGCGGGTGCGAGCCACGCCGGCAACGACGGGGGATCGATCAGCGAGTCGAGGAGTCCACCACTGCGCGGCACAAGTCCAAATGGATTGGGCGTATTCGCGTCGCGGGCCCCAACGTCTCCCGATGCGGAAAAATAGATTTTGCGCAATGTCGTGGCGACGTCTCGCTCAAGTTCGGCTTCGGCCAACCCAGGTTCGGAAAAGTAATGCGTATAGAACCTCGCCTGATCGGTCTGCGGAAAAAGCCGGCTCGGCGCCATCGGCGCGCGGCCCATCATCGGCACCCCGAGCGCAACGACAGCGCGAAAACGGTCGGGCCGAAGCAACGCGGCTTGCCAGGCAATGGTTGCCCCCCAATCGTTTCCGACAACGACTGCGTCGCGTTCTCCGAGAGCGTCAACGAGCGCTACGAGGTCACCGACAACATCTAGTGTCGTGTACTGCCCGATTGCCGCTGGACATTCACTTGATCCGTAGCCGCGCAGATCGGGTGCCATTGCATGGAAGCCGGCGTGCGCAAGTGCCGCCAGCTGATGGCGCCAGGCATGCGAGGTCTCGGGAAAGCCGTGACAAAGCAGCACCAATGGGCCGTCGCCTTGTTCAGCGACGTGCAGGCGAATTCCGTTTGCTTCAATAAAGGTTTGACGGTATGCGGTCATGGTTGCGCAGGCAGAGACGGTTGCACACAAGCAGCGAGAGATAGCGTAACATCAAAAGTTGCGAATTACCACGCTTCCGACCATGCAACGCGACACCCGACTGGCTCGACTTCTGCACGTCCTCATCCACATGCATCTGCGCGGAGGCGCGAGCACCTCGGAGACGATTGCGCTGATGCTGCACACGAACCCCGTCTTTGTTCGCCGAACCATGGCCGCGCTACGCGAATCGGGGTATGTAAAGTCGACGGGGGGGCCAGGCGGAGGCTGGGCGCTCGCCTGTGACCTCAACGATCTTACGGTGAGGGACGTCTACCAGGCCATTGGGCATACCGCGCCGTTTGTGATCGGTCCAGCCGACGACAATCGCACTTGTCCGGTCGAGGCGGCGGTCAATCATCACCTCAACGAGACGTTGGGTTCGGCAGAAAATGCGTTGCTCCAATTACTTGGTGAAAAGCGACTCTCCGAGATCGCGCACGACGTGACGTCGTTAAAGTCGCGCAAAACGATGAAGCGATCTCGCGGAACGACGGAATAGGTCACGATGGAGGCAAGCATCGCGTGCCTGGACGATAGCGATTTGCGGCATGAATGCGTGCAGTTTCCCGCACGCCCGCACGGACCTACCCAGGGCTCAAAGCGGCCGGCCCGTCTACGCCACTCGCAACCCCCACAACACCTCCAGCACGTGCTGCGTAGCACGTTCGACGTACCCCGCACGATGTGCAATACCCAGCCGGCGCCACAACGCCGGACGCAGCGGTCGCATGACAATGCGCGTATCGGGTAGCGGCGTCGTGGCCTCGTGGGGCAACAGCGCCGCGCCGTAACCTGCCGCCACCAGACTCTTGATCGCGTCGTTGTAATTGAGCTGAATGCGCGGCGCGGGGTGGTGCCCGGCGGCCGCGAACCACTCCGCAGTCAGACGCGAGAGACGCGTGGTCGCGTCATTGAGAATGAGCGGCTGCGCAGCGAGCCATTCAGGCGTGACACGCGCCGGGCAGCGCCAATGCGCCGGTACAAAAGCCATCACGGGGTCGCGCCGCCACGGTTTGATGACCAGTCCCGCCACCGGAGGCTGGGGTACGGCGACGAGCCCGACATCGAGCGTCCCGTCCATCAGCCGCGACAGCGTTTCCTGGGAGGTGAGCACGGCAACCTGAAGGTCGATGGCGGGATGATGCTGGCGCAGTACCTCGAGCGCTTGCGGCAACAGGTGCGCGATCGCGCCCGTCGAGGCACCGATCCGCACACGCCCCTCGAGCCCCTGCACCTGGCGCTCGATATCGTCCAGCGCGCGCTCCGCGTCGGCCAGCAACCGGCGGGCGCGCTCCACCAGCACCTCGCCGATCGCCGAGGGCCTGACCTGCCCGCGCTTGCGTGACAGCAGCGGCGCCCCAATGCGCGCCTCGAGCTCGGCAATGTGGAGGCTGACCGTCGGCGGCGCCAGATGCAAGGCACGCGCCGCATCGGCAAACGAGCCGCGGTCGACAATGGCGACCAGGGTGCGCAGGCGGTCCAGGCTGATCTCTCGCATATCGGCGTCCAGATTCAGAAAAACTGAATGTTCAGGTTGTGAAATTCAACTTTCCCTATTCTAGCGGCCGATGGAACATAGGGGCTCGCTTTATCTGTTCCCACCCATATTCCGCGGAGTATTCCCCTATGAGCTCCCCCGTTGTTTTCATCGATGGCGACCAGGGCACCACCGGGCTGCAAATCCACGAGCGGCTGCGCGACCGGACCGATCTCAGGCTCTTTACGCTCGGCGCCACGGACCGCAAAGACCCGCGGCGCCGCGCCGAAGCGATCAACGCCTGCGACATCGCCATCCTCTGCTTGCCCGATGCCGCCGCGCGCGAGGCCGTGAGCGCCATCGTCAATCCTGCCGTCCGCGTTATCGACGCCAGTTCCGCCCATCGCACCCAGCCGGACTGGACCTATGGCTTTCCGGAGATGGCGCCGGGACAGGCCGCGCGCATCGCGAGCGCGCGCCGGGTCACCAATCCCGGTTGCTATCCCACCGGAGCGATTGGCCTGCTGCGCCCCCTGTCGCAGGCCGGGCTGCTGCCTGAGAGCTATCCGCTCGGCATTCACGCCGTCTCCGGCTACTCGGGACGCGGACGTGCCGGCGTGGAGGAGCACGAGGGGCAGGGGGCCGCGAATGCGCCGGCCTACCAGGTCTATGGCCTGGAGCTCGCGCACAAGCACACCCCGGAGATCCAGCAGCATGCCGGGCTCGCGCAGCGTCCTATTTTCGTTCCGGCGTATGGTGCGTTCCGCCAGGGTATCGTGCTGACGGTGCCGCTGGCGTTGCGGCTGCTGCCGTCCGGCGTGGATGGCGCGACGCTGCACGCCTGCCTGGCACGCCACTATGCCGGGGCGGCGCACGTACGCGTCTTGCCGCCGGAAGAATCGGGCGCCATGAAGCAGCTGGATCCGCAAGTGCTGAACGGCACGAACGACATGCACTTGAGCGTCTTTTCCAATGCGGAGCACGGGCATGTTCTGCTGTCCGCCGTTTTCGATAATCTGGGCAAGGGCGCATCCGGCGCCGCGGTTCAAAATCTCGACCTCATGCTCACGCAGCAATAGGCGCCGACGCTCGGCGCAGCCATGGGCATCGGCGTAGATCCGGATCTTGCGATGCTGGCCCGAGACGCTATTCTGCTCGTTACCGGAGGAGGCATAGATGGCAGAAACATGGCAATTCCAGATTCGCATCACCGTCGCACCGGAACTGGCCGATGCGTTGCGCTCGGGCGGGGACGATGAGGGGCGCGATTTGCTCGAGGCTGTTCTGCGTGAGCGCAACGCCGCGTTGAAGTGTCAGTTCGACGCGTTCGCCGACTATGTCGAAGAGGCCGAACGCGTAGGACAAGACCAGTACCCGCTGTATCAATGGACCAGGGATACGATCGGCAACCCGGAGAAGAAGGCGAAGTATCTGAAGTCGTTTACGGTGTACGTGTGCGGCGAACAGGTCTACGAACAGGAGACGGCCGACTGGCTGCATGCGCGGCTCTCGGCCCTCGTCGGCAAGGCTGGCATCGAAAGCGTGAGCCGGTTCGATACGAATCCGGCCAACAATCCGCAGCCGCCTGCGCGGAAGTGAGTTAGCGGGAGCGTTTCTCCAGGGACCGGGTGTGCTGCGTCGCACCATTGCCGCGAATCCGCTGCCGTTGCCAAATAACGCATCCGTGCCCCAGGTTTGCGGCCGCTTTCGTTAGAATCTGTCTTCGTCGAGGCAAAGCAGCCTGTTTGCATTGTTGCAGCGGCATCAAAGCGCAAATACGGCTCACAGTATTCATCTCTTATTGGAGGCGAGCGTGCCAGGTCTTCTTCCCGATGTCGACCGCGAGGGACTCCTCGAATATTCAGTGGTTTACACCGACCGCTCGATCAATCATATGTCGCAGCTCTTTCAGGGCGTCATGCGCGACATTTCCAGCGCCCTGAAAAAAGTCTACAACGCGAAGGCGGTCGCGATCGTGCCGGGCAGCGGGACGTTCGGCATGGAAGCCGTGGCCCGCCAGTTCGCGACGAACAAGAAGTGTCTGGTCATCCGCAACGGCTGGTTCAGTTTCCGCTGGTCGCAGATCTTCGACATGGGCAGCATTCCGTCCGAATCGATCGTGCTGAAGGCGCGTCCGGTCGAACCGGGAAGGCAGGCCGCGTATGCGCCGGCTCCGATCGATGAGGTGGTCGCCGCGATCAAGGAAAACAAGCCGGATCTGGTCTTCGCGCCGCATGTCGAAACCGCCTCCGGCATGATGCTGCCCGATGCGTACCTGCGTGCAGTGGCCGATGCCGTGCACGCCGTCGGCGGCATGTTCGTGCTCGATTGCATCGCCTCCGGGACGATCTGGGTCGACATGGAGGCCACCGGCGTCGACATCCTGATCAGCGCGCCGCAAAAGGGATGGAGTGCGTCGCCGTGCTGCGGGCTTGTGATGCTGAGCCCGCTTGCCCGCGAAAGAATCGACGCCACCACCAGCACGAGTTTTGCCTGCGATCTTCGCAAGTGGCTGCAGATCATGGAAGCCTACGAGAGCGGTGGGTTCGCTTATCACGCCACGATGCCCACGGATGCGCTCGCGACGCTGCGCGACGTGATCAAGGAAACCGAGGCATACGGCTTCGAGAAGGTGCGGGCAGAGCAGCTTGAACTCGGCAAGCGCATTCGCGCGCTTCTGGCCAGCAACGGCTTCAGGAGCGTGGCGGCCGAGGGGTTCGAGGCGCCGGGCGTCGTGGTCAGCTACTCGGACGACGACGGCATACGTTCCGGCAAGAAGTTCGCCGAGGCCGGCCTGCAGATCGCGCCGGGCGTGCCGCTGCAATGCGACGAGCCTGACGACTTCAAGACCTTCCGCATCGGACTGTTCGGCCTCGACAAACTGCACGACGTCGACGGCGCCGTGGCGCGATTCGCCAAGGCGCTGGACAGTATTGTCTAGATCGCCTCTGCGGGGCACGGGCGTAGGGCGCGGCCCCGCATTACGGGCACAGGCGCATCGGCAGGCGTTTCGTCAGGCTACGGCAACCACGGCCGTCACGAATGCATGCTGCGCCCCTTTCGCCGGATTTCACGTGCAAGGTCGCCCACCGTGACCTTGGCGAATTTCGCCAGCAGAGCCTTTTCGGCCTCCCTCACCGTTGCCGACAGGTGCGCGTTCACGGCCTGCTCGACAAGGCACTGAGGATCGTCCTCGCTGACGAGATCCGAGAACAGGGCCGGTTCGCCCGCGTGGCGATACACGTCCAGCAGCGTGATCTCGTCGAGCGCCACGCTGAGCACCCATCCGCCGCCGTGCCCTTTTTCCGACTGGACATAACCGCCTTCACGCAGGCCGGCGAGCAGTCGGCGCACGACCACGGGGTTCGTGCGCAGCATCTCGGCGATGGCCTCCGACGTCATTGGCTCGTCGGCATGCTCCATATGCAGCAGTGCGTGCAGCACGCGGGACAAGCGGCTATCCGTTCTCATCGGACCTGATCTCACGAAACAATTGAAGTTGCATGAATGATACCATTCGCCCTATCATGTAACTGTAAATGTTGCGTGATAGGGTGAACGTCGCGCCGCATATCCCGTGAATCGACTGGAACAACACCTATGGAAGACCAATACGACGTCGTGATCGTTGGGGGAAGTTTTGCCGGCCTGTCTGCCGCGATGCAGCTCGCGCGCGCCCGGCGCCGCGTTCAGGTGATCGACGGCGGTTCGCCGCGCAATCGCTTCGCATCGCACGCGCAGGGTTTCTTCGGTCAGGACGGCGTGCCGCCGTCCCGGATCGTTGCCGAAGCTACCGACCAATTGCTCAAGTACCCCACAGTGACGGTTGTGAAGGGGCACGCGCGCAAAGCCTATGGCGAGTGGGGGAGCTTCCATGTCGAACTCGCCGATGGTTCGCGCAGCCGGGCTAGCCGGCTCGTGCTCGCCACCGGGGTTCGCGACACGCTGCCCGCCGTTCCGGGGCTGGACGCCCGCTGGGGCATTAGTGTGCTGCATTGCCCGTACTGTCATGGATACGAAGTGCAGGACCGGCGGCTTGGCGTGCTTGCCACGCATGCTCACTCCGTTCACCAGGCGTTGCTGATTCCCGATTGGGGGCCGACGACGTGGTTCACGCAGGGCGTCGCCGAACCCAGCGCGGACGAAGCGGTGTTGCTTCGCGAGCGGGGAGTCGTCATCGAACGCACGCCCGTCGCGGAAGTACTCGGCGAGGCTCCGGGCATCGATGCCCTTCGTCTCGTTGACGGGCGAACCGTCCCGGTCGATGCGCTTTTCATCGGAACGCGGACCGAGCTCGCCAGCGATCTGGCCGATCAGCTCGGTTGCGCGGTCGACGAAAGCCCCTTCGGCCGAGTGGTTCGCGTGGGCGACTGGAAGGAGACGAGCGTGCGCGGCGTCTATGCGGCAGGCGATGCATCGTCCGCCATGACGAATGCGACGTTTGCATCGGCTTCCGGCGTGGCGGCGGGTGTCGGTGCGCACCGGTCGCTGATCTTCGCAACCTGAGCGTTGCCATACGTCAATACGTCCAATACGCCCGCGCCCCTGCGCCTAGCCTCCCGATTTCAACTGCGTCCACAACCGGCTTTCGAGCCGCTTGATCGGCGCCGACAACTGCTTGAGCAGGAAGAGCGTTTTCAGTACCGACTCGGGCGGATAAACGGTCGGATCGTTCAGAATCTCGGCGCGCACGAACTGCCGCGCGGCGGCGTCGGCGTTGGGGTAGAACACTTCGTTGGTGATGGCCGCATGCACTTCGGGGCGCTCGATATAGTTGATCCACTCGAGCGCGGCCTGCGGATGCGGCGGGCCATGACGGTGAACGATCCGCGCTTTCTGGTGGCGGCGGCCGGGCAGAAAGTGGGCATTGCCATGGTGTCGCGCCTCACCGCCGGCGAGGCATTGACGTGCGGGCGCGTGGAAGTCTTGCCGCTGGTGCCGTGATTCGCGCTCGCGCCGCTGTGGTTGATGCGTGCGGCGCAGCCGGCGCGCTCCGCGGCCGTGGATGCGGTTTATGCGTGGATGATGGGGCTGTGCCGGAGCAGGGGATGAGGGCGGCGCGGGGCGCGCATGCGGCGTGTCTGGCGAAAAGTGGCGGCGCTCATCGCGCGCTAACAATCGGCCGATACGCTCTCCGGTATGGAACGGATTTCACCGGAAAACAGCGGCGTGACATCGACTCGGAAAGCAAAGGCGAATACGGCGGGCGTATGGCGGCCGCTTCGCGTGCGTCACCGGCTGCGCCGCGCAATACGCTGGCTGATCTGGGCCAGCGTCCTGGTCGCGCAAGCGTGTTCCACTCGCGAAGCGCGATCAATGGACGTGAATGACTCCACCGATACCGACGCTAACCGGCGGTGCCGCGTAATAGCCGGGGGCATAGCCATAGTAGTAGCCCGGTGCAGGCGCATACCCATAAGGCGGCGCGACGATACAACCGCACAGGCCGCTAATGAGGGAGAAGACGAGAAGAGTTCGGATCATCGAATTGTGTCCAGCCAGCGCGTAATGTAGAAAACGTAAAAGCCGTAAAAGCGCGCCCGCACTGCGACGCGGGCGGCCCCGTACCGTTATCCAGCAAGATGGTTCCAGTTTAGTGGACGAATTCCGGCGTTGGGTTTCGCCGGCGTTTACAGGTGTAACGTGTTGTGACTGCGGTGTTGCCGGCGCATTCCGCCTGCGATTCGCAGGCTTTCAAAGGGTCGCGAACCGACATCCGCAGTCAAAGTAGGGATGGATGCATAGCGAAGCCTGCGAACGCGTTTCGCCCCACGCCTCTTGATTGACCAACATCAATATCGGCCGCCCCGCGAAGCCTACATTGGGGAACGTCAAGGTGTTGGTCTCTATCCGGAGGAAACTCATGCAAGTCTCGGACATCATGACGACCGAGGTCGTCACCGTACTTCCCACCGCAACCGTTTTCGAGGCCGCGGCGCTGATGGTCAAACATCACGTCAGCGGGCTGCCGGTCGTCGACGAAGACGGCAACATCGTCGGACTCCTGAGCGAGAGCGATCTGCTGCACCGCGTGGAGACGGGCACAGGCAAGCCGCAGCGCTCGTGGTTCGGCGAATTCGTGCATTCCAACCGCAAGCTCGCGACGCAATACCTGAAGGAACACGCGTCGAAGGTCGGCGACATCATGACGGAGAATGTCGTTTGCGTGCTGCCCACCGCGTCGCTGGCCGAAGTCGCGGACACGCTGGAGCGCCATCGCATCAAGCGCGTGCCCGTGACCACCGACGGCAAGCTGCTAGGCATCGTGAGCCGCTCGAACCTGGTGAGCGCGCTCGCGCGCGCGGCGCAGCCCGGCCCGGAGGCGATCGCCGCCGACGAAGCGATACGCGAGAGCGTATTGCACGAACTCGATGGCCGCCGCTGGGCGCTGTCGATGCAAAACGTCGTCGTGAAGGATGGCGTGGTGCATCTGTGGGGCCTCGTGAATTCCGAGGAAGAGCGCAAGGCCATACGGGTGTGCGCCGAGCGTGTCGCCGGCGTGAAGGGGATCGAGGATCATCTCGGCTATCCCACTTATTTCGCGCCGATGTAAAGCGGAGGACGCTCGGGTGTCGCGCCAGGAGTCGAAAAATGGGGCGTTGGGCTGATCGATCGACAACTACGCCAGTCGTCGCACCGTACTCGCGCATCTTTTTCTTTCTGACCGGCCGCGAATCCGTCGCTGCGCTGCTCGGCTGCGTGGCCGGCTGGGCGCGGCCGGCTGCGCGCATCCATATTGCCGGGCTGAGTGGCGCGTCGTCGTTGTCGCAAAGGATCGTGATGACGGCAACCGTCGATGCCGCCTGCGCAACGCTCGAACGCAATGGATTCGAGGTGAAAAAAGAGTTCGTCGAAGCGAATCCGGCAATGGGGCCTACCACAGCGCTGGCGCATGCTGCGCGCACGTCACTCGCCGAACTGTTGATCGGCACACCGCCCGATCCGGCGGCGCTCGCTGGCGCCGCGGATTGTCCCGTGCTCGTGGTCCCCATGCCTCTGGTCCGCAACTGCCGGATACCGCCGCAACGTATCTTCGTGGCGAGCGACGGGAGCGCGACGTCCGCCCGCGCAGTTCGCGAGGCCGCGCGAATTGCCGCCGCGCCGGGAGCGGAGATCCGGGTGGGTTATCTGGCATGCGACCCGGCGTCCGCCCGGCATCCCGCAGGCTTGAGCGCGGTGGTTCTCCCGACACGCCGCGAAGGCGAGGATGCCTCGCAAGCTATTGCCGTAGCAGCCCGGCATTGGCGTACCGACCTCGTGGTGTTGGGAGCCGCCGGAAACCCTCGCGATACAGGGAAACACGATGCCTGTCTCGCCACCGATGTGGTGCAACGCACGGCGTTGCCGCTGCTCCTCGTGCCACAAACCTCGCCATGGCCGGATCACGCGGCGTGGAGGGGGCTGCATTGAATTGATATGTGTCAGCGGTCACCGTCTGAAGATCCGTATGCTGAAGTGAGCCGAAGCCATCACGCAACAGACGGAGAACATCGCCATGACATTAAGGGGTACTGTCGATTCTGGAAGATGGCGGGTCGAGGCGATGACCTCGCCCGCGCCACACGGCGGGTTCGCCTGCCGGATCAGCATTACGCAGAGCGCGCCGGAACAGGAGTTTGGCCATTCCTTCGCTCACTACCGAACCTTCGAAACCGAAGCCGCTGCGTTGCTGGACGGTTTGCGAGCGGGCATCAAATGGATCGAGCTCAGGAATGACCAGGTTTTTCATTACTGACACGCATTGAAGCCGAGGCCGCACGTGCGAGCGAAGAGAGCACACCGGCACGGCGCGGGCTCGCTTGCCGTCAGGCAGGAAGCTGGCCTCCAGCCTCGCGCTTCACACGCGCTCGAGACGCGCCACGTCGACGATGCGGATCTGCTTGCCGCTCGGCTCGACGAGCCCTTCGCGATGAAAGCGCGAGAACATGCGGCTCACGGTTTCGAGCTTCATGCCGAGAAAACAGCCGATTTCTTCGCGGCTCATCTTCAGGTTGAACTGCGTGCCGGAGTAGCCGCGCGCCTTGAAGCGGGCAGCCAGATCGAGCAGAAAGGCGGCGAGGCGCTGCTCCGCGTTCATCGTGCCCAGCAGCATCATGAGGCTCGATTCGCGCACGATCTCGCCGCTCATCAAGCGATAGAGATGGTGCTGCATGCGGCGGCTCTCGCGGCACATCGATTCGAACTGGCCGAACGGAATGACGCAGACCGTGCTGTCTTCGAGCGCGATGGCTTCGCAGCTGTGCGTGCCCGAGCACACGCCGTCCAGCCCCAGCGGTTCGCCGGGAATCGGGAAACCGGTAATCTGCTCGCGGCCGTCGCGATGCATGACGACGGTCTTGAAGGCGCCGGTGCGCACGGCATAGAGGCTCTGGAAAGCATCGCGCGCGCGAAACAGCGCTTCGCCGCGACGCACGTGGCGGGTCGTATGGACGACAGCGTCGAGCCGCTGGAGCTCGGCGGCGTCGAGGTCGGAGGGCATGCAGACCGCGCGCAGCGAGCAGGACGAGCAGCGCGTGGCGGCACGGCGCGGCGTATCCTCGCGGACCGCCGAATGCAGCGGTCCGCGAAGACGCTGCATGGGCGAGGGCGCCGGCAGGGAGGAATCGCACACGGGATTGGCGTACATGGTCATCTCCGGTTCAACGCGCGGCACTCGCGCGATCTTTCACAAGTGCTTCAATGGTGTGACAGGCAGCCGCGAATTCCGCGGTCTTGTCGAAGAAGAAGCCGGCGCCGGCGCGCTCGCAGGCGGCCCGGAACGGCGCACCGGTGTGGTTCGTCAGCACGACCGTGACGAGCGACGGCTGCTCGCGCGAGAGCTGGGCGATGAGATCGATGCCGCTGCTCGCAGTGAGCCGCAGATCGACGACGGCGACATCCGCTCCGCTAGACGCGATCTGCGCCAGCGCGGTGGCCGTATCTTCGGCCTCGCCCACCACGACCACGTCCGGAATGGCGCAGAGCGCCTCGGCGATTCTTCGCCGGACCGGCGACGCATCTTCCACGAGGAACACGTGCAGCTTCGGCGGGGTCGGGTGGGTTTCCATGCCGCCAGTATCGGCTGCGCCAGCTCGAAAGGAAATCGGCGCTGGTGGAATCTGGCGTACGCGGGAAGGAAGTCGTGTAGGGCGATTCCTACAAGCGTGCGACGCGGTGTCGCGGCATGAACGGCACGCGTGGCACGGGCCGTGCCGCTCGATCAGGGTTCGTCCTGATCGTCCAGCAGCTTGTGGCGCACGGCGTAGCGCACGAGGGCGGCCTCGTGCGGCATCTGCATTTTTTCGAGAATGCGAACCTTGTAGGTGCTCACGGTTTTGGCGCTCACGCAGAGCGACTGTGCGATCTCGCCAATCGTCTCGCCCGCGGCAATGCGCCGGAAGACCTCGAACTCGCGGTCCGAGAGCCGCTGGTGCGGCAGCGTGTCGGCGGGTTCGTTCAGGCTTTGCGCGAAGCGCTCGGCCATGGCCATGCTCACGTATACGCCGCCGGACGCGACCTTCGTCACCGCGCTCACGAGTTCGGCGCTTGCGCTTTCTTTCGTGAGGTAGCCGCAGGCGCCTGCCTTGAACGCCCGCACGGCATATTGCTGTTCGGCGTGCATGGTCAGCACGAGAATGCGCAACCCGGGGTTTTCTTCCTTGATCTGCTTGATGAGATCCACGCCGCTGCGGCCCGGCATCGAGAGATCGAGCACCAGCACCCTGGCGCTGCGTTCGCGCACGAGCGCAAGGGTGGTGGCCGCATCCCAGCCTTCGCCCACGATTTCGAAATCGTGGGCGCTTTCGAGGATGCGGCGCAGACCGTCACGCACCAGCGTATGGTCGTCGGCGATGATCACCTGGATCATGAGGCGGCCTCTTCGGATTGGAGAGCGTCGAGTTCGAACGTGAGGCAAATGGCAAAACCTTCGCCCGGCGCGGTGTCGATATCGACAGTGCCGTTGAGCATATGCGCGCGCTCGCGAATGCCAAGCAGACCGAATGATTTGTCGTGGCGGGTGCGATGCGGCGCGCCGCCCGGATCGTGCTCCGTGCCGCGGCCATTGTCGACGATGCGCAGCGTGCATTGCTGCCGCGCCACTTCGAGCGTCAGCACGACTACGCTGGCCTCGGCGTGACGCGCAACGTTCGTGAGCGCTTCCTGGACGATGCGAAAGAGCGTGGAGGCCGCCGTGTTCGAAAACGTCGTATTGCCGGTGTGGATCTGGCGTTGCACGGCGATGCCGTAGCGGCTCGTGAAGTCGTTGGCGAGCCATTCGATCGCCGGCACGAGACCCAGGTCGTCCAGCATGACCGGGCGCAGATCGGCAGCGATGCGCCGTACGGCCCGCACGGTCGAATCGATCAGCTTGCTCATGCCCTCGATGCGGGTGGCGAGATCCGGAGTCAGGTTGCCCTTGAGCCGTTGCTCGAGCGTCGAAAGATCGATCTTGAGGGCCGTGAGCTGCTGGCCGAGGTCGTCGTGCAGTTCGCGCGCGATACGGGTTTTTTCGGCCTCGCGCACGTTTTGCAGGTTGGCCGAGAGTTCGCGCAGTTCCTCGCGCGAGCGCTTGAGCGAGTTCTCCGCGCGCAGCCGCTCGGTAATGTCGCGCAGCATGACCGTGTAGAGCTTGCCGGAGAGGTCGCGGATCTGCGAAATCGACGCCTCGATCGGAAACTCCTCGCCATTGGCGCGCAATCCGTAGAGAACGCGTTGCTGATGGCCCATCTGGCGCTCGGTGACGCCCGTCGCGCCGAACTGGTCGACGTGCCGTTCGTGAGCCGCCCGAAAACGCTCGGGAATGAAGCGCGCCAGGGGTGAACCGATCGCTTCGGCGGCGCAAAGGCCGAACACGAACTCCGCCGCCGGATTGAAGATCACGACCCGTTGTGCTTCGTCGACCGTGATGATCGCCTCCATGGACGAACGGATGATGCCCATCATGCGCGCGTCGTTCAGGTGCGCATCGCCATCGGCGGGGGCTGGAGCGGCACGCGGGCGGGCAAGACGAAATGCGAATACGGCACACAGACCAGCAACGAGCGCGCCCACCAGAAGGATGGCCGCGGCGCAGGTGCTGCGTTGCGCAAAACGCTGCTCCGCGACGGCTTGCCACTGCTGATCGACGAACCCGGCAACCGCGCCCGCCATCGCGAAAGCCAGGACGAACGCAAGCGCGGCGGCCAAAGCCGGCCGGCCGATCAGGCTTGCGCGTGCCGATGCCGCCGCGGGCGCGGCGCGCCTGTGCGGATCAGCGCCTGAACGCATGGGCCGGGTCCAGGGCGAAATGCTTGCGCGGGAAGGGGGCGTAAGTCATTCGAGCGTGAAATGGAGGCTTTGATGAAGGGAATCCGTCGTGCGATGTCACGCGGGCCGCTTATCCCGATTTTACGTGGTGTGCGATCGGTTGGAGCGAGAAAGGTGAAGGGGCGCACAGCACGATGGTACCGATCTACTCGGTGGCTCGCATTCTCTTGACGCAAATCAATAGCCCGATGCCGCGAGATCCGATGATGGGCATAGGGCAACGCGATGCGTGACGGGCATCCCGGACGAGGAGGCAGAGCATGTACGAGAGGATTCTCATAGCGTTCGACGGCAGCGACACCGCGAAACAGGCACTCGGCGAGGCGCTGCGACTCGCGCGTTTGACGGGCGGGCACGTTTGCGCGGTGCATGTGACCGATATCGTGGCGCCGCTCGGCCTGGGGCTGGTCTACGTTCCTGCCGACCTGATCGAGGCGTACCAGGACGAAGCCAGAAAGCAGCTCGAGGCGGTGCACTCCGAAGCCAGGGCGGCGGGCGTGAACTGCGAGACCCAGCTGCTGACGCTCGAAACCATCAATGACAGCGTGGCAGAGTGCCTGCAGCGGTGCGCCACGCGCTATGGAGCGCAGCTCGTCGTGCTCGGCACGCATGGGCGGCGCGGCGTCAGGCGTGCGTTCCTCGGGAGCGTGGCGGAGGCGTTCGTTCGCGAATCGGAATGCCCGGTGCTGCTCGTGAGGGGGCAATCATGACTGTCGGCGCGGCCGCGCGCACTGGCATGGCATGCCAGCCTTATTTCGAATGCCAATGGAGAAAACATGAAAGCACTGGTCTATAACGGCCCGGGCCGGTTTGCCGTCGAAACGCGCCCGATGCCCGAATTGCGCGAGCCCGGCGACGCCATCGTCAAGATTTCGAAGACGACGATCTGCGGCACCGATCTGCACATCCTCAAGGGCGACGTGCCGACCTGCACGCCGGGCCGCGTTCTCGGACACGAAGGTGTAGGCGTGGTCCACGAGATCGGCAGCGGCGTGACGGGCCTCAAGGCCGGCGATCGCGTGCTGGTGTCGTGCATTTCGAGCTGCGGCCAATGCGAATACTGCCGCCGCGGCATGTATTCGCACTGCAAGACAGGGGGCTGGATTCTCGGCAACCGCATCGACGGCACCCAGGCCGAGTTCGTGCGCATTCCCCATGCGCAGACGAGCCTTTACCGGATTCCCGACGGCCTCGACGAGGCAGCGCTCGTGATGCTCTCGGACATTCTGCCGACCGGTTTCGAGTGCGGTGTGCTCAACGGCAAGGTGCAGCCCGGCAGCACGGTCGCAATCGTCGGCTCGGGGCCGATCGGGCTGGCCGCGCTTTTGACGGCGCAGTTCTATTCGCCCGCGCAGATCATCATGATCGACAGGGACGCCAACCGGCTGGAGTGCGCAAAGCATTTCGGCGCGACCGCGTGTATCGACCCGTGCGCGGGCAATCCCGTCGAGGCGGTGATGAAGCTCACGGAAGGCGTGGGCGTGGACTGCGCCATCGAGGCGGTGGGCGTGCCCGCGACGTTCGAACTGTGCCAGCAACTGGTGGCGCCGGGCGGCGTGGTCGCCAACGTCGGCGTGCATGGCGAGAAGGCGTCGCTCTTCCTCGACAAGCTCTGGGACCGCAACGTGTCGATCACGACGCGCCTCGTCGATACCGTCAGCACGCCGATGCTGCTCAAGACCGTGTGTGCGGGGCGCATCGATCCGGGCCGCCTGATCACGCACCGGTTTGCGTTCGCCGACGTGCTCGATGCGTATGCAACGTTCTCGCATGCGGCCAGCACGCAGGCCCTGAAGGTCATCATCGAAATGTGACGCGGCACGCCGCCGGTGCGTGGCTTTCCGGAGGAGCGCCCGTTATCACACGACGCCCGGCAACACCCCCGCCATATCGGCGAATTCGGTCTTGCCCATGCCGCGCGATTTGGCCCGGTACATCGCGCTGTCGACGGCGCGCATCAAGGTCCGCGCGTCGAGAAAACGGCCGGCCGCGCCGTCCGTCAGCAGGCATACGCCGATGCTGCACGAAACGGCCACCGGATAGCCGCCGACGCTGCGCAGGTTGGCGAGAATCGCGTGAATGCTGTCGGCGATGGCGAGCGCGTCCTGCCGGTCGTAGACGTGACGCGCGAGCACCACGAACTCGTCGCCGCCCAGGCGGGCAAGCGTGTCGCCGCGGCGCATCCGGCGCACCAGCGCCGTGGCGAAACTGCACAGCAGTTCGTCGCCGACCGCATGGCCAAACGAGTCGTTGACCGCCTTGAAGCCGTCGAGGTCGACGAGCAGCATGGCGGTGCGATCCGCCTCGGCGCCGCGCGCAAGGAGGGTGCGGCCGATGGCCTGTTCGAGCCGCACGCGGTTGTAAAGTCCCGTAAGTGGATCGGTCGAAGCCTGTCGTTCGAGCCGGTAGACGAGCACCGCCAGATAAAGCGACGTTGTCACCACGCTGAACGTGACGCCGAGGGCGGCGCTCACGTTGGCACGCCACCACGGCTGCCAGTGCATCAGCGCGAGGAGGCCGGCTACCGCGACGCCGCAGGACAGCGCCAGCATGCGCTGGCCATACCGGCAGCCGGCGCCGACCAGAAACCAGAAAACGACCCACAGGAGCGGCAGCGCGGGCGCGCCGCCCACTGCGAGCGCCGCGATCACGATGCCCTGGTCGGCGAACGTGGTGATCGCGAGGCGCACGCGCGAGCGCTTCGGTGAAACCGTCAAGACAATGTAAGTGACGACGCCGAATGCCACGTAAGCGAGGACCGCGAGGAGCGTCGCGTAGACCCCGGCGGAGGGGTAGACCGAACTGGCAAGCAGATAGCCGAGCAGCACGACCGAACCGAGCGAGATGCGCAGTACCGCCTGTTCCTTCTCCGGATCCTTCGGCAATGCGCGCAGAAGCGCGTTCCCGGGCGAGGAATGCGTATCCGACTCGCTCATGGCTTCTACCCTCGACTCAATGTTCAGACTTTATCGAGCGGTAGTGTAACGCGGTATCAACGACGTCAAGACGTTGTGCCGGCAAAATCCGGCGTGCTCCTCGGGCCGGGCCGCGCAACGAGCCTGCCCCGGTGCAGCGGGTTCGGGCCTTGCGCCGCGGTCGACTCCACGCATGGCCGCGAGGCAGGGGTTCAGTGCCAGCCTTCGATGACGATTTTGCCGCCCGCTTTGCCGCTTTCGACGAGGGCGTGCGCCTCGCGCAGCGTGTCGGCGCAGATCGGTGACAGCCGCTTCGCGGGCGAGCTGACGATGCGGCCGGCGTCGATAAGGCGCGCCACCTCTTCCAGCAGTTTGTGCTGCTCGATCATGTCGACGGTCTGGAACATCGACCGCCCGAACATGAATTCCCAGTTGGCCGACAGCATTTTCGGCTTCAGCGAGACGATGTCGAGCTGGGCCGGGTCGTCGATGAACGCGATGCGTCCCTGAGCCGCGATCAGTCTTACGATTTCGTCGAGATGCTGGTCGGTGTGCGTGGTCGAAAACACGAACCCTGGAGGGGCGATGCCGAGCCCGGCCACGGCTTCGTCGAGGGGTTGGCGATAATCGACGACGTGATCGGCACCCAGCGCCCGCACGGCTTCGCCGCCCTCGGGCAGCGCGGCGGTCCCGACGATCGTGAGTTCCGTGAGCTGTTTGGCGAGCTGGATCGCAATCGAGCCCACGCCGCCGCTGCCGACGATCAGGATGCCGTTCGCGCCCGGCACCGGGCGACTCACATCGAGCCTCGAAAACAGCGCTTCCCACGCGGTGATCGCGGTGAGCGGCACTGCCGCGGCGGCGGCCCAGTCGAGCGACTCCGGCTTGCGCCCGACGAGGCGTTCGTCGATTGCGTGCCATTCCGAGTTGGTCCCGGGCCGCGTGATGTCGCCGGCATAAAACACCTCGTCGCCGGGCTTGAAGAGGGTGACGTCGGAGCCGACCGTTTCCACGACGCCGGCCGCATCGAAGCCGAGCACGCGGGCACTTCCGCCGGCGGGCGTCGAGGCGGCGCGCACCTTCGTGTCGACAGGATTGACCGAGACGGCATGCACGCGAACGATCAGATCGCGCGGACCGGCAACGGGCGTGGGGAGGTCGAGATCGACGAGCGCATCGGGCCGGTCGATCGGACCTGCTGCATGGTAGCCAACTGCTTTCATGGTGATCTCCTGGAGGATCCCGGACCCGCACCGGTCAGTCGAGCTTGTACGAGCCGGCACCCGTGCCCGCCCGTGCCCCGCCGTCGACAATCAGGTATTCCGGCCTGATCGGCTTGCCGCCGAAAAAGCACTGCAGGATTTCGAGCGTGCCCGCCGCGTAGCGCGCCTGGCCCGAGAGCGACGTGCCCGACATATGCGGCGTCATACCCTCGTTGGGCATGCGGCGCCACGGACGATCGACGGGCGCGGGCTGCGGAAACCCGACGTCGCCGGCGTAGCCCGCGAGACCGGAATGTCGGTGCGCGCATATTTCGGCGGATACCCGGTGACGGGGTCGGGGTAGAGCACACAAAGCACTTTTGCCCTCTTTTCCTCTACTGGTTTGTCCGGGGGATGACTGCGCCACGAGACGAAGATAGCGGCCGCGCCAGGCAGATGATTGAATCTTCTTGCTGGAAATGGTTAATAGTTGATCGCGATGTCTGTTCAGTACGGAAACGATCGGCGTGGACTATGATTTGGATTCCTTTGTTTATCGGCTGGAATGTGAGCGCCGGCTTCCTCGAGGTAGGGGAAACGAACGGCAGGGAAAACGAACTTCTGGGGAATCGATCCTGGATACGATCGCCATCACGGCCGTTCTGCTGGCCTGCGTCATCGCCAGCAGCCTCATCAAGCGGGCCGCCCGGATTCCGCTGCCGCTTGCGCTCGTCCAGATCGCGATCGGCGCGCTGATCGCCCAGCTATTCGGCTTTCGCGTGTCGCTGTCTCCCGACGTCTTCCTGCTGCTGTTCGTCGCGCCGCTGCTGTTTCTCGACGGCTGGCGCATTTCGAAGGCGGGGCTCTTCCGCGACAAATGGACGATCGGTGCATTCGCGCTCGGTCTGGTCCTGATTACGGTTGCGGGCGCCGGCTACTTCATTCACTGGCTCATTCCGCAGATGCCGCTCGCCGTCGCCTTCGCGCTCGCGGCGACGCTTTCGCCGACCGATGCGGTCGCCGTCTCGGCCATCGGCGAACGCGTGCCGATTCCGGCGCGGCTGATGCATGTCATCGAAGGCGAGGCGCTGCTCAACGACGCTTCGGGCCTCGTCTGCCTGCGCTTTGCGATTGCCGCGGCCGTGACCGGCTCGTTCTCGTTCGTCGATGCCGGCGGGACGTTTCTGTGGCTCGTGGCCGGCGGCGTGCTGGCCGGCGCCGGTGTGACGCTGCTGGCGAACGCGGCGAAGGACTGGGCGGCGAGAATGTTCGGCGAGGAAACGGGCACGCAGATCCTCATCAGCCTGTTGCTGCCGTTCGGCTCCTATCTCGTGGCAGACAGGATCGGCGCTTCCGGCATTCTCGCGGCCGTGACGGCCGGCATCGTGATGAGCTACGAAGAACTGGCGGGACGGGCCCAGGCGGGCACGCGCATACGCCGTGCGGCCGTGTGGGACGCGCTGCAGTTCTCCGGCAATGGCGTGATCTTCGTGCTGCTCGGCCAGCAGCTCACGAACGTGATCGATCGCGCCAGCCAGGCGATCCACCAGACCGGCAGGCAGAACGAACTGTGGCTGCTGTTCTACGTGGCGGCCATCAGCGTCGCGCTGTTTGTCATTCGCCTGCTCTGGACCTGGGGCGCGCTGCGTCTGATCCTGCTGCGCGCGCGCCGCGTCGGGCAGGCGATCAACGCGTCGGGCTGGCGATTGATCGTGGTGACGTCGCTCGCCGGCGTACGCGGGGCGGTGTCGCTTTCCGGCGTGATGACGCTCCCGTTATTTCTGCAGGACGGTGCGTCGTTCCCCACGCGCGACCTGGCCATCCTGCTCGCGGCAGGCGTGATCGTCGTGACGCTGATTACGGCGAACATCGGCTTGCCCTGCGCGCTGAGCGGCATCCGTCTGCCGCCCGGCACGGCAGACCAGCAACAGGAGGACGAAGCCCGTTGCGCCGCGGCGCGCGCCGCGATCGTCGCCGTCGAGCGTGCGTTGAACGGCACGCACAAGAGCGCGGACGACGCCGATCTGTTCGCGCGTGCCGGCGCCCGCCTCATTGCCCACTACCGCGAGCAGATCGAATTGCGTTGCCAGACCGGAGTCGATGCGAAGCGCAGTTTGCAGATCGACGAGATCGAGCGCAAAATGCGCCTCCTCGCGCTCGGTGCCGAGCGCGAGGAACTCTATCGCATCGCCCAGGCGGGTCGCCTCACGGACGAACTCGTCAGAGATCTCGTTCGCGAGGTCGATCTTCAGGAGTCGCGCTTCAGCGTTCGTCCGTCGCGGGGCTGACAAAACGAAGGCGGCGGCGCGAGACCGGCATTCAGGCTTTGATACCCAGCACGTCGATGAGATCGATCGCGGGAGGGCTGGCGAGCAACTCCCCGGCGTGCTTCATGAGCGCCTGGCCGATGGGACCGCTCAGATGAGCGTTGCGGTCGGCTTCGCTCGCGAACGCATCGAAGATGCCGAACGTGGAAGGCGTCAGGCGCAGGGCGAACCAGATCGGCGTGGTCGCCTCCTGATTGGCCATTTCGAGTGCAGTCGCCAGAAAAGCGGCAACAGCTTCTTCCTTGCCGGGTTTGGCTTCGAGTCGGGCGTAAAGTGCATATCGGATCATCTTCCTTCTCCACAGTGATCGCGGCGAGTTCCGCGATGTTCGTTGCTTCGACCCGGCGACGGCCTCGGATACCGTCCGCATTGCCGGGGGCGGGGCGTGCATCCGGCGCGCATCAGGCGCGCATCATCCAGCCGCCGGCGGCCATCGCCGCCTGACGCAAGGCTTCCGCCGAGGTGGGATAGGGGTGGCAGATGCGCGCAAAGTCTTCGCAGATCATCGATGCCTCCATCGCCACGGCGACCTGGGACACGAGTTCGGCTGCGCCGGCGCCGATCAGATGGGCGCCGGCGATGAGATTGGTCCGGGCATCGACGAGCAGTTTGACGGACCCTTCGCTCGCGCCGCAAATCGCCGAGCGCGCAGTGGCGGATAGCGGGCAATAGCCGACGCGATAAGGGATGCCGGTTTCGCGAAGCTCGTCCTCGGTTTTGCCGATCATCGCGACCTCGGGGGTAGTATGGAGCACTGAGGGAATCGCTGCATAGTTCACGAAGCCGGGCAGGCCTGCGATCTGTTCGGCGCACGCGATCGCTTCTTCCTCGGCCTTCGACATCGACATCGGGCCCGCCGCGGCGTCGCCGACAACCCAGATGCCGCGCGGCTTCGTCGCGGGTCCGGGATGCATCCGCAATGAGCCGCCGTCGTTGACATGCATGCCGACGCTCGCGAGGTTCAGTCCGGCCGTCGACGGCCGGCGGCCGATGGCGACGAGCGCCATTTCCGCGTCGAACGTTGTCGCTTCGCCACTCGCGGGCGTGCGCAACCGGAGGGAGACGCCGTCGCTCGTCTTGTCGATGCCGACGACTTCGGTCTGCAACTGGATACCGATGCCTTGTTGCCGCAGCGCCCGCTGAAAGGTGAGCGCAATGTCGCGGTCGAGCCAGTAGCAGATGCGCTCGCGCCGTTCGATGAGCGTGACGCGCGAGCCCAGGCGGCGCCAGATCGAGCCGAGTTCGACGCCCACCGCGCCGGCGCCGACGATCGCCAGGTGGCGCGGCACGCGATCGAGCGAGAGCGCGTCGGCCGAGTGGAGCACGGACTGGTGATCGAACGCGACGGACGGCAGCGGGATGGGTTCCGAGCCGGTGGCAATGACGATGGTGGTTGCCGAAAGCATGGGCGGGACATGATCGCCTCCGTTAATGACAACGCACCCCGCGCCGGCGAGCGTCGCATGACCCTGGATGACCGTGACGCCGTGCCTGCCGAGCAGGGTGTAGGCGCTTTTGGCCATGCTTTCGATCGCGGTCCCTTTGTACGTCATCATTTGCGACAGATTCAACGTCGGCACGCCGTCGATTCCGATGCGGGCATACCTGCCGGCGAGCGCCGTTTCGTAGACCTCGGAGGCGTGGAGCAGCAGTCGCGACGGAATGCAGTCCGTCTGGATGGCGGCGCCGCCGACATTCGATGCACGCTCGACGCACGCGACGGCAAGGCCGAGCTGGCTTGCACGAATGGCCGTGTTGTAGCCGGCCGCGCCGCATCCGATGACGACGATGTCATAGTGATTCATTCGAAGGTCCCATGGGCCTGCTTCGATGAAGGGACGAACGGGAATCGCATTCGCCTTTGTTTTGTGGGCGATTCGAATGGACGATCGTTTTCCTTGTACACGGATAGGGGTCATTTTTCCGTGTTAGCATTTTTTTGCTGCGATATACGGGCCCATCGACAGGCCCATCGCAGTGCAACCAGCCCCTTTCCTGAGCGGAGTCATGCATGGCAGAAACGGATCCTCGTGACTTCGAAACATCGAAGCGGGTAACGATCGACGAAATCGTGCATGTACTCTCGCATCGCGCGACCGCGACAACGCGGGGGCGCGAGTGGAACGGCGTGACCGTCGATATGTATGCGGCGCTGCCCAACGTTTGCGAACGGTATCCGGCGCTCGACCATCACCTGATCTGCTATTGCCCGGCCGGCAGTGCCCGGCTGGTTCAGGGACGGGACGGCAAGATACACGAGAGTCTCATCACGTCCGGCATTTCCATGCTGATGCCGGCCGGCTACGACTCGCTGTGGGAGGGCGACGCGTCCGCCACCGCGCGCCTTCGCATTCCCACTGCGCTGATCGAATCCGCCGCGGAGCAGATCGGCCGGCGCAGCACTTCGCAGATCGAAATTCGCAACGTGTTCGAAGCGCGCGACACAGTCATTGGGAACATCGCGCAGCTTCTCATGATCGAACTCGAACGCGAAGCCCATCCGGCACAGCGCCTGATTGTCGACCAGGTTTCGAACGCGCTGGCCGCGCATCTGCTACGTCACTACAACGCGTTTGATCCCGTCGAGTCGCGCGACCTGAGCGCACTGAGCAAAGTCGAACTGGCGCGCCTCACCGAATACATCGAAGACAATCTCGACCGTCCGATCGGACTCGTGGAACTGGCCGCCATCGTGAACGTCAGCCGCTTTCACTTTACGCGTCTGTTCAAGCGCAGCACGGGCATGACGGCAATCGGTTACGTCGAGCAATGCCGCATTCGCCGTGCCCAAACCCTGATTCTGGAAACCACGCTGCCGCTTTCGGAAATCGCATTGGCAACGGGCTTCGCCGATCAGAGCCACTTCACGCGGCGTTTTCATCGTCACGTCGGATGCACGCCCGCTACGTTTGGGCGACAGAATGGCCGGCGGCGCACTACGAAATTTGCAGGGACGTGAGGCGCGCCGCCTTCGCCGCTGCCCCTCGCGGCTCGCTATCGTCAGCCGGATCGACCACCTTCGAAGCGAGGATCATCAGGCTCACGTTGACGGGCTTGCAACCGCGTGCCCATGGTCGGAAGACCTCGTCGCCGCGGTGGATCTGACTGCCGCTCAACGCGCAGGTCGAGCGCGTGCGAGACAAGACCCGCTTCCATATCTGTTCGCCGTAACAACCCGATGTCGCATCGCGCCAGCACACGGTGATGGCGGAATCGGAAGAGTGCTCGACGATGTGGAGATGAGCCACGCTGTCGCACCTGGCAAGCGTGCGCTTGCCGGCCGGCGCGGGGAGCCGGACGTCCTTGCCGTGCGCGAGCCGCGCGTGGGCACTCTCGTCACAGGGCGGCATCGACATTTGCAGCAGCAGGTCGAGGGTATATTGCCACGCGTGCGCAGATTCCGAGGTGTTCATTGCCATCCTCCAGAAAGATCGAAATGCGGGCCTTTATGGGGCATGCATCCTGTTTTCCCCTTCATCGAGCCGGCGTTTACGGATTCCGTCGATAGAACCCGCGAGCGATTAGCCGGTCGAGTGACAGCGGACCTGCGCCGAGCGCCATGATGCCCAGCGCGAGCGCAGCCCAGTAGAGGTGAAAATTGGCCCAGCCGTCGGGAAACACGAGTTCGATCACCCCCGTCATGAGCAGCAGAGCCAGCGCGACGAAGCGCGTCGCGAAGCCGAGCACGAGCAGGATGGGCAGTGTGATTTCCGCGGTGGCGGTCAGTAGGGCGATCGTGTCCGGAGCGGGAAAGGCGTAGGCCGCGCCGAGGATGTGAAGCTTGAACTGGTTCTCGAACAGATAGAGCGTGGCCGGAGAAATGCTTAGGAATCCGTCCCAACGTGTCAGGCCCGAACGAAAAAAGGGTAGCGCCAGCGCGATCCGCATCACGGGCGGCGCGATCGACGTGGCAACGATCTGGATCTGCTCCAGGATTGTTTGAACGACGTGCCCGAGGCGGCTTTGCGTCGGGTTAATGGACTGGCTCATGGTTGCCTCTCGATCGGCGCAGCTTCGACCTCCTCGCGCACGCTCCAATCGACGATCGCCTGGACGGCCAGCAAATCTCGAAGGGCGGCGCCCAGGTCGAACGCGGGATGGTTATCGAATGTCTGGACGGCCGCCTCGGCGACGGATGCGCCGGCCATCAGGCCCAGAATGAAGGTAGCGGCACCGGCGGCCACGACGCGCACTTCCACTTCGGCCACCGGGCGGATGACGAGCGCGTCCTCGTCGTCACCGTCGAGATCGATGGCTCGCGGCTCACCGCCGTCGATGTTCATCGCCCAAAGCTGAACCACGGGCCAGACCGAGCGCACGATACGCACCGACGGATGCAGACCGAAGCACACCCGGGGAAGAGACTGCGGATCGATCGAGACGAGTTGGGCCGGATCGATCGGCTGTCCCTCCGGCGCGTGATATGCCTCGGCCCAGGCGCGCTCGAGCCGCGCGACATCGGCGAGATAGGGCACCGCGCGAGCGGGTTCGAAGGTTTCAATGAATGCCGCGAACGTCGCGCCGTACTCGAGCATGACGGGCGTTGCCGGCAGCTCGAACACGACATAGCTGCGGGCCATCGCGACGAAGAACGCCTCGCCCACGATGCGGCAGGTCGCAGGAAAAGCCGCCTTCAGCGCATCGACGAGCCCGACGACGACGTTGTTGCGGTAGACGTCGAAGCGCTTCGTGACCGGCCCGCCATCGGGGCCGACAAGGCCAGGCGGGACGGGCAGGGCAGGGTCCAGCAGGGCAGCCGCGAAACGCCGCTGGCATTCGCGCAGACTGCCGGCGCCGAACCCGGCGTAGCGCGCTGCGTGGTCCGGCCGCGTTGTGGGCAATCGTGCAGGTCGTGGGTGTGTCATGGCGGGCGCCTTATCGAGGCACACGCTGGACAACGTTCGTCCAGAGCTCGCGCAGACTGTCGACGCCACCGGCCGTCGAACTCCAGAGTGTGGTGTCGCTGACGAGCAGCGTGCCCGCGAAGGCATCGGGACGCGATTGCAGCAACGCATCGAAGGTGCTGCGCTCGCGCGTGAACGGATGGGGCGGCGCGTCGAGGTCGATGTGCTGACGCGCGAGGACGTCGAGCTTCTCGAGGGCCGCGCCGTGACGATCGAGTTGCGGCAGATGCGGATGCAGATTGAACGTGTCGACGTTCTTGAGCAGTCCAAGCCGATCCAGTGCCGCCTCGCTCTCGATCGGCGCAGGCGTGCCGTCCGCCTGCGCCGCGGGCCTCAGGCCGAAGCGGTTCTCCACCGGCACGCCGAGGCCGGCCAGGACCGAACGCGCGTAGCCGCCGAAGCGCTGCCGCGGCGGAATGGTCTTGTCGCCGTGATGATGGAACTCGGTAATCTGCCGCTCCAGCGCCTCGCTTTCGGGAATGTCGCCGACGTCGCCGATATCGTGATGGGGGCACACGAAGGCGAGATGATCGGGATGCGCGAGGAACGTGCGCAGCGCGTCGATTTCGCTTTCGGCCGCTTTCTGCGTAGTGCGAAGCGAATCGAAACTGATGACGACGAGCGTGTCGACGCCGTCGAGGAGAGGGCCGTCGAGCGGCGTTAGCGTACCGTCATCGGCCACGCGCTCGATCTCCCGCACCTTCTGGCCGGTCAGCGCAGCCGCCAGTTCGACGAAGGTAGTGAAGTTGCGCTTCATGATGTGATCGAGAAAACCGGCAATGCTTTGATCGAACGCCTCGGGGTCCGCGAACTCGTGGAAGCGCGGAAAACCCATCCGCCGGCTTTCGAAGAGCGCGGGAAAGCGGTCGTCGATCACCTGCAGCGGCGCGCCGCTTTCGCCTGGCCGGCTCCATGCGTAATAAACAAGAACTTGTCGCGTAACCATGATTGCTATGCCTCCGCACGCGGGTGCGTGGTGATGGGGATCGGCGCCCCGGTCGCCGGCGGGACGAGGTTCGCGGCGGCCGCCGCTGCGCGCATGACGGTCTCGGCGCGTGCGGCCTCGGCTGCCAGCGTCGGCCAGTCGGGCAAGTCCGTATCCCATTCGATCAAGGTGGGCGTCGGGCCGATCCGGTGGATCGCCCGCTCGTAAAGTTGCCAGACGATGTCGGCGACGGGGCGGTCGTGCGTATCGATCAGCAGCGGCCGGCCGTGCTCGTCGGCCTGCGTCGCGTGGCCGGCCAGATGGATCTGTTGCACGGACGCGAGCGGATAGGCCTCCAGATAGGCGAACGGGTCCCACTCCTGGTTGATCGACGCGACGTACACGTTATTCACGTCGAGAAGAAGACCGCAGCCCGTTCGCTGCACCACGGCAGCGATGAAATCGGTCTCCGCATAGGTGCTTTCCTCGAACGCGACATAGGTGGAGGGATTCTCGAGCAGCATTTGCCGGCCCAGTGTCTGCTGCACCTGGTCGATGTGGTCGGCCACGCGAACGAGGCTCCGGGCCGTGTAGGGCAAGGGCAGGAGGTCGTTGAGGAAGCCGCAGTCGTGGCTCGACCACGCGAGATGCTCGGAAAGGAGCCCGGGCGCATAACGGTCGACAAGCGCTTTCAGTCGCGACAAATGATCCGTGTCGAGGGGGCGGTCGGCCCCGATCGACAGGCCGACGCCGTGTATCGATAACGCATACGATTCGCGCAGGGTCGAAAGGTAACGATGCGGCGGGCCGCCTGCGCCCATGTAGTTTTCCGCGTGGACCTCGAAGAACCCGATGTCCGGCTTCGTGGCGAGGATGGTGCGGCAATGCTCGCCCTTGAGACCGACGCCGGCGCGTGCCGGCACGGAACGTGGCGCATGACGAAGGAAATCGCGGCGGCAATCGGAGGGCGACGACGACACGGACATGGCCAGCCTTTCGTTCGAGCAATAAAGCGTGCCGGGCTTCGTCGAGTCCGGCACGCGACGGTTGTTATCAGACCTTCGGCGACAGGCTGCCGGGGCCTTGCGGCGTGGAAATGGACGTGCAGGTGCCCGTCGGCACGAGGCGGAATGCGTTGCCCTGATAGTCGGTCGTGCTCGTGCCGGCGCAGGTCGTTCCCGCACCCGCATAGCAGTCGTTTTGTCCCTTCAGCGCCGTGCCGAAGCACGGTTCGACCTTGCCCGACTTGACGAGCGCCGTGTGCTCGGCCTGGATTTTCTTCTGCGCTGCGGTGAATTCCTGAGCGCTTGCGGGCGTGACGGCCATTGCGGCCAGGGCCGTTGCGAACGCGCCGGCAACCAGAGTGGTCATTTTGTAGTCGGCCATACGATTTCTCCGGGTAAAGAGAGCCGCGGTCGTGGGACCGCGATGGGTTTGATGTCCTGCAGTCAGGATGGAAACGGTTACGCTCAGGCCGCCTCGCTATGCCAGCGATGATTCGTTACCGTCTATGGAGCTTACGGAACTGGATGTGGCTGAAGATTGCACGGTCTTGTGCGATTTGGTATCGGATTGCGATTGGTGGGTGGAGGTGGTTGCTGTTGGGGAGGTATGGTAGTTATGTTGATAATTTATCTTATGTTAAATTTTGGTGTCTAACTGGAAATCAGCAATGCTCATGACCTCAGTAAAATCCCGTCACGGCGATCTGTCGGATTTCCTCGCGCTGTCTGCAGGCCTTTCCATCACCTGCGTAGCCGAAATCTGGGTCGGCGTCCACACACCTCACTTTCTGTCGAAACCGACGCAGCTTCGAGCTTTGAGCATCGACGTCCACAAGAGACGGGTTTTCGCTCGCTAGCTGAGTGTCGTCCAGGAATCTCGTATGACCTGGTTCGACCCGAACCAGCCACTTAGCTTTCCCGGTAACGGTCATTCATCACGCGCGTGGAAGGCGCTCCAAGGTTGTTTCGGGGAACAGAGTAGATGCAGCCGTGATGGTTACGTGCCCACCGTGAGAGAATTCCAGTGGGCAGGATTGAGTCGGCCAGATCACGTTTTCTGGTCATGTCGCAGATTCGCGGAAACATTCTTAAGCACGTCTGCGAAGGTTGTCGCAACGCGAGTCCTTCCGGTTCCCTTCGGCCATAGTAAACCGAGTTTTCGGGACAATTCCGGATGCGTTATGGGTATCAGTTTGATGCATTCGAAGCTCGCCCCGGCACGTTCAGGAACGATGGTTGCAAGCTGCCCTTCCGCGGCGACTGCCAGAAGAGACTCCGTGGTATCCATTTCTACAACTACCCGCGATTGCACACTGGCAGCCCTGAACGCCTCTTCAATCAGGATGCGCGTCGAGAATTTTGGAGTGAGCAGCGCAAGGGGAATCGAATCAAGCGTTTTCCATTGAACCCGGTGCTTTTGTGCAAACGGGTGGCCACGGCCGACGGCCAGAACGAGCCGCTCCGAGAAAAGATACTCGGATTCGACGTCGTTCCGTGAAGCTGGATGGAATGCAATACCGAGATCGAGTGTCCCCAATGCCAGTTTTTCCTCGAGCTCTGCCGCGAGAAGATCCTGGACCACGATCCGCACCTTCGGGTACCGCTGATTGAAGCACGAGACAGTTCGAGGCAGAAATGAAAGCGGAAATACCGGGATAGCGCCCAAGGTAAAGGTTCCTGCATCGAGCTCGTTGAGTTCCTGCATGGCACGCTTGGCTCGCATTGTTTCATTGCACGTGCGCGCCGCATAGTCGTGAAAAACCCGGCCCGCCTGTGTGAGGCGAATGGTTCGCCCTACTCTGTCGAACAACGCGATGCCCAGTTCCTCTTCGAGTTGGCGAAGGGCGTGCGACAGCGTGGATTGCGCAACGCACATCTTTTCGGCGGCGCGTGAAAGGTTGTCGAGCTCGACAATAGCCAGGAAATATCGAAGGTGGCGCAGTTCCATATGTCTCCCGCCGGATGATTGATCAGCGTAACGATATCGATCGACAGCATCGAATAATTTTATCGAATTAATTCATTTTTCCGATCATCGTCACCTACGTACCATCATGTGTTGCCACACCTCGATATTCCGACTGATCAATGAGCGGGCTCGTCGCACGTCATTGATGCAAGTGACAAACGGTCAACTCAACTGACGGTGTCATGTCCGTCGGTCTCACCTTTGGAGCACCTAATGAGCGACACCATTGTGCGGCACCGTACCCCCGCGCACCTCGAAGCATCGTGGGCACGAGAATTTTCGGAAGCAATTGAAGTCCCCGCGAGCGCGAAAACCATCACGTTGAGTGGGGTAGGCGCACTGCCGTCGAATCTCGACGCCGACCCGCGCACGGTAAGCTATTTCGGCGATTTACGAACGCAAACGAAAAGTGTGTTGGATCAGATTCAGCGAATCCTCGAAGGTAAAGGGTATGCGTTAGGCGATGTGATTGCCGTGCAAGCTCTTTTCGTTGCAGAGCCCGCGAAAAAAGGTGCGCCAGACTACCGCAGTTTTTCGAGCGTCTATGCCGACTATTTCGGCTCGGTAGCACAACCCCACCTGCCCACCCGGACTCGTGCACAGGTAGTGGGGCTTGTCGAACCTGGCTGGCTGGTCGAAGTGACCGTGACGGCGGCGAAGGCCATGAAGGTCTGATCGCACCACCATCGATTCGACTTTTTGTTCATCGATCCCGCGACATTGTCGACAATCCAGACGCTGCGGTCGAAGGTCGGCTTCTGGCCGCACTCCGACCGACTCTGCCATCTCGCCGCGCCTTGACTGACGAACGGCACGCGCCACCCGAAGCAGCCACTCAGCTTCATCGAAAGCAGACATTCGTCATCCACCGTCTGACCGGGCAACCGCGTTCATGCTGTTCGCCTGCGCCACTCGTACAACAGCGCCATGGCGACAAAAAATATCGAATGCGCGACAGCGAAAGTAACCATCCCCAACCACGTCAGGACGCGATATCCCGCGAAACCTTGGCCGATAAGCGGCAGCACTACGCAAGCATTCAACACCCAAACGAACACTGCCGCGATCAAACCCTTTAGCATCGCTGAGCCAGGCAAGTCGCCAACCGAAATGGCGTACACGATTGCCATCCCGACGCCTACCGCGATATGGAAGAGTTGCTGAAAACCCCATGTCGTCATGATCTGTGGCGCTGTCGAACCGATCAGCTCGCGCAACAGGGTAAGAAGCCCGCCTCTCGCCGTGACGATGTGCAGATGATCAGCAGCGACTAACACCGCGGTATTGGCGAGAATCGCCACGAAACCGGCGACGATTCCCGCCCGGATACGAGCGCAGATATGATGACGGAAAGACGGTCGCGACCAGTTTCGAGCAGGCGTGTTCACCATGAGGTTCCGGGCGAATAAGAAATGCATACGCCGTGCAAACACATTGCCCGTGTTCTTATTCCATTCCTAGTGTCTGCCACCCTTCCCCACTCGCCTTGAAGCATTCGACGACATCGACGTCGTAGTGCACCGTCACGGCAACCTTCGGATTGGCAAGTTTCGGTCGGCCGCTGCGTCGCTTCATCTGGGCGAACTGTTCATTGGTTGGTTCGAACGTGCCAGGGTCCGCAGCGATGCCGCGAGCGATCGCGGCTTCTTCTTCGGGTGTGTTATGGATCAATTTGCGTGGCTTGCTCATAGCGGTCAATCTCCCGTCTTCGTGCCCTCATGCCCGAGCGGCCAGGTGTGTGCGAGTCAGATCCGGACGTCGCGCATCTGCGCAAGGCTTTCCCGCATCTCGCTTTCCAGTTGCGCGAAGAGTTCCGCCGCCGGCAGCGCCCGGGCAAGGGCCGCGGCCTGGCCTGCCCACTGCGCACCGTAGCCGTATTCGCCCTGCGCTTTCGCCGCGGCATGAAGCGCCTTGCCGGCATCGTACGCAACCGGATAAGCCGGCGTGCGCGGCGCATCGGGATCGTCGCCGAGCGCGGTGAAGCGATTCGCCATGCTACGTGCGATACGGCCGGAAATGGCCTTCGTGAACGTCGTGCGACGGGCGGCGTCGCCCAGCAGCGCGCGGCGATAGCCCTCGTCGATGGACGTCTCCGCGCACGCCACGAACGCGGTCCCCAACTGCGCGGCCTGCGCGCCGAGCGCAAGCGCGGCGACGATGCCCGCGCCGTCCATGATCCCCCCGGCCGCGATGACCGGCACCCGCAATGCTCGCACCAGCAACCGCGTGAGCGCGAAGGTGCCGAGGCGGTCGTCGACGGCATCCGGATCGAAGACGCCGCGATGCCCGCCCGCCTCGATGCCCTGCGCGATCACCGCGTCCACGCCTGCGGCTTCGGCCGCGCGCGCTTCGTCTACGTTCGTCGCACTGGCGAGCAATTTGATGCCGGCTTGCCGCAGCGCCGCGATCGCCTGCGCCGACGGCAACCCGAAGTGAAAGCTGACCACCGCGGGCCGCTCTTCCACGAGCATGGCCAGCATCGCGTGGTCCACGACGAAGCTCGTATAAATCTCGCCGAGTCTCGCGGGCGGCGTCGCGCCGAATTGCGCGAACACGGGCGCAAGCCACCCGGTCCATGCACGCTCGACCGCTTCATCGGCGCGCGCCGGTTGATGGCAGAACACATTGACGTTGAACGGCTGGTTCGTGAGCGCGCGGGTGGCGCGGATGGCCTTGCGCGCGCCCTCGGCGTTCATCGCGCCGACACCGAGCGAGCCCAGGCCGCCCGCATTCGAAACGGCAGCGGCCAGCTCGGGCGTGCTCACGCCCGCCATCGGCGCCTGGACGATCGGCCTGGCGATACCCAGCAGATTCAGCAAGGTGCCGTTACCGGAGGGTTGGCTCATTTCTTTTCTCCACGTGGAAAACGAAGATACGCAGATGCGCGCGGGATCAACGTGCGCGAGCCCAGTGTGCGAACACCGCGCAGGCGGCAAGCAGCGCCGCAGTCACGAAGAACACCGAATGCAGGCCGAGATGCACGCCGATCACGCCGCCCACGAGCGGCCCGAGCACCTGCCCGCTGAACTGGGCCGATTGGAGGTAGCCGAGCATCTGCCCCGTGCTGCGCTCGTCCACGGACTGCCGCGCGAGCTTGCCGATGGACGGCAGCAGCCCGGCGAGCGACATGCCCATCGCCACGCGCAGCGCGGCGAGTTGCCACCAGTGTACGACCCAGGCCTGCGGCAGCATCGTGAGCGCGGTGACGAGCAGGCAGCCGATGATCACGTTCCAGCTGCCAATGCGATCGGCCAGCGCGCCGAGCCGCGAGGCGGTGAGCATGCTGCCGAGCGCCGAGCAGGCCATCACGAGCCCAGCCGTGCGCGCCAGATGCGCGGCGCTCACGCCAAGTCCGCCGATATACACGGTGATGATCGGCTCGATCGACATGTTGGCGAGCAGCACCATCATCGCGGTGACGAGGATCGCGGCAATCGCGGCGCGCCGGGCGGCATGCGGCGCGCCGGCGGTTTCGCTTGCGCTGCGGGTGCGAGCCGTCCGCGCGTCGCGGGCCGGATGAAAGTCCTCGCGCACCGCGAAAATCGTCGCCAGCGCAGCCACCGCGATCACGGCGCCGCCCGCGAAGAACGTCCCGCGTATGCCGATCCAGCCCGGCAGCAGCCCGCCGATCAGCGGCCCCGCAAGATTGCCCGCGAGCGCGCCCGTGGACAGGATGCCGAGCGCCCAGCCCGCGCGTTCGCGCGGCGCCTGGGTGCCGATCATGACGGTCGAGGCCGAGGCATAACCGCCCACGAGCCCGGCGACGAGACGCAGCGCGACGAGTTCGTACACGTTGTGGGCGAGCCCGATCAGCGACATCACGATCGCCATGCCGATGGCCGCGCGCACCAGCATGGGCTTGCGGCCGAAGCGGTCGGCGAGGCGCCCCCAGAGCGGCGCCGTGAGCGCCGTGCCGAGAAACGTCGCGCTGAACGCCACGCTCGACCACTGGATCACGGCCGACTGCGAACTCACGCCAAGCTGCCGCACGTAGAGCGGCAGAAACGGCAGCAACATGCTGAGGCTGACGAGCGTGGTGAACGAGCCGAACACGCACACGACGAGATTGCGCCGCCAGTAGTTCGCGTTGCGTTCGGCGTAGCCGGCGGCGGCCGGCGGATGCGATGAAACGGGGGGATTCAGTGTGGCCTGCTGCATGTCGCTCTCCAGGGCGTGGCGCCGTTCCGGGCACCTTGCGTCGATGGAAGCGAGTCTAGATTAACCCGTAAATAGAGAGAATCCATGGCATGCGGAAGTTATTCTTCCGCCAGTCGATTGAATCACCCGCCGTTCTGGTCGGTGATGCGCTGGAGCTTCGCGAAGTGGGCCCGCAGGCGCGGGGTCGCGAAATCGACGAATGCGCGAACCTTGGGGACCGAAAGCCGCCCGTGCGGCGTGAGCAGATGGATGGGCAGCGGCGCGTGCTCGCTGTCGCGCAGGACGATCTTCAGCGCGCCGGTCTCCACGTGGTCGGCCACGTGATAGGAGAACATCCGCGTCACGCCGTGCCCGGCCAGCACCGAGGCGATGGCGCCGCGAATCGTATTGACCACGAAGCGCGGCGCGAACTGCACCACCAGCGGCAGCGCGGCCTTTCCGGCCGTCGGGAAGCTCCACGAATCGAGGCCGAAGTGCGTCATCGAAACGATGCGGTGCCGCGCGAGATCGGCGGGCTCGTTGATCGGCGGATGCGAGGCCAGATAGTCGGGCGAGGCCACCACCACGCGCCGCACCTCGCCGATGGGAATCGCCACGAGCGTCGAGTCGGCGAGATGCGCGAAGCGCAGCGCCACGTCGATGCCCTCGTCGATCAGGCTCACGGGCCGGTCCAGCAGTTGCAGGCGGATCGACACCTCGGGATGCCGGTCGATGAACTCGTCGAGCAGCGGGCGCAGTACGTCTTCGCCGGCGGCCACCGGCGCCGTCACCGTGAGCAGTCCGCGCGGCGCCGAGCGCTCGTCGGCAACCAGCATGTCGGCTTCTTCGAGATCGGCGAGGATGCGACGGCAAGCCAGCGCATAACGTTCGCCCGCCTCGCTCAGTTTGATCGTGCGGGTGGTGCGGTAGAGCAGCGGCGTACCCGTATGCGCTTCGAGAAAGGCAATCGCCCGGCTCACGGCCGCGGGCGAACGCCCGAGGCGGCGGCCGGCGCCGGCAAGGCTGTTTTCGTCGAGGGCGGCGATGAAGACCTTCATCGCGTCGATTCGGTCCATGTCGGGTCGTGAGTGACGGCGGTGCGCGCGGGTCGGCTGCCGCAGTCTAACGCAAGGCGGCGGCGTGGCTCGCCGCCGCCGGCAAGGTACGTCATGCCACGCCACGTTAGCCGGCGCCGCCCTGTGCCGCCCGGAAATCGAGCCGCCGCGGCGGCATCACGTTAGCCAACTTCTTCCCGGAAACTTTGCGCCGGATTGCCTGTTTTAGCACCCTATTGCTCTTCTATACGCGTTCACAACGCAGCCGCACTTTTTTCTCCATAATGCTGCGCAATGGATGTGTGCCGGAACGCCCACGTTTAGCGCATGGCGCTGCGGCGCCTCATCGATACCGTACTGCATCAGGTTTGTGCTGTCACAACCCGCGCGAGGGCATCTTTGAGAAATCGATTCGTATCGTTGCTCCTTGCACTCGTCGGCCCCTGCGCGACTGTGCTCGCGGCGCAGCCGGCGGAGCGCGCACCGGACACGATGCAGGAGCGGGTGCTCGGGTGCGCCGCCTGTCATGGCGCACATGGCGAAGGAACCGATAACGACTACTTCCCGCGCCTCGCCGGCAAACCCGCCGGCTATCTCTACAATCAGCTGATCGCATTCCGTGACGGCGGACGCAGCTATCCGCCGATGAACTATCTGCTCGGGTATCTGCCCGACGCGTACCTGAAGCAGATCGCCGACTACTTCTCGCAGCAGCATCCGCCCTTCCCTGCACCCGCGGCGCCTGCGGTCGACGCGGCCACGCTCGCGCTCGGCAAGTCGCTCGTCATCAATGGCGCGCCCGATCGCAGGATTCCCGCGTGCGCGGCCTGCCACAGCGCGTCGCTCACGGGCATGCGGCCCGCGATCCCGGGACTGCTCGGCCTGCATGCCGACTACATCAGCGCGCAGCTCGGCGCGTTCCGCTATGGCACGCGCCGCACCGCCGAGCCCAACTGCATGCACGATATCTCCGCGCGCCTCGCGGACCGCGAGATCACGGCCATCGCCGCATGGCTCGCCTCGCAGCCCGCGCCGGCGGATCCCACGCCGTCCGCGCCCTCGCCTCTGCCGCTCGCGTGCGGCAGCGTGCCCAACTAGCCGGGGCCTCGACGTGCGCAAACATCGATCCCTCATCGCGCTGGTGTTCGCCGTCCTGTGCGGCGCCGCGTCTGCCGCGCTTGCCCAGACCGACACGCCGCCGGCATCCAGCAGTCACGACGAACTGATCGCACGCGGCGAATACCTCGCCCGGGCCGGCGACTGCATCGCCTGCCACACGATTCCCGCAGGCAAGCTGTTCGGCGGCGGCCGCCCGATGGAGACGCCCTTCGGCACGCTCTATACGCCGAACATTTCGTCCGACAAGGAAACCGGCATCGGCGCCTGGACCGCCGACGCGTTCTATCGCATGCTGCACGAAGGCAAGTCGCGCGACGGGACGCTGCTCTATCCCGCCATGCCGTTCGCCTCCTACACGAAAGTCACGCGCGCCGACTCCGACGCGATCTACGCCTACCTGCTCTCGACACCGCCCGTCCATCAGCCCAACCGCCCGCAGAATCTTCGTTTTCCCTACAACCAGCGCTCGCTGCTGATCGGCTGGCGCACGCTCTTTTTCCGCCCGGGCGAATACCAGCCCGATCCCACGCAATCGGTGGAATGGAATCGCGGCGCCTATCTGGTCGAAGGCCTCGGGCACTGCACGATGTGTCACACGGCCATCAATGCGCTCGGCGGCAATTCGGCCTCGAAGCAATTCCAGGGCGGGCTGATCCCGCTGCAGAACTGGTACGCGCCCTCGCTCACCTCGAACCGGGAGGCCGGTCTCGGCGACTGGAGCATCGACGACATCGTCGGGCTGCTGCATGCGGGCGTCTCGAATCGCGGTGCCGTGTACGGGCCGATGGCCGAAGTCGTGTACGACAGCTTCCAGTACCTCACGGAAGACGACGTGCGCGCCGTCGCGGTCTATCTGAAGTCACTGCCGGGACACTCCGGCGAAGTCGATAACTCGCCGCGCAGCCGCTTCGCGACCGAGGAGGCGAACCGCCTCGCGCCGCTCGGCAAGAAGATCTACGACGCACAGTGCGCGCATTGCCACGCCGCCGAGGGCCAGGGCAAGCCGCCCGACTTCCCGCCGCTCGCGAGCAACCAGTCGATCCAGATGAACTCCGCCGTGAACCCCATCCGCATGGTGCTCAACGGAGGCTACCCGCCGGGCACGCGCAAGAACCCGATGCCATACGGCATGCCGCCGTTCGCCCAGTCGCTCTCCGATGAAGAAGTGGCGGCTGTCGTGACGTACATCCGCACGGCCTGGGGCAACCACGGCACGCCCGTTTCCGAACACGAGGTGAACGCGCTGCGTTCGGCGCCGCTTTTCTAGAGGACGTGATGATCGAAACCCCCGCTCCCGAAACGCCCGGCGACCGTCCGCAGGCCGAGCGCGTGGATGAAATCGTGCGGCGCGGCCCGAGCGGCGCGATCGTGCTCGCGGGCATCGCCGTGGCCATCGTCATGGCGATCTGGTTCGCGTTCTACTTCCTCGTGTTCCTGCCTCGCGGCGTCATCCAATAGGTCGAACCGGCTCATGTCGAACCCTACCGATCCCCATGCCAGTGCCGAGATCGCCGCCCGCGTGGAGCGCCGCTGGGCGACGATCATGTTCGCGCTCATGGCGCTGCTCGTCGCCATTGCGGTCTTCACCGGGCTGCACTGGGCCATGATGCCGCCCTCGCGGGTGGAGACGATCGACCCCGGCTCTTTGCACGTGGCGGGCGAATTCGTCGAAACGAATCTCGGCAGCGCCGTGGAGCCCGACGGCTCGGTGACGGTCCGCGTGCTCGCGCAGCAATACTCCTTCACGCCGCAGTGCCTCGTCGTGCCGGCGGGCGTGCCCATCACCTTCCGCGCCACGAGCGCCGACGTCGTGCACGGCTTCCTCGTGACCGGCACCAATCTGAACTCGATGGTCGAGCCGGGCTATATCGCCACGTTCCGCACGCGCTTCGACCATCCGGGCGACCACCTCATGCCGTGCCACGAGTATTGCGGCACGGGCCACCAGGGCATGTGGGCGCACGTGAAGGTAATCGACCGCGACAGCTTCATGCAGATGGCCGCACAGGCCGGGCATTCGGGGAGGCTCAGCTGTGTTAAATAACAAGCGACTCGTCCTGGCGCATTTCTGGCTCGCTTTCATCGTGTTCGGCGTCGCACTGCTGCTGGGCGCGTGGCAGATGATCGTGCGCAGCCCGCTGCACCCGTGGCTGAAGGATCCTGAGCTCTACTATCGTTCCGTCACCGAGCACGGCACGGTGATGGGCTATGTGTTTCCCACGTTGATCGCCATGGGCTTCGGCTACGCCGTGACCGAGCTTGCGCTCAAGCGCCCGCTCGTGGGCGCGCGCTGGGCATGGGCCGGTTTCGCCCTGCTCGCGCTCGGCGCCGTCACCGCTTCGGTGCCCGTGGCGCTGGGGCGCGCCTCGGTGCTCTACACCTTCTATCCGCCGATGATCGGCAACGCGTTCTACTACATCGGCGTCGTGCTGGTGGTGGTGGGTTCGTGGGTCTGGGTTGCACTCATGGGCATCAACGTCGCCGGCTGGAAGCGCGATCATCCCGGCAAGCCCGTGCCGCTCGCCATGTTCGCCACGACGGCGGGCGCGTATCTGTGGGGCTGGACCGCCGTGGGCGCGGCGATCGAAGTGCTGTTCCAGATCCTGCCCGTGGCGCTCGGCCTGCGCCATACCATCGACGCGGGCCTCGCCCGCATCTTCTTCTCCTGGACGCTGCACGCCATCGTGTACTTCTGGCTCATGCCCGCGTATATCGCCTACTACACGATCGTGCCGCGCGCGATCGGCGGGCGGCTCTACAGCGATTCGATGGCGCGCATCTCGTTCATCCTGTTCCTCGTGGTGGCCATGCCGATCGGTCTGCACCACCTCTTCACCGATCCGCAGGTGGGCTCGGGCTTCAAGTTCGTGCAGTCGGTATTCACGGCGCTCGTGGCGGTGCCCACGCTGCTCACGGTCTTCACGATCTGCGCTTCGGTTGAAATCGCGGGACGCCTGCGCGGCGGCAAGGGCGTGTTCGGCTGGCTGGCGAAGCTGCCGTGGCACAACCCGCAGATGCTCGCCGTGGCGTTCTCGTTCGTGATGCTCGGCTTCGGCGGCGCGGGCGGCCTCATCAACATGAGCTACCAGCTCGACCAGCCGATCCACAACACGCAGTGGATCACGGGCCATTTCCATCTGATCTATGGCGGCGCGATCGTCATCATGTATTTCGCGATCGCCTACGACCTGTGGCCGCAGATCACGGGTCGCGCACTCACGAACTGGCGTCTGATACGCTGGCAGCTCTCGCTGTGGTTCATCGGCATGATCGTCACCACGTTTCCGTGGCACCTCGTCGGCATCATGGGCATGCCGCGCCGCATGGCCTACTACGACTACAGCGATCCGGCGCTCGCGCCGCAAGCCATCCTCGTGGCGATCTCGGCCGTGGGCGGGCTCATTCTGGTGGCGTCGGCAATCCTGTTCTTCATCGTGCTGCTGCAAGGCCATCGCGGCCGCGCGGCCGCGCCCGAGGAGTACCGCTTCAGCACGCCCGTGCACGAGTCGCCCGCGCTACCCGTGGCGCTCAACAGCTTCGCATTGTGGATCGTGCTGATGGTCGCCCTGACCGTTGCGAACTACGGCTATCCGATCGCGCAACTGCTCGCACGCGACGATACGTCTGTGCCCGCGATCCCGATTGGAGCGCCGCGATGAACGAGGCGCCGTTGTTCTCGTTACGCAATCCCTGGTTTCGCGCGAGCGTGGGCGCGACGGTGGCCGTGTTCGTCGTAGCGGCCCTGATCGGCTTCGTGTGGCTGCCCTCGGCGCAGCACGACGCGCAGTTCCAGGGCATCTGGAACGCGATCTGCAGCGCGGCGGGCGCGCCGCGCCAATGGCTGGGCCCGCAGTCGCCCGTCGAGCCGGCCTACCGCGTGAGCACGGTCGAGCTCACGCCGCATATGTTCGACGACGCCACGAGTCTTTCGGTGGGACGCGGCGCCACGCTCGCGCTGCGCTGCACGATGTGCCACGGTCCGCGCGGCATGAGCGATGCCAATTCGCCGAATCTCGCGGGCCAGTACGCCACGGTGGTCTACAAGGAACTCCAGGACTTCCAGAGCGGCGCGCGGCAGAGCGCCGTGATGTCGCCCATGGCGCGCAATCTCTCCGATCAGGACATGCGCGACCTGGCGGCCTACTACGCTTCTTTGCCGCCGGCGGCATCCGCGCGCGGCGAGATGCCGGGCATCGTCGCGCACGGCGCACCGCTGCGCAATATTCCCGCGTGCGCTGCGTGCCACGGCGACGTCGACCACAAGACCGGCAGCCCCTGGCTCGACGGACTGCCAACCGCCTATACGAAAGCGCAGTTGACGGCGTTCGCCAACGGCACGCGTCACAACGACATCTCCGAACAGATGCGTAATGTCGCGCGCAACATGACCCCCGACGAAATCGACGCCGCGGCGGCCTGGTACGCCGGACAGCCGCGACCTTGAGCAGGCGAGGCACGCGCCTTGCGGCCCGCCTCTTTCCCCTCGGCACCACGGAGACGCATCATGCAGAAGACAGCATCGGCAAAATGGCACGGCGGCATCAAGGACGGCCAGGGCACCATTTCCACGCAAACCGGCGTGCTCAAGGACGCGCCCTATGGCTTCGCCTCGCGTTTCGAAGGCGGCCCCGGCACGAACCCCGAGGAACTCGTCGGTGCGGCCCATGCGGGCTGCTTCACGATGGCGTTCTCGCTCTTTCTCACCAACGCGGGCTTCAAGGCGGACAGCATCGAGACGAAGTCCACGGTGACGCTCGACAAGGTGGGCGAAGGCTTTGCGATCACGGCGTGCCATCTGGACATGACCGCGAAGATTCCGGGCATCGATCAGGCCACGTTCGAAAAGCTCGCCACGGGGGCGAAGGAAAACTGCCCCATCTCCAAACTCTTCGCCAACAACGCGAAGATCACGCTGAACGCCACGCTCGCCGCGTAAGCGTCGCCAAAAGCGAAAGGCCGCATCGATGGA